>DCVI01000204.1:1303-19559 GCA_002327315.1 Syntrophaceae bacterium UBA2192 | reverse complement strand
CAGCGGGAAGAGCGTGTAGCGAGTGACGTATAGCGTGTACAAAAAAAGAGGCGGGGAGGGCTCTCCGCCTCTCAAGTTTCGGCTGCCTGCTCCTTCTCAGGCCGCCCGGTTGTCAGGAGTTAGGGCATTGTGATGACGCCGGTGCTGGCGACCGTGCCGGTATTGGCTCCGGCGGGGAGAGCCCCGTTAACGAGTGTGATGGTGCCGCTCGAAACGGTCAGATTACCCGCGCTGAAAGTGATGTTCGACGATTTCTGGTAGCCATAGCCCGAAATCTTCGCCAAGGCATCCACGGATGCGGCAGGATAATCGGTGAAATAGGCCTGCGCTGCCGTGAAGGCATTTTTGAGGTCCGAATTCAACTCGGCCCTGTAGCCGCGCTTGCGGTACTCCGTGAACTGCGGGATGGCGATCGCCGCGAGAATCGCGATGATGGCCACTACAATCATGAGCTCGACGAGGGTGAATCCCTTCTGTTCCCTCTTTTTCCTTAACCAGTTCATCTCTTCAATTACCTCCAGTTCAGTGTTTGCTGCCGTTCAATGGATTAATTTTCCCCGAGAACCAGGACGAGATTCTCGAACAACTCTTTTTGAGTCCGGTCGGCCAGTTTGCGTCGGATGAGATTCAGCGCCTGGAACGGAAACAGCCTCTGCCGGTAGGGGCGATCCGACGTCAGGGCATCGTACATGTCCACCAGCGCGCAGATCCGCGCGTACTCGTGAATTTCACCTCCATACAGGCCATAGGGGTAGCCGCGGCCGTCTTCCCGTTCGTGATGCTCCAGCACGATCAGCTTGCACTCGGTGGTCAGTTGATTCGTCTCTTTCAGGATGTCGAACCCGTACAGGGGATGCCTGCGCATTTCCATCATCTCCTCGTCGGTAAGCAGGCCTTCCTTCATGATGACGTCGGGGCGGATCCGGATTTTCCCCAGGTCGTGCAGGAAAAAACCGATGCCAAGCTCCCGGAGGTCGTGCCGGTCCGAATGGCCGAAGTATCTCCGGGCAACCAGCAGCGACAAGACCCCCACGTTGACGGAGTGCGAGTATGTGTAGGCATCGTAATCCCGGATGGCGAGAAGGTAATGGTTCAGATGATCCTCTTCCAGGATGCAGTCGATCACCTCGTAAAACCCGGTTTTAGCCGCACTGATCATCTCCTCGTCGGGGGTATTCTCCATGAGCCGCTTCATGGCCATTTTTGAACAGGCCTTCACGGCGGCGGCCCTGGACTCCGGGGCGATTCCTCTTTCGTGGAGGGCCTCCATCAGGTCCGGGGGCATGGCCTCTGCCGTCTCCGGCTCCCGGGAAGCCTCCGGGAAGGAATCGTGGCTGACTGCGCGGGGAATGTCGCTTACCGGATCCTCGACGCTCACCCTGGTGAGCCCCCAGTTCATCATTTTTTCGATGTCCCTCTGCGAGTTGAGGACGAACTGGCTCCTGATGAAGGGGTGCTTGAACCATGACCCGGGTATGGTCACGTGCATTCCGACTTTCAGTTCATTGACGGGGATCGACTCCTGCATAATCCCTCCCGCAAAAAAACGAGATCAGCCGGTCTCGGTTTGCCTCGCTACCGCTGATCGTGACTCGCAACGTGAACCCATCATGGCTGCGTTCATCGGTTTTTCCATTTTCCCTTTGCCTGCCCGAAGACGCCTCTTTCCTGAACGCCCGTCGCAGTAATTTCCACTTCGCTTGCCGCCACGGAAAAACTCAGTCTGTAATCGCCTGCATCCGTGTCCACGGCTGCGACGATTCCGGCAAGATCGTTGACATTCGTGTCTGCATTCATCAGCTTGATTGCGTACTGGTGCATGAGCCTGTTTTTTCCTTCCGCCACCGCCTGCAGGGCGGCCTTGTTTTCCGCATCCGTCTTCAGACCGATAAATTGCGGCGCGGCCACGGCGCCAAGGACCCCGAGAATGACAAGAACCGCAATCAATTCAATGAGGGTGAACCCACCTTGATTGCGGGTGCGCTTCGTATGATGTCTGTGAGAAAGCTCATTCATGGGATGGAGCAGCGACATTCCTTTCAAGATTGACCATCCCATGAGCATGGACGATACCAACAGGGCGGCACCGAATCCTTTCTGTCATAAGCAAATTATATCAGGCACTTACAGCCCGCAGCGCGCCGGCAGGCGGATCCGGCCCCGCTCATGGAGATGTTCCATTGCGGCCTCTGAAGTAAAATATCGAATGATATGAAATAGATGCCGGCCCGATGCCAATATGGCATGGATCGGATTTGCAGGTCAGATCCGTTCCCGGCTGCTGCCCCGTGATGGATTATTCGCTTTACAATCCGGCGCTTCCTGCCGATACCCTCTTTGAAAACGATTGCACGCGCATTGAAGCCTTATGCCGCTTCGCGGGGCTTCCCGGTAAGGAAAGAACCAAACATGATTGCGCACCCTGAACGCTTGAGGTGCCGGATGATTCCCCCTCACCCCAACCCTCTCCCTCGGAGGGGAGAGGGAGATCAGGGTAGTGATTTTTTAGAGGCGCACCCGGTCCCCGCAGCGCCTGACGTGAGCCAGTCGAACGTTGCTGCGTTATAAAAATTATTTCAAGTGGACGGCTTTTGCCTTTTGGATGTCTTTTTGCACGCAAGATGATGGAGTTTTTCACGCAATCGGCAAGGAGTAAGCGATGAAGAATATTTTTGTTTTAGCGGTTGCGGCTCTCGCATTGGCGGTTTTCGCAGTGCCGGCGCAGGCCCAGCAGGTGACCGTCCCCAACGTGGTCGGCATGCCGTCCGACCAGGCCGTCAAGACACTGCGGGCGGCCGGCCTGAAGACGTCAGTCACACTTGAAAAGACGACGACCCCGACCCAGGGCGGAAAGGTGTCGAAACAAAACCCGGCCGCAGGCCAGAAGGCCGGCAAGAACAGCGTGGTCGTGCTCACGGCCTATTTGTACGTGGAGACCGTGAAGGTGGCCGTGGCGCCCCCGGTTTCTAAAAACCCTGCCACTCCCCCTCCGGCGACATCGGTTCCAATCCCGATGGTCAACAACATGCCGCTCGACAAGGCCAGGGAGATTGCCAAAAAATCCAGATACGATCTGACCGTGAGCAGTTATAAGGATACGACAAACAAGGCCATTGACAATTACGTTGTGGAGCAGCAATTCTCCGTCCCCAAGGGGTCGAAGGCGTTTTCGGTGGCTGTTGCCCGGTACAAGGCGCCCGTACCTAATGTAATAAACATGACTATACCGCAGGCGAAAGCGACGCTGGCCCAGGTCGGCTACGAGGCTTTGGCTACAGAGGCACTTGCTGACGCCGCGAGCAACGGCAAAATTGTCGGCCAGAACTGGTATGTAAACCCGGGCACCAACAAGGTTGGTGTGATCGTCGGCGTTTTCGGCAGCGGTAAAACCGTCAACGGCATTCCGAATGTGGTTGGCATTCAAGAAGCCCAGGCAGTTGAGACGCTGAAGAGAGCAGGGTTCACGGCCAAGGCGACCTATGCGGATGTTTCGTCCCCGGAGTTTCAGGGTAAGGTATTTTCTTTTGCTGCGGAGACCGCGGGATCGAAGACGGTGATCATTTCCGTCGGCAAAACCACACTTGCCCCCAATTTTATCGGGCAGACCGTTTCTCAGATCAGTGCCTGGAATACGAAATCCGTCAATTCCGGCGACCCGGGCAGAATCAGGATAGCAATACAATATCGGGAGGTGAGCACTCCGGGTCATGTAGATAAGATCCTGGAGCAAAAACCTGCTCCCGGGGCTCCGATCGCCAAAGGGTCACAGATATTACTTACCGCAGGGAAAGCACCCCCTCCCCCTTCCAAACCAATGCTCGTTCCTGACGTCTTCAATCTGTCACGCGACGAGGCGTGGAAGAAGTTCGATGCATCGGGTTGCAGTGTCGAGACGGGAATAAAGGAAACCGCATGGCCTGAGCAGGACGGCAAGGTCATCTGGATGGAAGTCGCACCGAAGAGCGTCTGCAAAAAAGATGTGAAGGTCGGGATCAAGGTGGGCAAGTACACCCCTGGCGCCATCGATGTCAGGGTTACTCCCATGCCGGACGAAAAGAGATACTTCATGACGATCAAGGGCGGCACCCCGCCGTTCAATATCGACCTGACCTACGAAGCGGTACCTGTGGCAGGGAAAAAACTGATTGAAATCGTCCCGCTGAAGGGCGCTCCCGGCGCCAAGGTCCTCACCAGCGATTACAGAATCATTCCTCACATTACCACCAAGGCGAAGATGGTGATCACCGATGCCAAGGGCGCCAGGCACGAATATGAACTGAGCCTGAAGAAGGACGCCCAGTAGGACATCAAGTCCGTTGCACGCAAAATGCAGGAGTTCTTCACGCAATCAACAAGGAGCGAGGAGCAGGCAGATGAATAAACGTTTGATTTTTTTTGTTGCCGTCGTGCTGGCCGTGTGTTTTGCGCTTCCGGTGCAGGCGCAGCAGCAGGTGACCGTTCCCAACGTGGTCGGCATGACGACCGACCAGGCCGTCAAGACGCTCGAAGCGGTCGGACTGAGAGGCCCGATCGGCTTCGAAGTGACTGCGAACCAGGCCCAGCACGGCAAGGTGACGAAGCAGAACCCCGCCGCAGGGCAAAAGGCCGTCAAGGGCAGCGGGGTCGTGCTGACGGCCTACATGTACCAGGCCCCGGCAGTGAAGGTGACGGTAGCACCCAACGTAAAGGAGGCGTTCGGCGAGACCGTCATGCCACTCGTGTACGGCAAGACCTACGCTGAAGCGAAAGCCGCGCTTGAAAAAGCCGGTCTGAGCTACGACAAGGCGACTAAAGAATACTCGCTGGTCCGCACCCGCGACGACAAGTTGATCGCCGGTGAAATTCGGGAGCAACGACCTGCGGCGGGAACGCGTATCGCGAAGACGACTCAGGTCTGGCTGAGGGGGTATTCCTACAAGCCGCCGCCGAACGTTACCGTTCCGGACGTTCGGAATCTTCCCTTCGATGATGCTATGAAGAAACTGCAGGCGCTCGGCCTTCACGTTGGCGGCGGGAGCACAGCAACGGCCCGCAAGGAACTTGACCGCAAGGTGGCCGACCAGAGGCCGGCGGCGGGAACGATCGTTCCCGGAGAGACCCAGGTTCATCTGACCTACTGGCTTTACGCGGAGTCGATCCTCGAGGTTAAGGCCCAGTTTATGCCCGAGGCGAAAACGTACCTTCTGATGGTGAGAGGCGGCGCTCTGCCTTACGACGTTGTGGCAAGTTACGACGTGCCCAAGAACATGGCAGGCCAGAAAATCGTCAGGATCACCCCTTTGACGGACTCCCCCGGCTCCCCGGGCTGGAAGCTGTACAGGATCACCAACCAGATCCCCGTTGAAGCGGTGATGGTCGTAACGGATGCCAAGGGGCGCAAGCACAACTACAAGTTGCACCTGACGCAGGCCAACAAGTAGCGCCGGTTCTGCCTGCCGCGGGCAGCATGGAGAGTGTAAAAAAAGAGGCGGGGGGAATCCCTGCCTCTTTTTGCTTATCGCCTTGTTTTCCGGTGTCAATACGGGGACCCCTGTCAGCGGAGATCCCGATACGTTGTCAGCCGGATCTTTTTCTTTGCGATTGCGTCTTTCACTGCTTTGCTCGTGAGCACATTGGTTTCCGCGGCCCGGTGCCGCCCGACGCCGCTGTCCGTGAATCGGTCCTCCGGGCTCGCGTGGACAAGAGCATTTTGTTCCGGTGACTCGATTCCGGGATGGGCCACCCACAGCCACAGGCCCGGCGTCAATCGATCGATCAGTTTGAGGGCGGCCTCCAGCTTTTGATCGACGGGGGTCTTGTACACGCTTATAGCGTACTTTTCGCCCAGGGTGCCCGATATCGGCAACCCGTATTCCTTCGAGAGCTTCCTGGTGATTCTCTTCACATCATCGTTGGCATCATAATGCAGGTCAACATACTGCAGCTTCACGCCCTTTTTCAGCGCCAGGTCGATCTGCGCCCTGAATTCGGCCTCGATTTCTTCGGGTTTCGGCTTGTTCGACCACAGCTCGTCGGGCGCGCGAAAAAGAAACCCGTCGGCATCGACAAGCGATGGGACTTTGCCCCAGGGCAGAACCGGCCTCCAGCGGTAACCCTGCCACTCACCGATCAGGCAGAGGTGGACCCCGATGCACCAGTCGGGGTTGCGGCGGATCAGGTCTGCAGCTGCCTCAAACCACGGGGCAACGACCAGGAGGGATGCGCAGGTCAACACGCCCTCCTTGAAACCCGTCTCGAAGGCAGCGATCGACCCTTGCGTCATTCCCAGATCATCGCCCCGTACGACCAGCCGGATGTCCTCCGCCCGGGAGACAGAAACCGTGTAAAAAGAAATGAGAAAACCTGCCAGCAGGAAGAAGACGGATGCTCTTCGCTTCATCGCCATCCCCTCAACATCGTGATGATTGCTTTTAAATATGGGATGCGTGAGGGAAAGTCAAAAGAAAGGATCACTATCAGGAAGGTCAGAATATTATGCTCGCTTACCCCGCAGCAACGTTCGCCTGGCTCACGTCAGGCGCTGCGGGGACCGGGGGCGCCAGTGAAAGACCCCATTCCTTAAGCGTCCTCTCTCTTGAGGGGAGAGGACAGAGGTGAGGGTGAATACCCCCTTTCTCAGATATTGGGGTGCGCAATCAGGCTTCAATGCGCGTGCAATCGTTTTCAATGGACGCTACTCGAGTCCCGCCGATTTCTTATTCCGGAAAAATTCATAGTAGAGCAGAGGGATGACGACGAGGGTGGGGCCCGTGGCGGCCACCGCGCCGAACATCATGGCGATGGCCAGGCCCTGGAAGATGGGGTCGAAGATCATGACGAAGGAGCCCACCACGACGGCCGCCGCGGTGAGCACAATGGGACGGAAGCGAACGGCGCCCGCCGTCAGAAGGGCATGCCTCAGGTCCTTGCCCTCCCGCCACTCCTGCTCGGCGAAGTCGACCAGCAGGATGGAGTTGCGCACGATGATGCCCGAGAGGGCGATAAAGCCGATCATGGAGGTGGCCGTGAAGAAGGCCCCGAAGATCCAGTGGCCGGGGAGGATTCCCACGAGGGGGAGGGGGATGGGCACCATATGGGCACCATGATGACGATTGGCGTGAGGAAGTTGCGAAACCAGGCTACCACCAGGATGTAGATGATGACCAGCACGGCGGCAAAGGCGATGCCCAGGTCGCGGAAGACCTCGATGGTGATGTGCCACTCGCCGTCCCACTTCATCGAGTAGGTATCCTCGAGCCAGGGCTGGACCGCGTCGTACTGCTTCAATTCATACCCCTCGGGAAGCTTGAGGTTCTTCACGGCGTCTTTCATCTTCAAAATCACGTAGACGGGGCTCTCCTCGGTGCCCGCCACATCGCCGATGACGTAGGTCACGTTCTTGAGGTTTTTGTGATAGATCGTCTTCTCGCCCACGCCCTCGTGAACGCTCACAAGCTCTGCCAGCGGCACCTGGCTTCCAAGCCGGGACGGCACGTTGAGGGACTTCAGGGTCGAGGGGTAGGCCCGGTCCTCCAGGGACATGCGGAGGAATATTTCCACGGGCTCTTTTTCCTTATCCAGGTGGACAAGCCCCGCCACCGCGCCGGAAAGGGCGATGCGCATGCTCTGCGAGAGGGCTTCCGTCGAGACGCCGTTTTCGGCCGCCTTCGTGCGGTTTGCCTCGAAGATGAGCTTCTTCTGGTCCGCTTCGACGTACCAGTCCACATCGACCACCCCCGGGGTCTTCTCGAAGATGTCGCGAATCTGACGGGCGATCTCGATCTGCCGGGTCGTGTCGGGGCCGTACACTTCGGCCACCAGCGTGCTGAGCACAGGCGGGCCCGGCGGAATCTCTGCCACCTTGATCCGGGCGCCGTATCGGTCGCCGATTTCCTTGAGTCCCGGCCTGATGCGCTTGGCGATGTCGTGGCTCTGGTCCTTTCGGTCCCCCTTGGCAACGAAGTTGACCTGGATGTCGGCCACATTCGACCCCGCACGCAGGAAGTAGTGGCGCACCAGGCCGTTGAAGTTGAAGGGCGCCGCCGTCCCCACGTAGAGCCGATAGTCCGTCACCTCCGGTACGCGCTTGAGATACCCGCCCATCTCCTGGGCCAGCGCCGCCGTCTTCTCCATGGCGCTGCCCTCGGGCATGTCGATGATCACCTGCAGCTCGCTCTTGTTGTCGAAGGGAAGCATCTTCACGGTAACAAGCTTGAGGGGAACGAGCGCCATGGCCAGCATCAGCAGGCCCCCTACGCCGGCAAGGGCAAGGCGTCTCTTCTTCGCGCTGTCCATGAGCGGGGCGATGATCCTCTCGTAGAGGGGGTAGAAATCCTTTTCCGGCTTGTGATGTGCCGTCTTGACCGCTTTCCCCAGTATTTTGTAGCTCATCCAGGGGCTCACGATGAAAGCCACCAGGAGCGAGAAGAGCATGGCCGCCGAGGCCCCCACGGGGATGGGCCGCATGTAGGGGCCCATGAGGCCTGAGACGAAGGCCATGGGCAGAAGGGCGGCAATGACCGTCCAGGTGGCCAGGATCGTCGGGTTTCCCACTTCGTCAACGGCCTTCACGGCCTGGTCCACGCCGGTGCCGTGATGCTTGAAATGCCGGTGGATGTTCTCGACGACGACGATGGCATCGTCGACGAGGATGCCTATCGAGAAAATGAGGGCAAAGAGCGTCACCCGGTTGAGCGTGTAGCCGTAGAGGTAGTTGATGAACAGCGTCAGGGCGAGCGTCACCGGGACAGCCACGGCCACGACGATGGCCTCGCGCGCGCCCAAGGCGAGCGCGATCAGGATGATGACGGATATCGTAGCGATGAGCATGTGCTGGAGCAGCTCGTCGGACTTGTCCTTTGCCGTCTCGCCGTAGTTCCGCGTCACCGTGACCGTCACATCCGAGGGGATGATCTGGCCCCTGAGCGCGTCGACCTTTGCAAGCGCCTCGTGTGCCACAACGCTGGCGTTGGCGCCCTTTTTTTTGGCGATGGTGATTGTAACGGCCTCGTTCTGCCCGGCGCGGTCCCCGGGGATCTCTTTGCGCCGGCTTGCGGACCCGAGGCCCATGAAAACGTAATTGCCCGGCTCCTCGGGGCCGTCTTTGAGCGAGGCCACGTCCTTTAAGTAGACGGGCCTTCCGTTATAGACGCCCACGACAACCCGGGCCACATCGTCGATGCTCGCCAGCAAGACCCCCCGTGTCGACGAGAATCTCGCGGTTTTGCCAGGGGTAGGCGCCTGACGGCAGTGAAACGTTCGACTTGCCGAGGGCGTCCATGATCTGGAAGGCGGATGTGTTGTAGACCTTGAGCCTTGCCGGGTCGAGGACAACCCTGGCCTGACGGCGCTGGCCGCCGATGACGGTGAACTCGGCTACGTTCTGGTCTTTCTTGATCTCCGTGCAGAGCTCGAGGGCCACCCGCCTCAGCTCGTAGCCCGAGATGCGGGGGCTTTGGCTCCAGAGGGTGAGCGTGAGGACGGGCACGTCGTCGATGGACCTGGCCTTGACCATCGGCTGGGATACCCCCGGGGGAATCCGGTCGTAGTTGGACATGAGTTTGTTGTAGAACTTGACGAGGCTGTCTTCCATGCCCTCGCCAACGTAGAATCGCACGATGGTCAGGTTGACCCCCGGCTTCACGATGGAGTCGATGTACTCAACGCCCTTGATCTCCCATAGGAGCTTCTCCATGGGGCGGGTGACCCGCTCCTCCACTTCCCTGGCCGAGGCGCCGGGGTAGGTCACGTAGACATCGATCATGGGGACGACGATCTGCGGCTCCTCCTCGCGGGGGGTCACAATGACGGCAAAAAGCCCGAGCAGAAGCGAAGCAATCACGATGAGCGGCGTGAGCTTCGACTGGATGAATGCGTGGGCAATCTTGCCGGCAATCCCGATACGGTCGCTCATTTGGCGGCTCCCGGTGCGATTTGGCCTCCGTCGATGGCCTTCTCCAGCCCCGCCGTGACGATTCGTTCGCCTGCGTTGATCCCCGAGAGTACCTCGATGCCGCCCTCGTAGGATTTCCCGGTCCTGACCAGGCGGTATGTGACGAGCCCCTGGGGATCTACCGCATAGAGCCCCGTGAGCTGGCCCTTCTCCACGATGGACCCCTTCGGGACGAGGAGCGCCTCGCGCTCACCCCGCGGCAGGCGCACCCGGGCAAAGAGTCCGCTCTTGAGTCCCTTGTCTGCGAGGGCGATCTTCACGATGAAGGTCCTTGTTGCCGGGTCCACGGCGGGGACAACCTCGATGATCTTCCCGGTCGTATTGAGTCCGATGGTATCGATCGCGACGGCGGTATTTGTCCCGACCTGGAGCTTCCCCGAAAGGGCCTCGTCCACGGACACCTCCAGCTGGAAGCCCCCGTCGCTCTCGATGGTAAAAAGGGGCATTCCCGGCATGGCCATGCTTCCGGGGTCGACTCGCTTGTCGGTCACCACACCGGCGGCGGGCGCCGTGATCCGGGTAAATCCCTGCCAGACGCGAGCCTCCTCGAGGCCGGCCTTCGCCTGCTCGTAATTGGCACCGGCCACTTTTTTCTGCGTCTCGATCTGGTCGATCTCCTGCCTGGCCAGGGCCTTTTCGTCATGGAGCCTCTTGTAGCGCTGGTATGTGAGATCGGCCATGGACCGGCTCTGATTTGCCGACTCGACGGCCTGTTCGGCGGCACGCACCTTCTGGGCTGCCTCACGGTCATCGATCGTGGCAAGGAGCTGGCCTGCTTTCACGCGCTCGCCCGCCCGGACATGGACGGCCGTCACGGTTCCCGTGACTCGGCTTGCGATGTTGCTCGTGACCTTCGCCCTCACCGTGCCCGATGTTTCGTAGTCATCGCTGGTCTTCGAGAGCTGCACGGCTGTTACGGTCACCCCGGTTATCGCCTGCCTCTTCACCTCCGCAGTGCCGGGGCCCACCCTGTCGCCGCAGCCCGCGAGAAGCGTCAAGAAGATCAGAGCCGCAATACAGCCCCCTTTCCATTTCTTCTCCGCCGTTTTGATCATCGTCATTCCTTCTTCTCGTCTTGTGCAATGCCAAGGTCCTTGAGAATCGTCCCGCTCTCCCAGCCGAGATTGAGGACGGCGACCCGGTAATCGTTTTCACGCGCCACGAGGCCCGCTCTCGCCCTGTCGAGAACCACCTGGGCATCCAGCAGGTCCACGATGGGAGAGAAGGAGTTCTCGTAGCGCATCTGCACGAGTCGCGTGCCCTCCTCAGCCGTACTCAACGCTTCCCGGGCCAGCTCCAGGTTCGCCTTTGCCTCCTCCACGCCGAGTTGTGCCTGGTAGAGTCCGTAAGCTGCTGCCTTCTTCATCCCCAGGAGATATTCCTGGGCCTGTTTGGCCTGGTGTTTCGCCTTCGATCGTTCGTACTCGCGCTTTGCCCCGTCGAAGAGGTTCCAGCGAAGAAATGCAGAGACCTGCCAGTTGTCGCCGGAGCTGCCGAAGAGATTCGCGGGGTCGTTCCACTGGTATCCCCCGCCGACTCCGACATAGGGCAGATAATCCGTTTCCGACATGCGGATGTTTTTCTCGGCGTTTTCGTAACGGAGCTCCATGGAACGAACGTCGCCGCGGGTCTGGGAAGAGCTGGTGTACTCCTCGACATCCTTGAGCGGGAAGTCGGGGATCTCGCCTGCCACATCGGCCGAGCCGGAAAGGCCGAGGAGAAGGCCCAGCATGCGCCGTGCGAGGTTGTGCTGCTTGTCCGCCGTGACCTTGCGCTGCCTCGACTCGGCAACGGCGGTGCCTGCCCGCAGGGTGTCGGCGTACATGCCGAGTTCGGCCTCGTAGCGCAGCTTTGCGATCCGGTAGTGCTCCTGCGCATCCTCGACCCCCTTTAGAGCCACGTTGAGTTGGGCCCTCGCCGTGTGAACCATGAGCCAGGCCTGGCAGACCTTAAAGGCGATCTCCTCTTTCTTGCGTGCAAGCTCAATGCTGCCGGCCTCATGCTCGCGCTTCGACATGTCGAGGCCTACCCATGCCTTCGGTACGAAAATCGGCTGCTCGGCGGCAAACTGGGTCAGGAAGTCGTTATAAGGGTCAGGGTGATTCAGGCTGTTGATGGCAAAATCCTGCTGGGTGAAGAGACCCTGGTTGAGCTTTGACATGAAGACGTAGGTGGGGTTGTTGGTCCGCAGGGCGCGCTCCTCGAAGGTTATCTTCGGAAGGAGGTGGCTCCGGGCCACCCCGACGTCATCTTTCTTGGCGGAAAGGGAGCTCCCGGCGGCGCGGATCTCGTTGTTGTGCTCCAGGGCATATTGTACGGCATCGGTGAGGGTGAAGGCCTGCTCTTGAGCCCTGGCGGAAGTCGGGATCGCAGTGACGAGCACAAGGAAAATAAAGACCAGGATCGGAATGAAACCGGGCGCACCGGCTGTGGTGATCCCTTTCGACAGGGGCCCCTCCTTACCCCCGATGACATTATAAGGAAATCAGCCGCTTCGAACAAGATGCATGTCGAAGATCAAGATACATGCCCATGCAGATACGGTGTGTAGACGGCGGGCATTGACAATGGCTCAGGTTACGGCGTCAAAGACCTTCTTCAGGAGCCCTTCAACCTCCAGGGCCGTTTTCCCCAGGTCCTTGTTGTCGATCATCTGCATGGCAACGGTGGGCTTGACGACGGCAAGGACCGTTTTGCCTCTCGCCTCGTAGACAATGACGTTGCAGGGGAGCATGAGCCCGATATCCGGCTCGGCCTGGAGGGCCCTGTAGGCGTTAGGCGGGTTGCATGCGCCAAGGATGACGTATTGGTTGAAGTCGACCCCCAGCTTCTCCTTCAGCTTGTCCTTGATGTTGATCTCCGTGAGGATGCCGAAACCCTCCTTTTTCAGGGCTTCCGTCACTTTCGCCACGACCTCTTCGTAAGGGAGGAGAAGTTCTTTCTTGAACCCGTAGCGTATCGTGATCCACCTCCTGTCATAAAAGCGGCTGAAACCATTTTACCCGTGCAGTGCAGCGGCATCAACTGGTTTCGATGTGTCGGCTTTCCTTATTCCAGGGTCCATGGATATGAACGTCATCCACACTGCTTGATCAGACATGAATTGAGAATCTGCACATCACGGGAAGAGTTGGTGAGAACCAGAGCTGCTCATTTCACTTACGAACCTCATAACGCAAAGACAGATCATGAGTGGATCACCCCTTGAAATGGATCATCTTTGATAAAGCTCAGGAGTCATCGTTTTATTTGAGATACGGCGGTCCTCGCCTTTTATCCCTTCTTGATTTCGTTTTGCAACCCGGCTCAGGCGTATTCTGTGTTCGACGTCAGGGTCGCCAGGGCTCTCTCGCCGATGAGCAGTACCCTCGTGTGATTAAGCCTCGAGGCAAGCAGTCTCGTCATCCCTTTCATGATTCCGAAACCCATCTCGCATTCTTCTTCCATCAGGACTTTCATTTTGTCGCCTTCGAAGACGATCAATTTCGTCGGTTCCGCGACGAGAGCGCTCAGGGTGTGGAGATGAGGCTCCGCGAAGGCGGACCAGCCGAAGGCCTCCCGACGGGTCACGACGTCGATGGTGACCTGCATGGGAGGCCGGGTGGGACCCATGTCACTTTTCATCTCCAGGAAGACCTTCCCCTGTTCTACCAAATACAGCTGAGTCGAGGGGTCCCCTTCCTTGTATAGCAGGGTCCCCGTCGGATACGATTCCTCCTTCGCAATCGCAACAAGTTTTGCAATCTGCGCGTCGTTCAGTTCCAGGAAGATGTCGCACTCTTTTAAAAAAGCCACTGATGCCATGAGATCTCTCCTCCTTCTTAGAATGCGTGGGGGAATTTTGACCGGGTTGCCTTACATTGATGATATCGAACCTGGCATAGGACTCTCTTTCGCTCACTTCTTTTCTCATCACCATGACAGGTTATCCTGAGTGCCGTCAGTCCTTGATCCCGGCAATGTCTTTCGCGAGTTTCTTTTTCTGCTCCAGGTTTCCCTGGCGCGCAATCATGATTCTCTGGGCCTGTGGTGAACCGGCGCCATGCATGGATTCGGTCCGATATCCGACCGCCGCTGTTCCAAGCGTGACATTTTCAATCAGCCGCAGAATCCGGCATCGATGCTCCGTGGGCACCGACGCCACTCCTTTGAAGTATTTCTCCACAATCTTGCCGATCTCCGGATGGCGCAAGTCCTGTTCAGAGGCCATCGTGACCATCAACCCGCCCCCGATGTCCTCCGCCAACCTCGCAATCTCATAAGGAAGGCGGGTGACGTTTTGCTTGCAGACGTTTGCGAGCAACAGATCGATCAGGTAGTTCCCGGAAGCGGTCTTGTGGCCCTCCGCCGAACAGGCGATCCCGCAGGCATATAGCGTTTCGTTGAGGTGCACCATTTCAATCAGTTTATCCTTGATGTGGGATGCCCTGGCGGCGCCGTTGTATTCGGCGGCCAGAGCAGCCGCTCCGATGAGAACGTCGCCGACGCCGACTTTGCAGCCGCCATAACTCTGGCGGTGATAGCCGGCGAAACGTTCCACCAGGAGGCCGCTGTACTCATACTCGCCACACATGAAGACGTTCTCCCAGGGGACAAAGAGATTATCGAAGACCATCAGGGCTTCGTGGCCGCCGAATTCCTTGTTCCCCACATCGATCGTGCCGCCTTCCAGTTTCCGCGTGTCACAGGACTGGCGCCCGTAAATGTAGTAGATGCCCTCGGCATCGGCAGGGGCGACAAAAGAAAGAGCGTAATCGCTGTCTTCCTTCGTCATCGTCATCGTCGGCATGACAAGAATCCAGTGGGAGTTGATCGCTCCGGTCTGGTGCGCCTTCGCGCCGCGAACGACGATTCCGTCCTTTCTTTTTTCCACCACGCGCGTGAAGAGGTCCGGGTCGGCCTGTTTGCCCGGCGAAAGGCTGCGGTCCCCCTTGGGGTCGGTCATGGCGCCGTCCACCGTCAGGTCTTCTTCCTGCATCATCCTCAGGAACTTGATGAATCGATCGTAATATTTCGTGCCGAGTTTCTTATCCATTTCAAAAGCCACGCTGTCCACCGCGTTGATTGCATCCATCCCCACACAGCGCTGGAAACAGGCCCCCGTTTTCTGGCCCAAGAGCCTCTGCATCTTCACCTTTTTCACGAGGTCTTCCGTATCCCGGTGGATGTGACAGAAACGGTTGATCTTCTGTCCCGTCAGATGGGAGGTCGCCGTCATAAGCTCTTCATGTTGCGGGTCCTGGGCCAAGGCATAGGTCATCTTGACCGAATTCATCGACGGCCTGATGATGGGGTGATCCACGGGGTTCTCAACCCGTTCACCCATCAAATAGACTTTAAACTTCATTTTTCGCAGACTCTCTTCATATTGCTCGGGAGTTTTCAGTGCCATGATGATTCCTCCTATTGTTACTTGCCGCCGTTGATGTAAGGGTAATAACTCTGAACAACGTCCAGCCTGCCCAGTTGGCCGCCGCCCAGCCATATCTGGATGATCTTGCTGTCCCGGAGGTACTTCTCCACATGGTACTCCCGCGCATATCCGTAGGAACCCATCAACTCAATCGCCTTGCTGCAGACCATCTCCGTCACATCACAGGCATGCACCTTGGCTGCGCTGGCGCGGGCAAGAAGGTAATCCTCCCCGGGTGTTCCGTATTTTTTCCGATTGTTGAACATGGCCGCCACGGAGAGGTAAAAAGCGCGCGCCGATTCGATGCCGATCGCCATGTCGGCGATCATGGCTGCCTGAAGCGAATGGTTCCGGACCGGTTTTCCCCCGTATGCCCTTGTTTTGGTGAATTCGATGACAGCTTCCAAAGCGGCCTGGGCGTTTCCCAGGGAAATCGGGGCGCTTGTCAATCGCCCCCAGCTGACGTTGGCCCTGAAGAGCTGCCAATCAAGTCCGGGGCCGCCGGCACGATATTCCTTCGGGACCTTCACGTTGTCAAAGTAGATGGCCGTGTTTATGTCCGTTACCTTCATGCCCATCTTTTCTTCCGGCTTGCCGAAGGAAAGCCCGGGGGTATCCTTTGGTACGTAGATGAGAGCAAACCCTTCTTCCTTCAAGTTGGGATCGGTCGTGCAAACGACACAATAGAGATCGGCGATGCTGGCCCCGCTGGGCCACATCTTCTCGCCATTGATGACCCATTGGTCCCCTTCGAGTTTGGCCCGGGTACGCAGGGTGCGGGCGTGCTCCGCCGCGTCTTCGATATTGCACCCTCCTGCCGGCTCGGTAATCGCCATGCAGCCGCAGCGCGGCGTGTCTTCGCAGAACAGGGGTATGAATTTGTCCATGAGCAGCTTGTTGCGGGCCCCCATGGCTGCGGCCAGGCACCAGGGGATGATCAGGGTGTGGAGAGACAGGCCGCTGTCCCCCCGCGATATCTCCTCTGAAATGGCGCAGACCGTGGGCCCTGAGCGGATTCCCAGGCCTCCGTAATCGGGAGAAAAACCCCGCTTCTGGATGCCGAGTTTCACCAGACCCTCATAAGCCTTTTCGAAGACGGCGTAGTCCTCATCGAGCTGCATGCGCACCGGCATCACTTCTTTCTCGACGTAGCTTCGGACGGTTGTCAAAAACGCCAGTTCTTCCTCGGACGTAATAAAGTCTCCATACCTTTTCATAGGCATCCCTCCTTGTATACATCAGCCCATCGTGGACTTCGATTCTCACCCTTTACAGAGGTGCAATATGTCGGAGATAATCTCCCGGGTGTAGCTTTTCATCCCCCACACGCCGGCGGTCCCTGACGCATTCTCCGCGATTCGGCCGATATCCCCCTCGGCGATGCCGGCCTCTTTGAGCGACACGGGGCTGCCGATCGACGAAAACCAGCCCTTCAAGCGACGGATTCCCTCGGTTGCCGCCTTCCGATCGTCGGTTTCCCGGATGTCGAAGATGATTCGCCCCAATCTTGCAAATTTCGACGGGTTGCCGGGCGCGGCGAAGCTCATCCAGCCGGGCAACGTGATGCTGAGCCCGGCACCGTGAGCAATATCATAGAGAGCGCTGAGCGAATGCTCCATCATGTGGGCGGGGAAACTCACAAAGCCCATCCCCGCCGTCGTCAAACCATTGAAGGCCAGCGTCGCCGACCACATCATGTTCGCCCTTGCGTTATAATGTCGAGGGTCTTTTCGCACGATCTCCGCACTTTCCATGACCGTTTTCATGAGACCTTCGACGAACCGGTCCTGCAGAAGGCTTTCAGACTCGTTATTGTTGAAATATCCTTCCAGCAGGTGCGCTATGATGTCCACGGCGCTGTATGCGCTGTAGTCGGGGGAAAGGGAATACAGGACCGTCGGATCGAGAACCGATGTCCGGGGTTGAATAAACGGGGAAATGATGGTGAATTTCTGGGCGCCCTCCTCTCTGGTTATCACCGCGGCGGAATTCATCTCCGAGGCGCTGGCGGAGACTGTGACAACCGTCAGGACGGGAAGTGCGCCTCGAATCTTTTTCTTATAGGTGAAAAACTCCCACAGATTGTCCCCGGGGTCCATCCTGGCGCCTGCCGCGATCGTTTTCGCCGTGTCCATCACGCTGCCCCCGCCCACGGCGAGGACGACCTCGATTTTTTCGCTTCGCGCGAGGTCGATCCCCTTGAGCGCGTGGGAGAGAGTCGGATTCGATCGGACGCCGGGAAATTCGACGACGGTCAGATTTGGCTCCTTGAGGGAGGCAAGGACTTGATCATAGATCCCGGTTCTCTTGATGCTTCCCTGGCCATAGACAAGCAAGACACGCGTTCCGAACCGTTTGACCTCGTTGCCGATTCGGGCAATCATCCCCTGGCCGAAAATGATCCTGGTTGGATTCTCGAATACGAAATTCTGCATGGCGTCACCCCCGAAATTAGGTACCCAAAATGGAAGACATCAAAGATCTGCACCCTGGATGCGCAGTTACATCATCATCTTGAAATTCATTTCGGCCATGACAAGGCGGGTGAGGATTTTCAGGAAAGAGTTGGTAATGGCCAAGTCCCTCCTGACTCAAGAGGTTCTTATCGTCCTATTATAGATGACACCGCGCGAAAGACCATCAGGAAAAGAATTAAATGAGACAATCGATCGATCATCTCATTACCAGGCTCCGGTGAGGATTTCTAATCGTAATTTTCGCGGGTCGTTTCATCGGTCAGGGTCGGTGCGACGAGGGGCTTCCACCTGGAATCCTCCCACGTCCCGAGTGAGGTGTGCATGACAAGGTACTTTTTCGGTATGGGGTGCGTCCCGACAACGACTTTGACCCCGTAGCGCTTTTCGAGGAAGGCCTTGAATGCCTCGATATGGGGACAGGGGGGATAGCCGACG
>DCVI01000204.1:0-1225 GCA_002327315.1 Syntrophaceae bacterium UBA2192 | reverse complement strand
CGCAGATCACGATTCCAATCTTCGTTTTCGGCTTCATGTCCGTTCCTTTCACTCTTACCGGGTTGATTGACGCGGCATTCTGTCCGGGCCAAAAACGCTCTTTGACGATCACGCCCCCTTCTTCTTCGTCATCGAGGAAAAAAGAAAACGGGCTGAAATCATTTCCTTTCAGCCCGTTTTGTCCTGATTCCACCTGTTACACTCCGAAGGGGTCAATCGCGTTCCATGTCGGTCTTCCAGACTTTCCAGACGTTGCCGACCAGGTCCGGCCCGGGCTTGAGGGTGAGCTTGCCGGGGCGCCAGCCCGAAGGCGTCGCCTCCGTGCCGCCGCTGTTCCGAACGTGCTGGAAGGCCTGCAGCTGGCGAATGCTCTCGGAAACGTTTCGCCCCACCGGCGGGGTCAGCACCTCGTAGCCCTGGATCACCCCGTCGGGGTCGATGATGAAGCGGCCGCGGGTCTCCACGCCGGCCACGTCGTCAAAGACGCCGTAGGCCGTCCCCACCTTGCCCCCCACGTCCGAGAGCATCGGGTAGGGGACCCCCTTTTTGACCATCTTGGAGATCTCGTAATCCACCCACATCTTGTGGACGAAGACGCTGTCGATGCTCATGGTAAGCACTTGGGCGCCGAGCTTCTCGAACTCGGGGTATCTATCGGCGACCGCCGATATCTCCGTCGCTCAGACGAAGGTGAAGTCCCCGGGGTAGAAGCAGAGCAGCACCCACTTGCCGAGATAATCCGAAAGATGAACATTGATGAACTTCCCCTGAAAATATCCCGGCGCCATGAAATCGGGCGCCTTCCTGCCGATCATGACCATGGACTTCACCTCCTTCTTCGTCTCCGCCGCTTCGGTTGGTTTATCCCCTGAAGTCTCTTCGCCGACCAGTCCCCCTGTCGGCCTTGCGCAGCCTGCCTTGATCTCTTCAGCCAATGGGTCCACCTCCTTTCGCGTTTCGGTCATTGCAACGAGCCGGATCGTGTTTTGCAAGTACCTTCCTGTGCCGTCCGCACCCGATGGTCACTGGGGTTTGTCCGCCGGCAGTTCCTCGCCGAGGGCAAGGCGGCAGATGTCGCTCACCATGTAGTTCTTCATGCCCGCCTCGCGCACCTTCTTGTTGAGGATGGTGAAACACATGGGGCAGAGGTACACCATCGCCTCGGCGCCGCTTGCCTTTGCGTCCTCGACGTTCTTCACCCGGAAGGGCTCGTAGTTCTTCCCGC
>DCVI01000138.1 GCA_002327315.1 Syntrophaceae bacterium UBA2192 | reverse complement strand
CACTCGCTACACGCTCTTCCCGCTGTTGAACCGCCACAAGCAGAGCAACTGGAAGGGACCGTATCGTCATGGGTGAGAAAAATCAACGGGCAGGGTATTGCAATCGGACCGGACCGCAGGTAATAATCCATGTATCAGGAGGCGGAAAGGGATATCATCAGCCAAACCCCGGCAGAGGATCAACTCCATGCAAAGGTCGCTGGAGCCGAAAAAAGGCAAGGATCGGCAACTGACGGACCGGGGAGAACTCCCCGTCCCGACGAATCCCGTTATCATGGCGACGCTTCGCGCCATTTACGCGGGAGGGTCGAAACCGCGCTGGCAGTCGAATTCCTTCGGGCGTCCCTATTACCGCCACGAGGCACGCGACGGCAGGATTTCCCTCTTTTTCGAGAGCCCGCCCAACTTCAGATCTCTCATCCACCCGTATTATATCTCCACTCCCCGAATGGATTTCATCTATTCAGGGAAACTTCGGCAGATTGTCTCGCGCCTGTCCGTGGAGACTGCCGATGTTTTCCTCATCCTCATGTCCCGCATCGCACGCCTGGGCCATCCCCTGACCGGGATTGCCCGGATCGGCCTCGATGAGATCGCCAAACTCAGGGGTGTGAACCTGCGCCACGGCAGTTCCCGCACGCTCTTCGAGGACTTCCGGCAGGAGGTGCTTCGGCTCGCCGATATGCGCTTGACCATGTCGTGGAAGGACTACCGGGGCGGGGGCACGGTCAGCCTGGGCCGGGAAAGGCCGGACAGGCTTCTCGACATCCTGGACATGGAGTACAAGAAGGACGGCCGGACATGGACGGCCTTCCGTTTCCGCTGCGGGCAGGCCCTGTCTCACTTCCTCGACCCCGAGGGCCTGCGATGGATCGGTTACTACAGCAAGTCGCTCCTGAGGCTCAATCCCTACACGGAGGCCTTCGCGAAAAAACTGGGGACCTACTGGATCATGCTCGGCATCATTGCCGGCAAGAAGGGGCAGCAGCCCGCGGCCACACCGAGAACGATCCTCGATTTCTGCGGCGAGGCCATTCTCTGGCATGCTCCCGGCAGGACGGTGGATGCCTTCATCCGGGCCCACGAGCGGCTTGCCGAAATCGGCGTGCTGGACACCTCTGCAGTCCTGGAGCCGCCCGACCGCGGGCGGGGTTATTTCGGCGAGTGGCTGGACCAGTCCCTGACCGTCAAGCTCTCCGAGCATCTCTGGCGGATCCGCGAGGCCCCGCGGAAAAGGCTCTCCCCGAAAAGGCGAAGGCAGCGGGAAGCCCTCTCGTTTGTACCTTCCACGGTTCGGGATCTGCAGGCAAACCCGGCCCTGATCCGGCAGTTGAGGGCCGATCGGTTGCTGCGGCAGGAGGAGCTGGCAGGCTCCCTGGGGGTGACCCGCCAGACCCTTTCCGGGTACGAGCGGGGGCTGCGGCCGCTGCCGGAAGACAAGGCCATCGTCCTTCTGGACATCTGGCAGCGGGGATCGCGGCGGTGAGGCCGGGCCGGCTGGACGCTCGATACACCCATGCGGGGAATTATCACACCTATCGCGCCGTCAAGCCGCACCCATCGCGCAGCGAAGTTCTTACCGGCGGACCGGATCGGCTCTCGCTTCCTGCGTTTGCGTCGGCATAACATTCCTTAACAGTCTTAAAAGAAATAACCACGCTCTTTTCGTAAAAACGGATTCTCCCTCCTTTTTATAATGGGCGCGTCTCTGACCGCCGACATAAAAGGAGGAAGCCATGGAGTACATATCCAGAACGGACCATGACGGGATTGCAAGGGTGGTGATCCGCCGCGGAAAGGTCAATGCGTTCAACGATAACCTGATCGACGAGATGAGCCGGACCTTCGGGGAGCTTGCCATCGACCCATCGGTCCGGGCGATCACCCTGACGGGCACGGGGAAGTTCTTTTCCTTCGGGTTCGACATCCCCCAGTTTCTGGGTTACTCGAAGGAACAGTTCACCCGCTACCTGACGAACTTCACCCGTCTGTACCGGGAGATCTTCATCCACCCGAAACCGGTCGTGGCGATGCTCAACGGTCACACGATCGCCGGGGCCTGCATGATCGCCACGTCCTGCGACTACCGGGTCATGGTCTCGGGCAAGGCGAGGATCTCGCTCAACGAGATCAACTTCGGCTCGTCCGTCTTTGCGGGCGCCGTGGAGATGCTGAAGCTGCTCGTCGGCCACCGAAACGCCGAGGCCGTTCTCTACAGCGGCGCCATGTACACCGCCGAGGAAGCGCACCGGATGGGCCTTGTCGACCAGGTCGTATCCGAGGCCGACCTGGAAAGCGTGGTGGATCATATCGCCCGGGATTATGCCGCCCGGGAACCCGATGCGTTCCGGAGCATCAAGGGGCTCCTGCGGCGGGCCGTTGCCGAACGAATCGAGAAGACAGAGCGGGACTCCATCGAGGAGTTCGTCAAAATCTGGTACTCGGAGAAGACGTGGGCTAGGCTGCAGGGCAAAACGATCCACGGCTGAAGATAAGTGATCAGTGGGTAGTGGTCAGTGGCCAGTGAAAAGACAAAGATAAGACGTCATTGCGAGCCTCGCGAGGCGTGGCACCCATTAAAAGGCTCTTTGTCAAGTAGAGAAAGCTATTCCCCAGCAGTAAGGGTATCCGCCTTCCTGCAAAATGAACAAGCCTGCAACGAAGGACGAGTCGGGCACGATGTCTTTTCTTTTGCCGACGTTGCATTTGTGAGCGGTGTCAGTCTTCACTGCACCAGGCACCCATCGGGATCAAGGCTGCGATCGAGTGCCTCCGATGGCAGCCCCTACCGCCTCTGCGGCGGTCCAAATAATCGTCGGTACCCTGGCGTGTCCACGAGATGCAATCATGCCTGGTTTTTCACCAACCACGCGATGGCTCACGACAGGGGCAGTCAAGAGTGATCGTGCCGGGCGGAACGGTTATCCAATCAATCTACGGGGGATACCAACCACGCTCTCCGGTTTCCCGTTCCGGCCGGGCTTTTCACAGAAGAGTTTCGTCGCCTCGAAGGCGACGTTGTCCCGCAGGACGTGATAGGCCGCCCGCGCCAGTTTGTGCGCCAGGGCGTTATGCGCCACCATCCGGTTGCTCTGACGCCGCTTGCGCTCATAGAAGGCCTGGCAGGCCGGGTCGTAGCGCCGGGCGATCTCGGCGGCCTCGGAGAAGGCCCAGGCCAGGTACTTGTTGCCGTTCTTCTCGTTGCCCTTGCCCTTGGCCTTCTCGTTGCTGAGCCAGCGGCTTTGGACCTTGCGGCAATAGGAAGCATACCGCCCGACCTTGGCAAAGCGATCGATGGGCCCGGTTTCCATCACGATCGTCATGGCCAGGATCTTCCCCACACCGGGGATCGTCGTGAGGTTGCGGTAGGCATCGAGTTCCTTAAGTTGCCGCAGGATATGGGACTCCACGGTCGAGAGCTGGCCCGTCAGGTAATCGATGGTCTGTTTGCTCACCGTGCCGGCCAGCTTCAGATCGTCAGAGGACTCCAGGTATCCCTCCAGGGGGTTGCCCTCGCGCTTCAGGACGCTGCCGCCCAGTTTGATGCCGTGATTGCGGGTGATCAGGTTCTGCAGACTCAACATCATGGAGGTTCGCAGGCGGACCAGTTGCTGGCGCTTGCGCAACAGGTCGCGAAGGGGTCGCTGATCTTTGGGATAGATGTAGCCCTCGGGCAGGATGCCGAGCCTCAGCAGCTCCGCCAGCCAGCGGGCGTCATGCCGGTCGTCGGCGTACTTGAGCCCGGAGTACTTCCGGATGGCCGTGGGGTTGGCCAGATGCACCCGATACCCTTCGTCCATCAGCAAGTCCACGAGCCAGGACCAGTTGTAGGTGGACTCCACGACAACCCCGTCCAGCTCCTCTTTGTACGGGGCCAGGGTCTCCAGGATGACGCGAGGGTCGTTTCGAAGACGCTTGTTCATGATCGGTTTGCCGTCCTCGGAGACGGCTGCCACATAATTATTGGTTGAATGAAGGTCGATGGCCATGTACAGTTTCATTGGGCACCTCCAGGGTAAAGTTTGGTCGCTTTCCCTTAAGCATAGCAGAAGACTTCCTCTCCTGACATGCTGAACGTGAGGTGCCTTTTTATGGTTATCAATCAACGTTACTTATCCTTGTATTTATATACCCTCTCCCCAGGCGGGAGAGGGCTAGGGTGAGGGGGAATCTCAATCGTAGATTACCACGCCTCGCGAGGCTCGGCTCGTAATGACCATTTTTAAGCCACAAGGCTTCTTTGTCCCCCCTTTATGAAAGGGGGGGAGGGGGGATTTTTCAGACAAATCCTCCCCAACCCTCCTTTTGCAAAGGAGGAAGTTATCATGCGTCCCCCTTTGTAAAAGGGGGATTGAGGGGGATTTTCTTCTTCCCTATACCCGATACCCAGTACCCTCTTTGGGGGGAGGTGTCACCATGAAAGAGCGCATCAAGGTTTTGCAGAAGAGGCTTTTCGCCGACGGAATTGACGCGGCCCTTCTCGTCTATTCCCGGGACGTCCTCTACTACACGGGGACAGCCCAGCCTTCGTGCCTGCTCGTCACCCCCGATGATTACACCCTTTATGTGAGGAGCGGGTTCGAGTTTGCCGTGCAGGACGTCTTCATCGGCCGGGAGAAGCTGGCAGAAGAGCGGCGGCTCGAGAAGGTTCTCGCAGGCGCCCTGTCCCGGCTGGCGGGAAAGCCCGGAAAGATCGGCGCGGAGCTCGACATCCTGACGGCCGAGCAGTACGAGGCCCTGCGGAAGGCCTGCCCGGGAGCCGACTTCGTCAACATCTCCCCCGTCACCCTGGAGCAGCGCAAAGTGAAGGAGCCCGGGGAGATCGAGAGGCTTCGCCGGGCCTGCGATGCCGTCCACGCGGGGCACGAGGCGGTCCTGGCGACACTCCGCGAGGGGGTTACGGAGTTGGAACTTGCCGCCGCCGTCGAGAACGCCCACAGGCTTGCGGGCCACGAGGGGATCTTCTTCATCCGCCTGCCGGACTTTTTCATGAGCCGGGGGCCCATCGGGGCGGGACCGAATCTCCTGAGAAACAGCGGCGTCGTCTACACCATCACGGGCGTGGGCATGAGCCCCGCCGTTCCGGCCGGCCCCTCCCGTCGGGCCATCGGGCGGGGAGAGACGGTCATCGTCGACATTCCCACCCTCGTCGAGGGCTACCACGCCGACCAGACGAGGACCTACTGCCTCGGCAAGGCCGGGCAGGCCATCCATGCCCTTTATGACGACCTCCAGGCCATAGCCGACCACCTCATCGGCGCAATCCGGCCGGGTATGCGGGGCAGCGACGTCTATCAGATGGCGCAGCAGAAGGCGGACGGCCTGGGGCGGTCTGCGGAATTCATGTCCTTCGGCAAAGGCAAGGCCTCCCGGATCATCGGCCACGGGATCGGACTCGAATTAAACGAGCCCCCGATCCTTTCCGGGTTCGATTCCTCCCTGATTCCCGAGGGCTGCGTCGTCGCCCTTGACATGCACATGATGGCCGATGGGGGTGGGGTCGTCAAACTCGAGGACATGATCCACGTAGGCAGCGGCGGCAACGAGATTCTGACGAAGAGCCCCAGGCAGCTCTTCGAGATTTGACGCCGGAAGGACCCTTTTCGTCATAACAAACTCGGAAGGATACAATTTTGTAACGCCCCCCCTTGCCCTCCCGTCACTGCAAGGCTTCTGCCCTGAAAGGCCCACAATGCGGGCAAAATCGCCGTCTTTTCGCTTGACAAAACAGGGGATTTTGTATACGGGTTCGAGTGGGTCTATTATAAGGGATAGTCAGGGTTTAATAAGTTCAGAGGAGTGTATATGGCTTAAATTTTTAAAATTTTACGGACAAGGAGGGAGGAAACGTGTATTTCGCAAAAGAAGTTCTCGAGTCGTCCAGCAAGATGCGCAAACGCTGGGAAGATGAGGTCAAGAAACTCGTTTCCAAGTGGGCCGATCAGAAGCCTGAAGCCCAGTGGTCAACGGTTTCGGACCTCCCCATCAAACGTCTTTACACCCCCGATGACATCAAGGACATGGACTTCGAGCGGGACATCAGTTACCCCGGGCAGTACCCCTACACCCGCGGCAACCAGGTGACCGGCTACCGGGGCAAGTACTGGACTTTCCGCATGTTTTCAGGCATGGGAGATGCCGCCACCACCAATGAGCGGTGGCACATGCTCCTGAAGGAAGGCCAGACGGGTCTCAGCACGGCCTTCGACTTCCCCACCCTCATGGGCTATGACACCGACTCCCCGAAGGCCCGTGGCGAGTGCGGCAAGTGCGGCGTGGCCATCGACACCCTCGAAGACTTCCTCGTTCTCACCAAGGGCATCCCCCTCGACAAGATCACGACTTCCATGACGATCAACCCGCCGGCCACGGCCCTCTGGGCCATGTACTGCGCGGCAGCCGAGATCCATGGCATTCCGCTCAACAAGATCGGCGGCACGATCCAGAACGACATGCTCAAGGAGTTCATCGCCCAGAAGACCCTGATGTGCCCCCCTGAGCCCTCCGTGAAGCTCATCAGCGACACCGTCGAGTTCGGCACCCTGCACGTTCCCAAGTGGAACACGATCTCGATTTCGGGCTACCACATCCGCGAGGCCGGCGCCACGGCGGTCCAGGAACTGGCCTTCACGCTTCGCGACGGCATGGAGTACGTCGAAGACGTGCTGCGCCGCAAGAAGCTCGACGTCGATTCCTTCGGCCCCAGGCTTTCCTTTTTCTTCAACGCACACTGCGACTTCTTCGAGGAGATCTGCAAGATGAGGGCGGCCCGCAGGATCTGGGCCAAGGCCATGAAGGAACGCTACAAGTCAAAAGACGAGCGCTCCTGGTGGATGCGGTTCCACACCCAGACGGCCGGATGCTCGCTCACGGCCCAGCAGCCCTACAACAACGTCGTCCGCACGGCCACGCAGGCGCTCTCCGCGGTGCTCGGCGGGACCCAGTCGCTCCACACCAACTCGCTCGACGAAGTGTGGTGCCTGCCCTCCGACTTTGCCGTCCAGATCGCCCTTCGGACCCAGCAGATCATCGCCGAGGAGACGGGTGCGGCCACCACGATCGACCCGCTGGCCGGCTCCTATTTCGTCGAGGCGCTCACCAACGAGATGGAAAAGCAGGCCTGGGACTACATCCACAAGATCGACGACATGGGCGGCATGGTCGCCGCCATCGAGAAGGGATTCCCCCAGCTCGAGATCTCCGATGCGGCCTACAAGTTCCAGCGCCAGATCGACTCGGCCGAGAAGATCATGGTCGGCGTCAACAAGTACGTATCAACCGAGAAAGAGACCATCCCCTTCCTCGAGATCGACGACAAGATCGAGCTTGAGCAGATCGAGCGGCTTGCCGCCGTGCGGCGCAAACGCGACAGCAAGGCAGCCATGAAGTGCCTCAGCGATCTGAAAGCGGCCTGCAAGAAGGGCGAAAACGTGATGCCTTTCTGCATCGAGGCCGTCAAGGCCCTGTGCTCCGTGCAGGAGATCTGCGACGTGTACCGCGAGGTATACGGCGAATACCGCGATCCGGGACTCTACTAGGAAGGAGGGGGAGATATCATGTCTGATCGAAAATTGCGTGTTATGGTTGCAAAGCCGGGTCTCGACGGGCACGACCGCGGCGCCAGGGTGCTGGCCCGCTGCTTCCGCGATGCCGGCTACGAAGTGATTTACACGGGCTGTCACCAGACGCCCGAACAGATCGTGTCGGCGGCGGTGCAGGAAGACGTGGACCTGTTGGGCCTGAGCTGCCTTTCAGGCGCCCACCGCTATCTTTATCCTGCCGTCACGAAGCTCCTCAAGGACAAGGGCGCCGACGACATCATGGTCATCGGCGGCGGGATCATCCCCGAACAGGACTTCCAGCTGCTGTATGATGCAGGCCTCAAGGCGATCTTCGTTCCCGGCGCGACGCTGGATACCATCGTCACCTGGATCAACACAAACGTGAAGCCGAGAGCATAGGTAAGGACATCCGGAATGGAAATCACAAAGAAGATCCAGGGCGGTGACATCCGTGCCGCCTCTCGCCTCATCCGCAACCTGGAGGATCGGATGCCCGAGGCGAAGCTCACCATCAAGCACCTCTTCCCCCTCACGGGGAGGGCGCACGTCATCGGCATCACCGGCTCGCCCGGTGCGGGGAAGAGCACACTGACCGACGGCCTCATCGACTGCTTCCGCAAGAAAGGGAAGACCGTCGGCGTGCTGGCCGTCGACCCCACAAGCCCCTTCACGGGGGGCGCCATCCTCGGCGATCGCATCCGCATGCAGCGCCACGCCGAGGACCCGGGCGTCTTCGTCCGGAGCCTTGCCACGCGCGGGGCCCTGGGCGGACTGGCCAAGGCCGTGGGGGATGCCATCCACGTGATGGACGTTCTGGGAGAGGACATCATCATCGTGGAGACCGTCGGCACGGGCCAGCAGGAAGTGGACATCATCAACCACTCCCACACGGTCCTCGTGGTGCTCGTGCCGGGGATGGGCGACGAGATCCAGGCCATCAAGGCCGGGATCCTCGAGATCGCCGACATCTTCGTCGTGAACAAGGCAGACCGCGAAGGCTCCTCCAAGCTCTCGCGGGAGCTGATGGCCATGCTCGACATGGCCCCGCCGTCCGCCTTCCAGGGGGGATGGCGGCCGTCCATCATGAAGGTGGAAAACGCCTTCCAGCCGGAGAGCTTCAACAAGGCGCTGGATGACATCTGCAACAAGATAGAAGAGCATTACAAGCATCTCGTCGACAAGGACCTCATCGGCAGCAGGATGCGCCGCAAGGCGACCGTCGAGCTCAACGAGGCCATCCGGGCGACCATCCTCGAGCCGGTCCTCCTGAAGCTTCTCGGAAGCGGCCGGATGGAAGAGTTGATTGAAAAGGTCATGAAGAAGGAGATCGACCCCTACACCGCTGCCGAGGATATCGCCAAGCGGAACCTGGAGGGGTGCCTGTGATCGAAACCATTAACTAACGAGGAAAGCCCGGGATGGTCTTCTAATGACCCTCCCGGGCTTTTTCATCTAAGAGCCACAAGCCGCTAGCCACAAGCCACAAGGCTCTGTCAGATCCCCCTTTAATAAAGGGGGACACAGGGGGATTTTCTCTTTCCGTCATTGCGAGGAGCGTAACTAAAATAAATGTCATTGCGAGGAGGCCCGATGGGCCGACGCGGCAATCTACGTTATAGGATTTCCAATCGTACCACGCCTCGCAAGGCTCGGCTCGTAATGACCATTTTTGAGCCACAAGCCTCAAGCCACAAGGCTTTGTCATATCCCCCTTTAGCAAAGGGGGACAGAGGGGGATTTTCTTCATTTTCCCTGTACCCTGAATTCATTTTCCGGAGGACACCATGACCAAGGATGCCATCGAAGAAACCCTCGCCAAGTACAACCGCGGCCTCATCATGGTCTTCACGGGCGACGGCAAGGGCAAGACCACGGCCGCCCTCGGGCAGGCCCTGCGGGCCCTCGGCCACGGCAAAAAGGTCCTCGTCATCCAGTTCATGAAGGGCCGCAAGTACGGCGAGGTCCTCTGCGCCGAGCAGTGCCTTCCCAACCTCACGGTGCGCCTCTGCGGCCTCGACAGCTTCGTCATGCGCGGAAACCCCGCGCCCGTCGACGTGGAGCTTGCCCGGCAGGGGCTCGACCTGGCGCGAAACGCCATCCTCTCCGAGGAATACAACATGGTCATCCTCGACGAGATCAACGTGGCCATGGACTTCGGGCTCATCCCCGTCGAAAGCGTCGTCTCCATGCTCAAACACAAGCCCGCCGCCATCGACGTCATCCTCACGGGCCGCTACGCCCCGAAAGAGATCGTCGAACTTGCCGACACGGTGAGCGAGGTAAAGGAGATCAAGCACCATTATTCGCAGGGGATAAAGGAAAGAGCGGGAATAGAATTCTAAAACAGGGTGTAGGGGGTCGGGTGTAGGGTGTAGGGGAGAACAAGAAAAATGTCATTGCGAGGAGGCCGACAGGCCGACGCGGCAATCTGCGTTATAGGATTCTCAATCGTACCACACCTCGCGAGGCTCGGCTCGTAATGACCATTATGTTTCTATCCCCCTTTCGTAAAGGGGGATAGAGGGGGATTTTCCTAGATCCCTCTCCCCCGGTGGGAGAGGGTAAGGGTGAGGGGGAATAATCCCCTTCCATTAATCCTGATGCCGGAAGCCCGAAACCCGAAGCCTGCTTTTACGGAGTAAAAGCAATGAACAAAACGCCGAAGGAGGAACTGGACCGCCGGATCAAGGCCCTGCAGTTGCAGCTGGCCGCGGCGAAGATCGACGGGGCGCTCATCGTCCAGAACGCCGATCTTTTCTACTTCACCGGCACCGTTCCCCAGGGCTGGCTGTTCGTCCCCTTCGACGGCCACCCCATCCTCTTCATCCGCAAGAACCCCAACCGCGTCCGTTCGGAAACCCTTCTCGAGCATCTCTTCAATGCGCGGAGCCCCCGGGAGCTTGCAGGCGTGCTTGCCGACAAGGGCTACAAGAAGATTAAGCGCCTGGGCATGGAGCTCGACATTCTGCCCTTCAACCAGTACGCGCGCTACGTGGAGGCCCTGCAACCGGGGGAGATCGTCGACATTTCGCCTGTGATCCAGTCCATCCGCTCCATCAAATCTCCCTTCGAGATCGCGATCCTGCGTCAGGCGGCAAAGCTCGGCGACCACATGATGCGCATTGCCCGCGAGGCGCTCAAGGAGGGCATGACGGAGCTCGAGCTCTCGGGGCGCATCGAGATGGCCGCCCGGATGAGGGGGCATCAGGGCTACGTGCGGATGCGCAGCTTCAATGCGGAATGCTACTGGGGTCCGGTCATTTCCGGTGCCGCCGCCGCCGAGCCCGCCTTCGTGGACACGACGGAGGGCGGTCACGGCGCAAGCCTCGCCCTCCCGGCCGGCGCCGGTCACCGACCCATTGCGCGGCACGAGCCCGTCATCGTCGACATGGCCGCCACGATCGGCGGCTACAATGCCGACATCACGCGCACCTTTTCGCTGGGCAGGCTTCCCGAGAAGCTGGAGATCGCATACCGGGAGTCCCTGGAGATCCTCCAGGCCCTGGCGGGCGCCATACACCCGGGTGTCGTCGTCAGCGAGCTCTACCTCAAGGCGGAAAAGCTCGCCGACAAGAAGAAACTGCTGCCCCACTTCATGGGCTTCGGAAACGAGAAGGCCGGCTTCTGCGGCCACGGCCTCGGCCTGGAGCTGGACGAGCCCCCCGTCATCTCACGGAACAGCAAGGCCGTCCTCGTACCCGGCCACGTCATCGCCCTGGAGCCCAAGTTCACCTTCCCGGGCGAAGGCGTTGTGGGGGTGGAGGATGTCTTCCTCGTCACGGAAAACGGCGGCGAGAAGCTGACAAAGAGCGGGTATGGGGTCAAGATCTAGAGCCACAAGCCGCAAGCCACAAGCAGCAAGGCTTTTTGTTTTGTACTCCCCCCTTTTGTAAAGGGGGGCTGGGGGGATTTTCTCAGTTCTGTCATTGCGAGGAGGCCGACAGGCTGACGCGGCAATCTTCCTGTAAAGTCCCTTGACCGTAATCTCCCTCGCCCTTGAGGGGAGAGGGCCGGGGTGAGGGTGAGTAATCTTGTTCCTCATGAACTCCCCCCTTTTTATAAAGGGGGGCCTGGGGGGGATTTGATCTCAGGTCCTTCGCTTGACACATAACACGTAACACTGTGTGCCGACCCCGGGGGGCAGGGGGTCATTTTCTTCATTTGTCATTGCGGGCCCTTCGGCGGGCTCAGGATAAACTCCGCGTGGCAATCTTCGTTACTTCATATTGCATCCAGGCTCCCTCTCCCCTGCGTGGGAGAGGGTCGGGGTGAGGGGGAACAATCCCATTCATTATTCACTTCTTCTGTCAGGGGGGATTTCATTGAAGCCGACCACAAAGCCGCAACCGCAGAAGCTCAAGAAGGTCATCGACACGCTGAAGAAAAAAGGCGCCTCGGAGGCGAAGCTCATCTATGCCTCCGACGTCATCGTGGACGAGCGCGTGCGCCTCAAATGCCAGATCCCGATCTGTGAAGCCTACGGCAAGAACCTCATGTGCCCTCCCTATCTTCCATCGGTTAAGGAGTTTCGGGCTGCCCTTGCGCGTTATGACAAGGCGCTGCTCGTGCAACTGAGCGTTCCCCTTCACAAGAAGACAAAAGGGAGAACCAAGGCCGTCTTCGACCCCGCGCGGGTGCTCCACGAACTGGTAAACCTGGGCGAGCGGCTCTGTTTCGAGTCGGGCTACCGCTTTGCCACGGGACTCATCGGCGGGTGCTGCCGGCTCTGCGAGGAGTGCATCGTCATGGAGCCCGAGGGCCACTGCCGCCATCCCTTCCGGGCAAGACCCTCCATGGAGGCCATGGGCATCGACGTCATCGGCACGCTGGAGAAGACCGGGCTGCCGATACTTCGCTTCCCCGTGACGGATAATGTGACGTGGACGGG
>DCVI01000012.1 GCA_002327315.1 Syntrophaceae bacterium UBA2192 | reverse complement strand
TGCTCGCGAACGGCGCTTGCCTTCAGATCCCGCGCCGTCCCGGACAGGTTTCGCACGGCCGACCGCATGCGATCGTTCGTCAGCGTGTCCTGGACCCTCGGGACCGCCATCAGCAGGATCACGCCGATCAGGACGACGACGACGGTGATCTCGATGAGGGTATAGCCCTTCTCGCCGGGCACTTCCCGTGACTGGATTGTTTTCATATGCATTCGCGGCTGGGCGCCTTGCTGAAATGCCTGGGCAGAGGGTAAGAGGGTGAGAAGGTGAGAAGGTGAGAACGTTGGCGATGTCAGAGGCCCCCATTCGGCGCTGCGGCTTATCCGACCTTCTTACCCTCTTAGCTTCTCACCTTCTCTCTTCCGTCAGTCCTGCGACCAGTTGGTGATATCCTTGTTTTTCCCGTCACCGCCCTGCTGCCCATCGGCGCCGTAGGAGATCAGATCGAACTCGCCCTGCGTACCGGGGCACAGGTAGACGAAGTCGTTCCCCCAGGGGTCCTTGATCACCTTGCCCTTCTCCAGGTAGCCGCCTTCGCGCCAGTTGCGCGGCACGGGGGGGATGCCGGGTGCCTCCACGAGGGCCCGGAGCCCCTGTTCGGTCGTGGGGTAGAAGCCGTTGTCGAGGCGATAGAGCTTCAGTGCCGTCTCGATCCCCTCGATCTGGATGCGGGCTTTGGTCTGGCGCGCCTCGTCGGGGCGTCCCATGATCCGCGGGATGATCAAGCCGGCCAGGATTCCCAGGATGACGATGACGACCATGAGCTCGATCAGGGTGAAGCCCCGGCCGCCTCTGCGCATCCGATTTCCCAGGGAGATCAACAGTTCCTTCTTCATGCCACCACCTTTTTCGTCCTGTCGGGTTTATCGTACGAGCTGGTTCATTTCGAATATGGGCAGAAGGATCGATACCACGATGAAGCCGACAGCCAGACCCATGACGAGGATCATGATCGGCTCCAGCAGCGAGGTGAGCATCGTGATGCTCGACTCCACTTCTTTCTCATAGGCCTCGGCGATGCGGTAGAGCATGGGCTCCAGGTTCCCGCTCTGCTCGCCCACGGAAATCATCTCGACGGCAATCGTCGGAAAGAGACCGCTGCGGGCAAGCGGCGCCGAGAGGTTCTGCCCCTCGCGCACGTCGTTGCCGGCCTTCTGGATCGCATCGCTGATGAGCGAGTTTCCCACGATGTTCCGGACAATCTCCAGGGAGGCAAGCAGGGGGACCCCGCTCTCCAGGAGAGTCCCCAGTGTCCGGCTGAAGCGCGCCACGGCCATCTTGCGGTTCATCGGGCCGACGACCGGAATGATGAGCAGGGTCCGGTCCAGCAGGGTTCGGCCTTTCTGTGTTTTCGACAGGAAGTACTTCAGGGCCACGAATCCGCCGATCAGCCCCGCGACAATGACCCACCAGAAGGTTTCCAGGAAGCGGCTCACGCCGATGAGCAGGATCGTGATGAGCGGCAGGGTCTGGTGCATCTCGTCGAAGATCCTCGTCACGTTGGGAACGACGAAGGCGACCAGGAAGAACAGCACGACGCTTCCGATGAGGAACATGAACAGCGGGTAGGCAAGCGCCGCCCGGACACGGCCTTTCAGGGCCTGCTGCTTCTCGCTGAAGTCGGCGAGCCGTTCGAGCACGAGGTGCAGAGTGCCGGAGGCCTCCCCCGCCCGGACCATGTTCAGGTAGAAAGCCGGAAAGACCTGGGGGTAGTGGGTCATGGTGTGCGAGAAGCTGTTTCCTTCGTTGACCTCCTCCCTGACCTGGGCGAGGATCGTCTTGAGCTGGGGGTGGGAGGTCTGCGCAATCAGGGTTGCGAGCGACTGGACCAGGGGCAGCCCGGCCCCGAGCAGGGTGGCCAGCTGCCTCGTCATGACCGTCACCTCGCGGGACCCCACTTTACGAAACAGGCCTCCCAGGGGCTGTTTCAGGGGGCCGTCCTTCTTCGCCCCTGAGGTCTCCTGCAATTCGGTCAGGTAGATATTGCTCTCGCGCAGCTTCTGCCTGGCCGCAACCGTGCTCTGGGCGTCGATGAGCCCCTTGAGCTTCTTGCCCTTGTCGTTGAGGGCCGTGTACTCGTAAACCGGCATAACAGCGCTAACCTGCAAACAATTTGCCAATTGGCATCATTATTATTCGTTTAACACAGGACAGGGGAAGAATGCAACCGATGCACCCCTTGCGTCCTTGCAGCAACCGGATGCCTCTTCGCGGCGGCTCGGTCATGGAATTTGCATAAAATAAACAATATACCCCGATGCCAGGAGGAAATGTGCGGAAGATTGTCATCCTTGCGTTCGCGGCCCTGATGGCCGGATGCGCCTCGCTGCCGCCCACGATCGATCAGGGCGAATACCAGAACTACCGCTATGGGTTTATCGTTCGACTGCCCGAGGGCGGCTGGCAAATGACGAAAACCGTCCCGGACGGGTTTGCCGACTATCTTGTCCCGGAGGTTTCCGAGAAGGTAGAACTGCTCCTGCACAACCCGCAGACCCGGGGACTGATCGCGGTCCGGGGCGGGTCGCTTTACCTCTCCTACGAAAGTGCCCTTACCTTTCAGGAACGGCTCACGGAAATGATTGAACCCGTCCTGGATGTGGACTGGGCCCTGCTCGTTCGGGATGTTCCCGAAAGCAGGGGCTCCTATCGTCTGGGCCACTGGGACGCTTCGGGACTGCAATGGCAGGAACGTTCGGGAAGCAGGCCGCTTGACGGCATCAGGCACACCTCCATGGGCTATTACTATCCGCTTAATGGGGAGACCTGCTATGTCACATTCTATCTATTCTCCGAGCCAGACACGTTCGATCGCAACGTGAAGGTGCTTCAACGGATGGCGGGAACCTTCTCGAGCGGGGAGGTGTTCACCTCGCGGGGATATGGCTGGTGAACCGGCAGCAAAGCGCCGGAGGTGACAGGTGCCAGGTGACAGGTATCAAAAGGCACTGTCTCGAGAAATTCCTGTTACCTGTTACCTTGTTCATCCCAGCGTGGTCGGTTTCGGTCTGGGCGCGCCGGACGGGATGCTTTCGGCGAGGGCGGCCTTTTCCATGGCCCGGTCCACGAGAGCGACGAAGGCATCCAGAGATGCCTTCGCTTGTTCGCACTGCTGAGCTGTGACGAGATCCCCCTGTTCGGCCTGAAGCCTTGCCGCCAGTTCCTCGAGCTCGATCTGACACTGGATCATTTCGCTGAGGTTCTCGCTTTTGAACCCCACCTCGAGCATCGTCGCAGAGAGCCTTATTTTTCTCAATGATTCAATCTTTTTCACGGAGCCTGCCTCAGACATTTCTACGCCTTTCTTGAAAGGATCAGCGACCAGGAGGAGATCTTGCCGCTCGAGGAAAAGAGGGTGCCGCGGTTGATATAGCGGTCCGCCGATTCCTGCAGCAGGAACTCCGTGCCCGTGTATCGGGCGTCTGTGGATGTGCAGGAAGACAGGATGGCCTCGTCGATGACGATAAAATACCCGCGAAGCGTCCCGAGGGCCGGGTTGATGGATTCCCAGCTTGTGAAATCGGACCCTTCGGCGAAGGGGACAATCCGGTAGAGGTTTTCGATCTCCACGGTCTTGCCGCCCATGCGGAGGGTCATGCGACCCTCGTTGAGCCACAGATCGGGGTGGTGGGTGACCCTTGTCTCCCCTTCGAGGGAAGCCCGGTTCATCGTCTCGTCGACGTATTCGCCCTTTGCCACCCAGATGCCTTCCTGGAATAAAAAAGTATGCACACGACACCCCGCCAGTCATGCTTCATTTCGCCGTCACTAGTTATCAAGTCAGAAGGCCTGCTGTCAACTTGGAATGCGGGGTGTCCGGCCTCGGGCATCCGGATTCCGGATTCTTAAATCCCGAAGCCCGAATCCCGAAGCCCGAATCCCGAAGCCCGAATCCCGAAGCCCGAAGCCGGTCGTTGCCCCGAGATGCCTTCGATGGTATACAGACATGTCGCAACGTTAGTGAAGGAGTGGATAGCGTGACCGGAACACTGGTGAACACGGGCGCCGTGGTGGCGGGGAGCCTCTTGGGCGTCATGATCGGGAAGCGGTTGCCCGACCGGGTCAAGACCATCGTCATGCAGGCTCTCGGGCTCTCGGTGATCCTGATCGGTCTCCAGATGGCCCTCTCGGGCACGCGGCCCCTGCTCGTCATCGGTTCGCTTCTGCTCGGCGCCGTCACGGGTGAGCTCATGGATGTCGAAGGGCGCATCGCCGCCGTCGGGGAGTGGCTCAAGCGGCGCTTCCAATCCGAGTCATCAACCTTCGTCCAGGGCTTCGTAACGGCCTCCGTTCTCTACTGCACCGGGGCCATGGTGATCGTCGGATCCATCCGGGACGGCACAGTGGGGGACCCGAGCATTCTTTATGTCAAATCCCTTCTCGACGGGGTGGCGTCGATCGCCTTTGCATCGTCGCTCGGATCGGGGGTTGCCTTTTCCGCCCTGTCGGTATTCTTGGTCCAGGGGTCGATCACCCTGCTGGCCTCAAAGCTCGCCTTCCTTCAGGGGCCCGGGGTCATCGAGGCCGTCACCGCCACGGGCGGCCTGCTCATCCTGGGGATCGGCATCAATATCCTCGAGATCAAACAGATCCGTGTGGGCAATCTCGTCCCGGCGCTGGTCTACGCGATCCTGGCGGTACTGTACCTTTAGCCGCTACGCGGCAGTGACCGGTGAAAAGAAAAATCCCCCTTTTACAAAGGGGGAAAGAGGGGGATTTTCTTGCTTTTCGGTGTTACTTCCTAATCAACCATTCAACTGATCGACCAATTACTGCGACAGTATTGCCGCCTGGAAACAGGAAGGCCCCCGTTGCGGGGGCCTTCCTGCCAATTCGATGAAAGGAGATGGGAGTTGGGTGTACTGTTCTCAGCCCTTTCATAGGGCTGTTTCGTTTCAATTCCCTCCCGGGGGTTCCCCGAGCTGAAGCCCGTGATGAGAGTGAGTCCGCCTGATGCTTTCGACCCGCTCGCGCTTTTCTGCCTCGACCTTGCATTCGATGCACTGCGTTGCCGCGGGTGCGACCTGAAGCCTCTTTTCGGAAATGGGCTTTCCGCAATCCTCGCAGGTTCCGTAGACGCCTTCATCGATCCTCTTGAGTGCGGAGATCAGCTCAACGACCGACCTTCTTTCCCTGTCCTTCAACGCAAACTCGTAGAGACGCTCTGTCTCGAAAGAGGCCAGATCGTACAGGTCCGGAAGAAGCCCGTTGAGGTCTTCCGAGGGGAACAGGGGTTTGCCGTTTGCTTTCAGAATTTCATCGATCCGGTGATGCAGCACTGTTTTGTATCGCTTCATTTTCACCGTAGCCATTAGTCAGCCTCCTTTTTCCATGCAATCGATATAGCAACAGGTTTGCCAGGAACTCAGATCGGGCGAAAAATTTTATAACTCCCTGTCGCAAAATAATAAAATGATGGGAGAACCTGCGACGGTTCGAACCCGGCACGGAGCCAGGCGGCATGACCGATCGGAAAAAGTCGTCGAAAAGGCAGGGTGATAATGATGTAAGCTGTTGATTAGATTAATTAATAAAGAAAACGACATTTTTGTCGCGTCGACGGACTGAAAGGTCGTACAAAAAAGCCCGAGGTCCGAGGAGCGAGGATCGAGGACCGAGGAAACAAAACAGAAATCCTCGAGCCTCGAACACAGATCCTCAATCCTGTATGCCCTGAGGCGGCGTGACCCAATACGCACATTATTTTCGGGATTTCGGAGAATATTGAGGATATTGAGGGATGAAACGAGCAAAACGGGATCTGGCGGACGGGCCTGTGATCGGATCGTCAGTTGCTCCGCCTGACGATCCGATCGCTTCTTTTTTACACGGAAAGCACAGGTCCCGGCATCCCGGTCCGGCTTCCCATTCTCTTATCCAGCTAACTCTTTTTGCAGCGCGACGTAGAATTCGGCCGCATTGCGGATTACGGTTTCATCGGCATCGAAGGTGGAGTTGTGGTGCCCGCCGTGAGTCGGTGTCCCGAAGAGGGCAAAGAGCGCCTTGCCCCCCCTCTGATGGACCCGCTCCAACATCAGCGTGACATCCTCGGAGGCGTTGAATGCGGCGCTCGGCACGACCTGTTTGACGGAGGGAAGCTTCTTGGCCACCCGCTCCGCAACGGCGATCAGCTCCGGCGAGTTTTCGGCCACGACAGCCTCGGCCGCCGGTTTCATCTCGACCGAGAGCCCGTACATCTTCGCCGCGCCTTCGATCACCTCGCGGGCCTTCTCGACCATGTAATCGTTAAGTTCGTTGGTAACGCCCCGGGTCTCCATGCGGAAGTAGGCCTTCTCCGCGATGACGTTCCAGGTGCTTCCCGCCTGGAGGATCCCCACATTGATCCGGGTGGCGCCCTTGCTGTGCCGGGCAATGGCGTAGAGGTTCGTTACGGCATTGCAGGCGCCCAGCATGGCATTTTTCCCCTGCTCCGGGCTGACGGCGGCATGCGTCGGGCGGCCCGTGAAGGTCACTTCGAATCGCGACAGGGCCATGAAGCTGTGGATGTTGAAACAGATCTGTCCCGTCTCTTTTGTAGCAAGGCCGATGTGACCGCCGGCAAGATAGTCGAGATCGTCCAGGGCGCCTTTTTCGATCATGCCCGCCGCCCCCGACAGATTCTCCTCGTTGGGCTGAAAGAGGAACTTGACGGTGCCCTTGAGCGTCTTGCGATTGTCGGCGAAATACCTGGCGAGCAAAAGCCCCGTGGCCGTGTGGATATCGTGGCCGCACATGTGCGCGTAGCCGGGGTTCTGAGAGATGAATCCCTCCCGGGCGGGCAGATGGTTTTTATCCGCTGCCTCCGTCACCTCGTTGGAGTCGATGTCGAAACGGAATCCCATGGTCGGGCCGGGAAGATCGCCCTTCAGGACGGCAATGACCCCTGTGAAACCGCCCCGGGCAGGGGCCAGGAACTTCTCGCTGGCGCCGGCCTTGAGGGCCCGGGCGTATTCGGCCTGCAGGGTCACCGGGTCGGGCAGCAAAAGCAGCTTGTCCTGTGCGATCACGTCCCGTCCCTGTTTGACGTCGTATCCCCACCCAGCAAGCTTTTCCGCCACGAAGGCCGTTGCGAAAAATTCCAGCCAGGAGGGCTGAGGACACTTGTGCAGGGCGCGTCGCCACTGGACCGCTTCCGGGTAGTTAACGCGGATGGAGTCTTCCGGTTTATAGTTTGTTGAGCTCATAGTCAGGCGCTTCCTTTCGCCTCTTCGGCGGGATTGTCATTGAAGGGGTTGACTTCCGCCTTCGTCATCAGGCTGACAGCAACGGTTACGATGAAGTTGACGCACAGGGCAAAGAACCCGGCATTGATGCCGAAGAAGGGATCCTGCTTCGTGAGCACCAGGTAGGCGACCACGGATATGCCTGTCACCAATCCCGTGAAAACCCCCGGTTTGGTGACACGCTTCCAGTAGAGCCCGAAGAGCACGCCGGGCAGGAACTGGGTCACGCCGGCGTAGCCGAGCAGGAGCAGGTTGACCAGTGTCGTTGCGCTGTAAATGGCGAAATAGAGCGCAACCAGGGTGATCACGACGACGAGGACCTTGGCGAGCCGGGCGACCTGGTCATCGGTCATCCCCGGGGAGATCATCGGCCGGTAGAAATTCTTGGCGAAGAGCGCTGCGGCCGCCAGGATCAGGATTGCCGCGGGGACCATGGCTGTGAGCGCTCCCGCCGCGCCGATGACGCCGAGGAACCAGGGCGAATAGCTCTGGCGGACAATCGTCAGGAGTGCCATGTCGCCGTTGGCGAGGCCGGGCACCACCAGGATGGCCGTGAAGCCCACAAAGAAGATCAGCGGCATGGTGATCGTGTAGAGGGGCATGATCACGGCATTCTTTCGCAGGGTGTTGTTATTTTTCGCGGTGAACGTGGCGCTGAAGAGGTGAGGCCACATATAAAACCCGAACGACGTCAGCAGCACCGTCGAGATGTACCAGGAATGCCCCATGACCTTCGTCGCCCCGGGCATCGTGAGGTGGGTCGGCTTGGCGTTTACCAGGGCGGTGAACATCTCGCCGATCCCGCCGTAATACATGTAGGGAAGCCCGATGCCGATGAAGAAAGCGGCAAAGAGCATGAGGAAGTCTTTAATGACGCTGATCCAGGCCACGGCCCTCACGCCGCTGACGAAAACGAAGGCCGCCACGAGGCCGAATGCAACCAGCATGGCCGTCACCCGGCTGATCGCGCCGAAGCTCGCCACCTCGACGATGATTCCCAGGCCCGTGAGCTGCAGCTGCAGGTAGGGGATGATGAAGATCACGCCGATGAGCGAGGCGACAGCCGCCAGATTCTTGCTGTTGTAACGCTTGTGGAAGAAGTCCGACTGGGTCTGCATGCCGAATTTCTTGCCCACTTCCCAGATCTGCGGCAGGAAGTAGAACGAGAACACGTAGGCCAGCGTCAGGTAGGCCATGATGTAGAGCGTGGGGCCGCCGCGGGAGTAGGCCCAGCCGCTTGCGCCGAGAAAAGCGAAGGTCGTGTAGATCTCTCCGGCCATGAGGAGCCAGACGAGAATGAGGCCGAAGCCGCGGCCCGCCACCGTCCACTGCTCCAGGTTCATCTTGTAGCGGCCGCCTGCATACATGCCCACGATGGAGCTGACCAGGACGATTCCGAAGATGACGCTCAGGGCGATCAGGCTGTTGTCCATGTTACGCCCCTCCCTTCATGCCGCTGTCCTGCGCGTCGATACGGGCCCTCTCCGATCTGTAGGCAAAGGACATGATGATCGGCGTGATCAGGATCCACAGGATGATCCAGAAAATGTTGAAAGGCAGTCCCAGGACGAACGGATGGACCTGGTCCCACAGGACAACGGTGAAACACATGGCAACAAACGGAATGAGACCGATAAGGATGGATTGAAGCGATGGTTTGTGCATAGGCCCCCTCCTTGAGTGTATTGGCGGAAACTGTATGAAAAGAAGGTAGTTCTGTCAATGAAATTAGGGGGAGGTGCGAATGAGACGGGTGACGGGGATTCACGGATCCCTGCGCATAAACGACATCCCAAAATGAAAATCGGAGGGATGAACAATTTCAAGATCGAGAATGATCGGAAGGGATAGGATGCGCAGCGGCCTTGCCATGACCCCGGTTCCCCTCACGTCAGATGATGCCTGCGGCTTTAAGTTCCTGCAGCTCGTTCTCGCCGATTCCCAACTCACCCAGGATGCTATGTGTATGCTCACCAATACCGGGGGCCGGTGTTCGCCATCCCGGTTGGTCTTCGCTGAATTTCAGCGAAAAGCCCGGCTGCGGGACCTGCCCCTCTTCGGGGTCGATTTCCTTGAACCAGGATCTGCGGTGCCGGATCTGCGGATCCTCGAAGGCTTCCTCCATCGAGTTGACCGGAGCGTAGCAGACGAGATTCGGGTCGAAGGACTTGATCCATTCGGCCCTCGTTTTCCCGAGGAAAATGGCCTGTAGCTCGCCGATGATTTCATCCTGCCGGGGCGGCGGGCTGAACTGCTCCCTGGCAAGATCGTCCCGATTCACGGCCCGGCAGAAATTCTCCCAGTATTTCCTCTCCCAACAACCCAGTGAAATATAACGATCATCCTTCGTCCGGTAAACATTCCAGCATGCGCAACCGCCCCCCAGAAGTGTCTCGCCTCGGCGGGGCAGCTTTCCGTCATGCATGAACTGGCACATGGAGAGCGTCATGTAGGGGATCATGCTGTCCAGAATCGACACATCGATGTACTGTCCCTTCCCGGTGTTCTCACGACGGAGAAGCGCTGACAGGATGCCCAGGGCGGCATTCATCGCGCCGGCCGCCCCGCCGAACTGCGTGTCGGGAACCGCAGGGGAGCGCCCCCTTTCGCCGATCAGATCCATGATACCCGAAAGAGCAAGGATGTTGATGTCATGAATTGGAAAATCACGGTAGGGCCCGTCCTGCCCGAAACCGCTGATGGAGCAATAGACTATGCGGGGATTGATCTTGACGAGGTCGTCGTAACCGAGGCCGATCCTTCCGAGGTTGCCGGGCCGGGTGTTCTCGACGAGGACATCGGCCCGCTCGACCAACTTCAGCATGATTTCCCGGCCCCTCGCATTTCTCACGTCGAGAGTCACGCTTTTCTTGTTGCGGTTGATCGCTTGGAAGAAAACGCCCATTTTTTTCACGATCGGCGGGCGGTTACGGCTGGCGTCGCCGCCGTCAGGATTCTCGATCTTGAGGACCTCGGCACCGAGGTCGGCCAGGATCCGGCTGCAGAGCGCACCGGGAAAGGCGGCGGAGAGATCCAGTATACGGAAACCTTCGAGGGGCTGGGTCATCAGTCAACTCCTCATGAGCGTTGATCGGACGTATGGAGGTTTAACCCCGTTTTCTCAGGGCACGTGGATGGCCCCTCCGGTGAGCGTCATGGCGGCCTCCATGATGGCTTCGGAGAGTGTTGGGTGCGGGTGAATCGTGTGGGCAAAATCCCCGGCGGTCATCTGCTTGCGCATGCCGAGGACGGCCTCGGCAATCAGATCCGTGGCGTGGGGGCCGATGATGTGCACACCCAGGACCTCGCCGGAGGTCCCGTCCGATATGATTTTCACCATCCCTTCCAGGTCGTTGAGGACAACCGCCTTGCCGTTTGCACGGAAGGGGAAGCGCCCGACCCGGATGTCGTGGGACTGCCCGGCCTTCTCTTCCGTCAACCCCACGGAAGCCACCTCGGGGCTCGTGTAGATGCACGAAGGCACGGCCCGGTAGCTCATGGCGTCGCGGGTCCCCAGGATGTTCTTTACGGCGCATTCGCCCTCGGCCGACGCCAGATGGGCCAGCATGATCCCGCCCACGACATCGCCCGCGGCGTAGATCCCCGGGATGTTCGTCTGCATGTGTTCGTCGACGACAATGGCTCCATTTTCGTGCCGGACCCCGACACGGTCCACATCGATCGGCGAGAAGTCCGGTCTGCGCCCGACGGTCAAAAGGATCTTTTCAGCGCTGGCCGTCGCCGTCTTGTCGCCCACCGTGTAGGTGACGACATTGTGCGCTCCCATGCGGGCGATGCCCTTCACCGAGGCGCCGGTGACGACATCGATTCCGGACATGATCGTGCGCTTCTCAAGAAGCGATGCCACTTCCCGGTCCACGCCGGGAACGAGGCCGGGCATCATCTCCAGGATGGTGACACGCGTGCCCATGGCGGCCAGGAATTGGGCGAACTCCACACCGATGACGCCGCCGCCGATCACGACGACGCTTGCCGGCAGAGACGTCAGGCTCAGGGCCTGTTTCGAGTCCATCACGTCAGGGCCGTCGATCCCCTCCACGGGGATTGAGCCGGGCTTCGAGCCCGTTGCGATGAGTATCGCATCGGCCCGGATTTTCACGCCTGTTTCGTTGACCTGCACGGTCTTCGAGTCCACAAAAGTTGCCGTTCCCTGCACGACGTTAATTTTCCCGGCCTTCAGAAGGGCGCTCACGCCGCGGGTCAGCCTCGACACGACGGAATCCTTGCGCTTCATGACGGCGCCGAAATCCACATCGTAGCCGTGGCAGCGTATGCCGAAGGTCTCGGCTGATTTCATGGTCCGCACGACGCTGGCCGACTGCAGGAGCGCCTTGGTGGGGATGCATCCCCAGTTGAGACAGGTTCCCCCGATGGCATCTCTTTCGATGAGCGTCACCTCGGCGCCCATGCGCGATGCCCGGATCGCGGCGGGATAGCCCGCCACGCCGCCGCCGATGATGAGGATGCGTGGTACCTCCGGCATGCCCGTGCTCCTGTTTGGTCTTTTTTTTTCCAGGCAGACCGAATACGCGAATCGCCGCAGCCTGTCAAGCGGCGGTTTACTTTTTCCTGTGCTTGCTGTCCCGGGCTGCCGGCGGCTCGGTTTCCTTCTCGCTGCGGGCGTGGCGGCCCTGGACCTCAGACCAGGTTTTCTTGATTTCCTTGTAACGGGTCTTTCGGGCCGTGACGAATCTCTTCCCGTCCCAGGCCCGGACGGTCAGGGTCAGGTCGGGAGGGTCGATCGTGTAGACATTGTAGGCCGCCGGCTCCCGCCTCACGCGCGTCGAGAGCGTCGAGGCCTGGGAGACGAGGATGTGAGAGCGGATCGCTTCGTGGTGGCTCCGGATGTCGTCGGAATACCCCACGTGGTAGTGTCCCGCCAGCAGCACGTCGACGCCGCACTCCTCGAGCACGGCCAGGGCCCTCGCCGCGCGGCCCACGATCGAATAGGGCGGGATGGGCGGGGGGATGAAGGGGTGGTGCGTCACGACGATCTTGAAGATGCGATCGGGGATGCTGCAGAGCCGATAGCGCAGAAGCGCGATCTGCCGATCCGAGATGCGACCGTTGACAAAAGCCAGCGAGCGAGCCGTGTTGACGCCCAGCACGGCCATTTCGGCATCGATGTACAGGGGGTCCATGTCCGAGGCGATGTAGCGGCGCCAGCGGTGCAGGGGCAGCAGGAACCTGCGCACAGGATTGTACAGGGGGATGTCGTGGTTGCCCGGCACGACGATCTTGGGGCAGGGGATTCGTTCGAGGAAGCCCCGGGCAGCCAGGAACTGCCGTCGCCGGGCACGCTGTGTGAGATCGCCGCTCACGGCGACAAGCGTCGGCTCGAGCCGGCGCAGATCGGCGAGCAACTCCCGGATGAGGAGAGGGTCCTCGCGGCCGAAGTGCAGATCCGATATGTGGGCAAGCCGCCTCATGATGCCTTCCGGTTGAAAGAGGGTTCACAATTCAAGGCAATCGTAGTATAAGAAGGGAGAAGGAAAAAATCAAACTTATCCAACCGTTTCCGGCAGTACGCATTTCCCGAATCGATCCACCGATCTTCGCCGGGGAGGCCGGCCGCCATGAAGAGCACGAGACAGAAGCCCCTTGCCGGGAGCGACGAGGCCCTTCGCGAAAGGATCGCCGATCTCGAGCAGGCCGCAGAGAACCGGAAGCGTACCAAAAAGGATCTCGCCGAAAGCGAGCAGCGCCTCCGGAATGTGTTTCAGTGCTCGCCTGTGCCCGGATTCGTCATCGGGAGGGATCACCGGGTCATTCACTGGAACAGGGCGCTGGAAGAGTTGAGCGGGATCCATGCCCACGAGGTCCTGGGGACGGCCGACCACTGGAGGGCCTTCTACCGCAGCGGGGCGCGGCCCTGTCTTGCCGACCTGCTTGTCAATCAGGATTTCACGGCGATCGAGAGCTGGTATGCCGGCAAATGCCGGAAATCGCCGCTCATCGGGGAGGCCTACGAGGCAACGGACTTCTTCCCGGAGCTGGGCGAGGGAGGCCGCTGGCTGCGGTTCACGGCAGCGCTGATCCGCGGCTCGGGGGGCGAGGTCGAGGGCGCCCTGGAGACCCTGGAAGACATCACCGAAAAGAAGCAGGCCGAGGACAGCCTGAAGGACAGCGAGCGCAGACTCCAGAGCGTGATCCATGGCTCGCCGATCCCCACGTTCGTCATCGGGCGGGACCACCGGGTCATTTACTGGAACCGGGCGCTGGAGGAACTGAGCGGGATCCATGCCCACGAGGTCCTGGGGACGGCCGATCACTGGAGGGCCTTCTACCGCAGCGGGGCGCGGCCCTGTCTTGCCGACCTGCTTGTCGATCAGGATTTCGATGCCATCGAGAGCTGGTATGCCGGCAAGTGCCGGAAGTCGCCGCTCATCGAGGAGGCCTACGAGGCGACGGACTTCTTCCCGGAACTGGCCGAGGAGGGCCGCTGGCTGCGATTCACGGCTGCCGCCATCCACGACGCCGAGGGCAGGCTCGTGGGGGCCCTGGAGACGCTCGAGAACATCACCGAACAGAAGCGTGCCGAAGAGGAGCTTCACAAAGCCCAAAAACTGGAATCCTTGAGCACCATGGCCGGCGGGATCGCACAGGACTTCAACACGCTGCTGTCCGCGATTCTCCGGAATGTCTTCCTGGCCAAGATCTCCGTTCCCGACGAGGACAAGATGCTCGAGGACGGCCTGGCCATCGCCGAAAAGGCGGGGCTTCGCGCCAAGGAGCTCACCCACCTGCTCATCTCCGTGGCCAAGGGAGGGTATCCCGTAAGAAAAGTGACGGGTCTGGCGCACCTTCTCAGGCAAGCGGAGGGCTTCATTCCCGATGGCCATAACGTGAAGATCGATCACGTCATCGCCGAGGATCTCTGGCCGACGGAGGTGGACGAGGGCCAGATCCGGCAGGTGCTTCAGCACATCGTCCAGAATGCCGTGGAGGCCATGCCCGGCGGGGGCGTAATCGACGTCCATGCCGGCAATGCCATCGTGGAGGCCTCCGACAGGTTGCCGATCAAGGATGGCCGATACGTCAAGATCTCCATCCGCGATCATGGCCCGGGTATCTCCGAGGAGCATCTCTCGAAGATCTTCGATCCCTATTTCACGACCAAGGAATCCCGCCGGGGCCTGGGGCTTGCCGTGAGCTACGCGATCATCCGAAATCACGAGGGGCTGATCCGCGTGGAATCCCGGGAAGGGCACTTCTCGGCCTTCCACATCCTGCTGCCGGCNNTGGAAGGATTATTTCATGTCACTTGTGGAAAAAATCACTGCCAAACAGGCTCACATCGGCGTCATCGGCCTGGGCTACGTGGGCCTGCCCCTTGTCATCGAGTTCTGCCGCGCCGGTTTCACCGTTACGGGCTTCGACGTGGATGAAAAGAAGGTCGCATCCCTCCGGCGGCGGGAAAGCTACATCCGCCACATCGACTCGTCGCTTCTCAAGAAAGAGATCAACGGCAACTTCACGCCCACGTCGGACTTCAAAAGCCTCACGGAGGTGGACTGCATCCTGATCTGCGTGCCCACCCCGCTGGACCGCAACCGCGAGCCCGACATGCGATACGTCTTCAACACGACGCGGGTCATCGCAAAATATCTCAGGCCGGGTCAACTCGTCGTGCTGGAGTCGACCACCTACCCGGGAACGACCGACTGTGACATGCGGAAGATCCTCGAGGCCGACGGGATGAAGGCGGGCCGGGATTTTCACCTGGCCTTCTCGCCCGAGCGCGAGGACCCGAACAACAAGAACTTCGGCGTGCGCAACATCCCCAAGCTCGTGGGGGGGTACACCCCGACCTGCCTGGAGGCGGCAAAGACCCTCTACGAGACGATCGTGGAGAGGGTAGTTCCCGTATCCTCCCCCCGGGTGGCCGAGGCGGCAAAGCTTTTGGAGAACATCTACCGTTCCGTCAACATCGCGCTCGTCAACGAGTTGAAGATCTGTTTCGACCGAATGGGCATCGACGTCTGGGAAGTCATCGAGGCGGCGGCAACCAAGCCCTTCGGCTTCCAGGCCTTCTATCCCGGGCCGGGGCTGGGCGGGCACTGCATCCCCATCGACCCGTTCTACCTGACCTGGAAGGCCAGGGAGTACGAGTTCAACACGCGCTTTATTGAACTTGCGGGCGAGATCAACACGTCCATGCCCGACTATGTGGTCTCGAAGGTCATGGAGGCCCTCAACGGCCAGGGAAAGCCTGTTCGGGGCTCGCGGATCCTAATCCTGGGGCTTGCCTACAAGGCAAACGTGGACGACGACCGCGAGTCGCCCTCGTACCGGCTCATGGAGAAGCTCGAGCACCTGGGCGCACAGGTGAGCTACAACGATCCCTATATCCCCGTCGTCCGCCTCACGCGGGAGTATGCGAAATATGCAGGCCGTAAATCGGCAGAGATTTCAAAAGATTACGATCTCATCCTCATTGCCACCCCCCACGATGAATACCGGAAGGTCGATTTCGCCGCCCTCGGCGTGCCCGTCGTGGACACGCGCAACGTCGTGAAGGCAAGAGGCGAGTGGCTCCACCGGGCCTAGAAACAAACCCTTACCTCGGTCTCCCTCTCCCTTGCTATTTCTCCCCCACCCCCCTTTGAAAAAGGGGGGTGGGGGGGATTTGCTGACTCATATCAAACCTTTACTTAAGCTACTCTCCACATCCGGGTGAAGAACCTTTCCCCTCGAAAGACCTCAAGTATTCCGTCCGCCCTGCCGATTACGAATACAAGGTTTGTTCTGCGCGCAGGACAGGCCCTCTCTTTCGCCTTCCGACGATAAATCCACCCGACGGGGTGACCAGGATCAAAACATGTTCGAACATGCACACAGGAGGTTCTGTATGAAGAAGGGTCTGGTTTTTCTTTTTGCGGCGCTGCTGGTCGTGGGGCTCCCGCTGAGTTCAGCATTAGCGGCGGGGACGACGGTCTATCATCACAAGGATAAGCCTTTTCAGCCGGGAAGTATTTTCTACATGTATGGCGCCGGCGATCCATTTCAATTGTGGAATTTTATAGAGCCACCTCAATATTTTTGCTTTTATAAGAACGATCCGTTTAACCCCGGGCCCGCAGCAACATTCAGTCAGGATGTCTGTGTTAAATATATAGGTGAGAGCTCACAAACGGTAAGATACAAGAGCGCCACGGGCGATGTCGGTTGGAACCGTGTCATTCAAGGAACTGCAATTGTTGTCCCCTGGGATGGCGTAGGGCCCGAAGTGGCCAGCATGAGTTTCGCAGCGAGGGTATTTGGAATTCCGATGCAGAGCCCCGTCCTGATCGGTCCTGAGCAGAGCTACAATTTCAAGGTCGAAGAGGTCGGGCAGGATGACGCTGGTGACGCTCTGTGCCTCACAGCAGAAGGTCATCCAATGTATGATGCCTCAATGAACCCGCGTGCTTCGTTAGACACATGCTTCAATGCCGCGTCGCTCGACTATCTCATGTACCACTGGAAAATCAATGGTAACAGTGTATATTTCTATAAAATCAATGTTAAAGATGGTTCCTGGTGTTATCAAGACACAAGAGGAATTCCTATCGGTGATTGTGTGGCGGAGTGACTCCTATAAGCTTCAGAGGGCTTCCGGCTATTGTGCCGGAAGCCCTTTTTTGTTGATGAATGATTCGTGCGAATTTCTTTTTGCTGACCATTGTCAGCCTTTTTTAACAATTTCCGGTCACGGCTCCACCTCCAGCTCTCTCAGGGCGTGGTTTCCATCGTCGGCCGGGCCGCCCGGCTCTCCAGGTTTTGCCGGCGCCGCCATCCTGGCCTTCACCTCCGGCATTCTTCCCCCAAGGTCTTTCACCAGTCTCAGGAAAGCCTTGTCGGTGTATAAAAGCCTTGCAGCCACCTCGCGGAGCCTGTCCACATGTTCGGGCTCGAGGTAGAGGCTCGTGGGGACCGTGTTGAAGTAGTCCCGCTCCTTCTCGTCCGGCAGGGCGTCGAAGGCAATGTGGGTGATGTAGAAATCGATGGGCTTCTGGCCGTGGATCTCGTCGTCGTGCGTCCAGTCCCGGGCCACGTGATGCAGAAGCTCGATCGTCTCGAAGTTGTACTTGTTGATCATGATCGTGGAGGAGGCCCCCAGGATGGTCCCGATGCCGGGAACCTCGTCGAGGAGCTGCCAGTGCGCCTTCTCCTCTGTCTTCGCGTCGACGATCACGATGGCCACGCGGCGGGTCTTTTCCAGTCCCAGGGCCCTCAGCGATTCATGGATGCCGCCCCGGGCGATAAGGGACTCGACGATGCCCCGGACCCCGAGGTTGTCCGAAACCCCCCCGTCGATCAGGTAGATGTAGGGCTTGGTCTTGGGATTGAGGTAGGTCTTCATCCTCAGCGCATTGTAATAGGTCCGGCTGGAGATGTCCGGTTTGGCCAGGGACTTCTCGATCCATAACGGTGTCCGGATGTCGCACTGGCCCGCGTAGTTTTTCAGAACGACCGGAGAAAGGGCGCCCGGGAAGGCGGCCGATGCGGCCACCGCCCGGGAGACGGGGAACTTGTCGAAATCGGAGCAGATGAGGGCGAACTGGCTCGGCGTGAACCCGAAAGAGATGCCTTCGATGGCCTCCGTTGCGAGGACGATAACCACCGGTCCGGGCTTTTTCGCGATATCGCCCAGGGTCGCGCCCTTGAAAAGCTTGTAGTCGTAGTACTCCTGAACCATGTCGCTGCGGCCGAAGCGCGGCGACCAGAGCCGCACCCAGTTGACGGGGTTGGCCAGACCCCAGAGCATGGCGCCCTGGAAGTCGCCATAGAGAAACTCGGTCCGGAAGTCGTTGAAGATATCGCGGCCGTTCAGGCCGAAATAGGAGGCGGTGAAACTGCCGCCGGACACGCCCGAGATCAGGTCCACCTCGTCGAGCAGGGTGTGCCTTTTGCTGTCCTTCGTGGGGGGCGCCGGGACCTCCACCAGGTCGAGGGCCTCCAGGATCCCGTAGGACAGGGCGGCGGCGCGGGTGCCGCCCCCGGAGAAGGCCAGGATGAGAAGCGTGTCGCTGGAGCGGTCGCGGGCATTGAGCTTTGCCCGGTAGGGCTCGACGCGGTCTACTTTTTCCACGGCGGGGTTCAGGGGGTACTGGGCCGTGCAGGATGCAAGAAAAAGGACCGACAGGGCGATCAGAAAGCCCGTGATGCCTGGCCGCTTTCGGGAGTGGGGGGATACGTCTGTCATAGCGATGCCTCTTCTATCACACATTTGCCGGGATCAGCAAGGGTGCAGCAATCCCATAATCCACCACCAACTTTCAG
>DCVI01000169.1:495-7593 GCA_002327315.1 Syntrophaceae bacterium UBA2192 | reverse complement strand
CCCTGGTTTTTCGCCCGGTAGTTCTCGACGGCCTGCCTGAGAACCAGGGAGGCGAGGCGTAGCTTTATATAGTCGTCGACGTGATCCCGGATGGAGGCGAGGACCCCCTGGGCTTCCGCGGCGGCCTCGGCTGCCGCGGAGGAGCCGTCGATGCGGCTAAGCTCGCTGCGCAGGCTTCCCACTTTCTCATCAAGCTCGGTTTGATGCTGCCTTAATTCCGTGAGGCTTCTTTCTAATTCTTCGATCTGTGCGGTCAACGCGTCGGCATCGACTTTCTCCACCTCCTGCAGGATCTGCTGGAGGGTCGCGCCCCCGCCGCGCTCGACGATGTCCGTTTCCAGGGTCTGAATCCGCTTTTTCAGCTCCTGGTATTCTGCCGAGTGCTTCTCCCAGGTCTCCAGCTCATCGGGGGTTTGGCACCCGGCCTGCCGGCACAGGCTGTTGAGCTTCTCCGTCGCCAGGGCGATCTCCTTTTCCGCCTCTCGAAGCCCCCTGCTCTTTTGCTCGATCTCCCGTGCAATCTGCGCGTGCCGAGTTGCCGCATCCCTGGCGCGCGTGAGTTCCGCGTTGAGCTGCACCGCCGCCTGATCGGGCATCAGTCTTTCCCATTCGGGGGCAACGTGTCCGATGAGGGCCTTCGCATCGGCGTTGAACAGCTCGGCGTCGCGGTCGATGCCGAATATTCTCTGCTCCAGGGTGTCGCAGTCGTCGATCTTTTTAAACAAATCATCGAACTTCGTGAGTGTAACAATTACCTCGTCGGGAGTCGTCTTTTCACCCAGCCCAAGCGTCTTGACGGCTTCCGACCACTCTTTGCGCCAAGCCGTCAGCCTCTGCTCCGTATCGATCTCTGCCTGCGTGTACGTTTTCACGTCGTCGGCCATGGCGGAGATTTTCGACTCCAGCTCCCCATGGCGCCGGGCAAGCTTCTCCAGCCTGTCCTGGACGGTTTCGCAGCGATCTATGAACTGCCCGAATGTTTCCTCAGCCGTTGAGGGTTTCTCACCGAGGTCTTCGAGATGCCGGCTCAGCTCCTCCAGGTGCTCATCGATCCGGCCCTGGAGCTTTTCGATCAGGGTCTTCTGTTCGCCCAGTTTCTCGAGCCGCTGCAGGATCTTTCCGTACTGCTCGAGCCACACCCTCATCTCCCTGGGCGTCAGGGGCTCGATGCCGGCCGGCTTCCAGGCTGCCTTCCATTCCTCGGTGGTTCGGGCAGTCGATCGCCGTGCCTCGTTTCGCTCGTTCTCCAGCCTGGAGATCTCTTCCTTTACCTTTTCCTCCTGCATGAGAAGGGCGGCATACTCCGCCACCCGGGCAGCTTCCCTGCGGAGACGATCGGCGGTCTCATCGGCCTGCTCAACGGATACCTCGTAGGCCCCCGCCAGATCGCGCTCCGGGTCGTAGGCCCTGCTCTCTTCCTCGACATTCTCCCCCTGGAGCCAGGCCTTTTTTACAAGGCCCCATCCCTCCTGCCTTCTGTCTCTGGCCTTTTCGAGATCCTCCTCGGTCGGCACGGCCCCGGCCAGCCGGATAGCGTCGATCTGCTGCGCGACCTCCCTCAGCTCTCCCCGCGCATCGTCCAGTCGGCTGTCCAGGTTGTCAGCGAGAACCTTGCAGCAGGAGGTCTCGTCTTCGAAGCGGCTGACTGTTTCCGACGAGGGGACGGGCACCTTGCCCAGTTCCTCGAAGGTACGGCTCCAGAGAGGCAGGCGCTGCAGCAGGCCGCGGGCCTGCCTCTCTTCGTTTTGAAGCGCCTTCTCCGCGTCCCTCAGGGCCGCGGCCGTGTCGCCGCTCTTCGCGAGTTTCGCGAGGGATTTCTTGAGGGGGCCCGGGTCTTTCGGGGTCTCGAGGGCTTTCAGCTCATCCCTCAGCCTGCCTAGCTTCTGTTCGGCATCGCGGAGGGCCTTTGCCGCCCTCAGCTGTTCCGCCTGCAGGGACTCATGCCGGCTGGCAAGCTTCTGGATGCGGGTCTTGACGGCGGCCTTGGGCCTCATGCTCTTGACGGTCTCCACGCTGAGGCCCGGCGCCAGTTCCGGCAGCAATACCCGGATATCCGCCTTGTTCTGCTGAAGTCTTCCTCTCAGCGTGCCCAGGTCGACGGCCGCTTTGCGATACTGGCCAAGCCGCTCGCGGATCGCCTCGATGGCGTCGGCCTGGTCCAGAAGCTTCTGCGGCAGCACGATCTTTGCGATGTCGGCATTCAGCCGGTCAAGATCCAGTTCCGCCCTTCTCTTGACCTCGATTGCCGCGTTGAGCTGCTTCTCGGCCTGATGGCGCCTGGCGGCGAAATCATCGGGCAGGATGGTTACCTCACCCATGGCCTCGACCTTCGCCCGGGTTTCCCTGAGAAGGCCGGCTTTCGGGACGATCTTGGCGAGGCGTTGCAGCCGGTTCGCCTCGGCCGCGTTGCGCTCCAGCGTCTTTCGGAGGCTGTCGCGCTCGGCCATCGCCTTGCGGAGCTCTTTTTCCTTTTCGGCCCACTCCCGGCTCGACTGCGAAAGCTCGGAGATCTTCTTCCGAAGCTCCTGGTGACGGCTTATGGCCTTGTTGATGACCGGGAGCTGACCTTTGTTTTTGAAAAGGGTTTCCGCATCGGTCTCGATGGCATCTAGAACGGCGCGCAGGTTCGCACCGCCGGCGCCCGCCGCAAAGAGGCTCTGGCCGGTCTCGCCTTTCCCTGCCAGGATGTTCCGGCCGCCGCGCACAAGCGCCTCGTGGTCGATGCCGAAGAGAAGCCCGAAGGTCTCTTCCGTCACGCCGTGGAGGAACCTGTCGAGGGCGCGGTCGTCGATGGCCTCCCCGTCGGGGCTCAAGAGGGTGTCCTTGTTTCCTTTGCGCCGCAGGAAGGCGAACTCGGCGCCGTCGGCGTTGCGCAGCCTGCCGCCGATGCGGAGGGCCTTGTTGTCGTGGATGAAGTTGTCCGCCGAGCTTCTCGGGATCCCGTAGAGCAGGCATTTGAGGGCGCGCAGGGCGGAGCTCTTCCCAGCCTCGTTGGGCCCGTAGAGGATGTGCATCCCCTCGCGCCCCTCGGCCAGGTCGAGCTTGACGCCGGTGAAGGGTCCGAATGCGCGCAGATCGAGCTCCAGGATTTTCACAGCTCCACCCCCCCGGCCAGGATGCGCTCCATCAGCACCTGCCTCACCCCTTCGGCCGCCCGCTTCACCGTTTCGGGATCATCGAGACGGATCGACTCGGCGCCGCCTTTCAGCTCGTGCGGCAGCTTTTCGTTGAGATCCCTCAGCGCCTCGAGGGCAGTCTTGACGAGATCCGCATTGCCCGAGAGGCCTTCGACGGCGCTCATCAGTTCGACAAGAGCCTCACTTTTCGCGCCTAGCGTTGTACTCGTCGCTTCCCTGGTGGCAAACCGGATCTTCTCGAGCCACATCGTGCCGCCGCTGATATCCGTTGCGACGGCCCGGAGTTCGCTCTTCCAGCGCTCGGGGTTGGACAGCAGCTCCCGGTGCGCCTTCGTGGTCCCCATGATCTCGACGCGCACCGCAAGGGGCAACTCCTTGTTTTCCTTCATGATATTTTTCAGGGATTTGGAGGCGGCGTCGTTCACGTCATCCCCCCTGGCGGCCCTGCCCGCATCGACAACCGCAACGGCCCAGCGCATGACGTCAAGCTCCCTGTGCTCGACGCGGATGACCCGGCCGTCCTGCTCCTCGACGAGCATGCAGCCCTTCGGCCCCGTCTCCCGGATGTGGCGCCCCTGGATGTTGCCGGGAAACACGATCCAGGGCTCCTCGCGGACGATCTCCCGGGCATGTACGTGGCCCAGCGCCCAGTAGTCGTAGCCTTTGGACAGAAGACTTCCGTCGCTTGTCGGCGCATAAGACTCGTGCCCTTCCCGACCGTCGAGGCTGGTGTGGAGAAGCCCGATGTTGAAATGATGCGGAGAGGCAAGGGGATAACCGCTGGCCAGGTCGTCGGTGACGGCTCTGGAAGCGTAGCCCTGGCCGTGGATGGCGAGGCCGAGTTTTTCGATTTTGACCGTCTCGGGGTGCCGCACGGAGAGGGACGTTACGTTGTCGGGCATTCTCAGGTGCTTCGTGATCTGGCTTGCGGCATCGTGGTTGCCCGAAATGATGAAGACGGGGATGCCCTCCTCTCGAAGCCTTGTCATCTGGGCGGAGAGGAAAAGCCCGGTGTTGTAGTCCTTCCAATCGCCGTCGTAGAGATCCCCCGCAAGCAGGACGAAGTCGACCTTCTCCGTGGCGGCCAGTTCGACTAGGTTCTCTAGGGCCCTGCGGGTGGCCCCGCGGATCTCCTCGACGGGCGCCCCTTCGTAGATCTGGAGCCCGACGAGCGGGCTGTCGAGGTGAATGTCTGCGGCGTGGATGAATTTCATAGGGATGTCTCGATTCGTCCAATCAGTTCAGTCTTATGCACGTAAGGAACACAGAGCCGCTCTCTTGCGCGCGTCACGGCCACATACGTCAGGTGCTTCGCCACTTCCCCTGACCACTCCTCGACCTTCGGCGAATCCAGCCCCAACAGGAACACGCAGGCATAGTCCAGGCCTTTGACGCTCTGGACGGTGGATATGGTGACGCTGTTGGTGGTAATATCGTAGCTCTTCTTGGTCTTGTAGTCCTCTGCAATCCAGTTCGAGAGGATGCCCCTTTTCTCGAATGCCCCAATGAGTAACTGGGGCAAGGGGGCTCGCATTTCCGAGTAAGGCTCTTTCGCGGTGTATAGAACGGCGATCTCGGAGAGAGGCAAGCCTGCGTCTGCAAGTTCTTTCACTTTCGATGCGGTATAGCTGACGATTTCATCTGGACCGGTGAATTGCATCAGCTCGGGCTTGGGGCCGTGATAGTCGAAGGTGTCGGGGAACAGCTCCGATTGAGAACTATCCGGTTTCGCCTCGCTTTTACCGTCACTCATGAATCGTGCAGCGAGCGTGGCAATCTCGACGGTGTTTCGGTAAACGAAATTGAGCCTGTGTACCCTGCCCTGCGCTTTAATGCCGAGATTTTTCCAAGCCTGGCCTTTCCTGTAGATGTTCTGGTTGTCGTCGAGCACGATGAGGAGGTTGTCGGTTTTTTTATTCAGGAGAGCAATGGCGAGCTTGAACATGTCGTCCGTGAAGTCTTGGCCCTCATCGATCATAACGGCATCGTACTTTGGGTCTTCTTTTTGGGTCTTCTCGAAGGCGAACTTCACGGTCATGTCGTAGTATTCCTGGTCTAATTTCTCGTACTCGACTTTCTCGCCCAGGACTTTTGCACAGAGTTCGAAAATGTGCAGCACCTCGACGCCGCCCTCGCCCAAGGGGACGTGCAGGTCGGCAAGCAGGCGCTTGATGTAGTTCACGAGCGTGATGTTGAAGCAGAGGAAGAGGATATTGTTGATTGAGGGGTTGTACTGCTTCAGCAGGGCTGCGCGGTGGACAAGGATGAGGGTTTTTCCACAGCCGGACGGGCCCATGAGGATGCGGTGGCCGCCCTCGATCTTTCGGGCCACGGCCTCCTGATTCCGGTCGAGGACTTTGAGGCGTTTTTCACCCGCGAGTTTGTCTGCATCGCCCCGCTGGGGTTCGCGGATCTGCACGATGGGGAAGATCAGGGCTTTGAGGCGCTCGAGCTCCTTCCCGCTGATTTTGAAGCTGAAGGGAGAGAACATCCGCTTCAGAGCTTCATGAAAACAGCGGCCGCTTGTGTCCGAGCAGATGTCGGACATGGGATGGAGGTCGTCAAAGAAGAAGACGCGGTCCGTCTCAATGACCTGATCAAGCTTTTTCTGCCTGTAATCGAATTTGACGATGTTCGGGAATACCACACCGTAGCTGACGGGGATCTTGGGGTTGCCATGGTGAATGGGATCGGATGAGACGAGCGCGCCGTCCTCTTTGATTTTGCTCATCAGGGATGTGAAGTAGTCCTTCGCCTGTTTGAGCGGGTTTTGGCGCTGTTCCTCGTGGCTTCCGATCTGGAGGTTGAAGTAGTGGGGGCCTGCGTCGAGGATCTGGTCGATGATCCAGTCCTTGACTTCGAAAATGATAAGGCCGACGTCCTCGGAATAGAGGATGAAATCGGGTTCGCGGCCCTTGATGTCGGGGAGGTACCAGGAGAGGTAGCGGCTGTCGGGCCGGGCGACCAGCTCGAGAAAGCGGTAGAACTGCCGCTCGCCATCGGTTGTGAACTGACCCACATCACTGGGAATCATGGTCGCCATGGGTGCCGCCTAACTTCTTTCTTCAATCGGAGACTGTGTTGTAATGCCGTTGCGAAGGCGCGAAGGTCGGGAGCAATCCCCCCTCACCCTTGCCCTCTCCCGCCGGGGGAGAGGGAAATTTTGTGGTTGCCTCTCGCGCCGGGGGAGAGGGAAATTTTGTGGTTGCCTCTCCCGCCGGGGGATAGGGAAATTTTGTGGTTGCCTCTCCCGCCGGGGGATAGGGTGTTTCTCCCATCGTTGGCCCAGTGCAAAGACGTGGTTATTGATGGAAGAAACAGGGCCTGTAAAATCCTCCCCGCCCCTCCTTTTCCAAAGGAGGGAGCCTGTCTATCCCCCTTTTGCCGCCTCAATCCGCTACGCGGGGCGGGCCGTGCGCATGTTCGGCCCGGGCCGATCTTTCGTCAAGCAAACCCATGCCTGTGGAGGCAGTTTGATGCGTTTTACGTTGTGGTAAGGATTGCGAATGGATTCCCGCCTGCGCGAGAATGACAAAGGGACACTTGCACGCCTAACGGCACCCGGAAAATAGCTTGCAAAAACTCTGCCGGTCAGGCACTGATCCGGGCCGGTTTTTGGTTGCCGGACGAATGTTCCATGTGGTTGGATTTTATATATAAAAACCCGAATCGATGGATACTCGACCCGGGCTGTTCGCTTCAGTATGCTTCATTTCTTGTAACATGCCGTCAAATTTTTATTCCACATAGCAGAACGGGCGTCAGTTATCAACAGATTTTGATGCAAGGGGTGCAGCGAAGTCAGTCTGTCCAGTCTATCCGGTCTGTCCCGTCTTAGAGAAGAGTCTGTTCCGTCTGTCCGGTCTTTCCAGTCTATCCCGTCTGCTCATCTACGCGCCCAATCCAGGGAAGAGTTCCTTGATGGCGGACATGAATTCCGCGAGCTGCAGTTCCGGCCGAT
>DCVI01000169.1:0-340 GCA_002327315.1 Syntrophaceae bacterium UBA2192 | reverse complement strand
GAACTGCCGGAACTGAGATTTCCCGTCAGCAATCCTTCTTCCAGCGTAGGGGTTTCATCCACCGGGTGGGCGTGGATCCCGACAGACGGATTTGGCCTGGCTCGGCGGGCGTCGGTTTTCACCTTTGTGCCCTCGAATCGGGTCCGAGGACCGGTCAGAATATCGATCTTGATGCTGCCTGCCTCGCCGCCTCCCGGACCGAGTTTGACGAACTGGTACTTCTCCGCGCCGGGTACAGCGCGATATCCCAGCCTGGAAATGGCCTGTGCCAGCGGTTTTACCTTCCCAGCGTCGATCAGCAGCTCAGGCCGCAGGAACAAATCGAGGTCGTTGGTGGATC
>DCVI01000135.1 GCA_002327315.1 Syntrophaceae bacterium UBA2192 | reverse complement strand
TCTTCGAGGGGGGCTTCCTCGGCCTCGACAACATCGGCGTCTTCGACCGCAGCGCGCCGCTGCCCACCGGCGGCCACCTCGAGCAGGCCGACGGCACGGCCTGGATGGCCCTTTTCAGCCAGAACATGGCAGAGCTTGCCGTGGAACTCGCCGCCCACGACCCCATCTACGAGGACATGGTCCTGAAGTTCGTGGAGCATTTCTACTACATCGCCGCGGCCATGAACCGTTCCGGCCAGGACGGCATGTGGGACGATGAGGACGGCTTCTACTACGACGTGCTGCGGCTCCCCGACGGAAGCGCCACGCGGCTCAAGGTGCGCTCGATGGTGGGGCTCCTCCCCCTGTGCGCCACGACTGTCGTCGAAAAGTGGCAACGGGAGCGCATCCCGCGGGCCTTTGCTCTCCTGGGGCAACGCCTGCGCCGGATACCCGAACTTTCGGAGACGATACACCCTACCGGCCCGGGGCATTACGGCGTGGCGGACCGGGGGATCATCGCCCTGGTCAACCCGGAGCGGCTTCGCCGGATCCTTGCGAAGATGCTGGACGAGAACGAGTTTATGGGCCCCTGCGGCATCCGCTCGCTCTCGAAGTTCCACGAGCAGCACCCGTTTATCTTCCACGTGAACGGCCAGGAGTACAAGGTGGACTACCTGCCGGCCGAGTCGAACACGGGCATGTTCGGAGGCAACTCCAACTGGCGGGGGCCGGTCTGGATGCCGGTGAACGCTCTCATCATCCGGGCGCTGCTGAACTTCTACCTCTACTACGGCGACAACTTCAAAATAGAGTGCCCCACGGGCTCCGGCAAAACGATGAACCTCTTCGAGGTGGCGAAGGAGATCTCCGACCGCCTGACCGGCATCTTTCTTCGCGATGAGCAGGGCCGGCGACCCGTCTACGGCGGCACGGAGAAGTTCCAGACCGACCCCCACTGGCGCGACTACATCCTCTTTTACGAGTACTTCCACGGCGACAATGGGGCGGGGCTGGGCGCCAGTCATCAGACCGGCTGGACCGGGTTCGTGGCCAAGACCATCCAGCTCTTCGGCCTGCTGGATGCCAGGCGGGCACTGGAGGGGGGCAAGGGGGCCGCGTTCGCCCGCGGTTCCGGAAAGGAGTGAAAGAGAGATGGGAGCATGGCCCAAGCACCCGGTCATCTATGAAATCAACACCTGGGTCTGGCTGGGAGATCTGAGCCGAAAATACCGGATGCCGGTGAATCTCGCGACGGTTCCGGAGCCAGAGTGGGATGCCATCGCCTCTCACGGTTTTGACGCCCTGTGGCTCATGGGCGTCTGGGAGCGAAGCCCGGCCGGGATCGAGATCTCCATGCGAAACAAGGGGCTCCTCGATGACTTCCGCAGAGCCCTTCCTGACTTTTCGGCTGAGGACAATGTCGGCTCGCCCTACTGCGTGCGGCGCTACGTCGTCGATGGGCGCCTCGGCGGTCCGCAGGGGCTCGCGGCAGCCCGTAATGCTCTCGCAAAGCGCGGCATTCGTCTCATCCTCGACTTTGTGCCGAACCATGTCGCGCCGGACCACCCCTGGGTCGGCGATCGCCCCGAATACTTTGTCCAGGGGAACGCCGACGACGCGAGGAACGATCCGGCGTCCTTCATCGAGGCGGGAGGAAAGGTGTTTGCCTGCGGCCGGGACCCCTTCTTCCCGGCGTGGCCCGATGTGCTCCAGCTCAACGCCTTTCAGTCCGGGCTCAGGCAGGCGGTGATCGACACGGTCGCGGAGATCGCCGGTCAGTGCGACGGCATCCGCTGCGACATGGCCATGCTCATGCTGAACGCGATCTTCGAGCGCACCTGGGGGGCCCGGGCCGGTGCGCGGCCCGCCGGGGACTACTGGCCCACCCTCATCCCGGCGATCAAGGCGAAGCAGCCGGAGTTCAAGTTCATCGCCGAGGCATACTGGGATCTGGAGTGGGAACTGCAGCATCAGGGTTTTGACTACTGCTACGACAAGAAACTCTACGACCGGATGGAACACGGGGATGCCGAGAATGTGCGTCAGCACCTCCTGGCTGATCTTCCTTACCAGGAGGGGATGGTCCGGTTCGTAGAGAACCACGACGAGCCAAGGGCCGCTGCCGCCTTTCCGGACGGAAAAGGGCGCGCTGCGGCCGTGGCGATCCTCACTCTCCCCGGGGCCAGGCTGCTGCACGAGGGGCAGTTCGAGGGGCTGAAGGTAAGGTTGCCCGTCTTTCTCGCCCGCCGCCCGGATGAGCCGGTCGATCGGGATCTCGCGGCCTTCTACGGATGCCTTCTGCAGGAGATCCATCATGATGTCTTTCGAAATGGCGAATGGCGCCTCTGCGAGAAAAGCGGCTGGCCCGACAACCGAAGCTGCGAGAATATTATCGCCTGGTGCTGGGTCAAGAGCGAGGAACGTTACGTGATCGTCGTGAATTTTTCGGCCGGGCCCTCCCAGGCGCTCGTTAGGGTTCCCTGGGATGGACTGAGAGGAAGGACGTGGCTCCTCAATGATGTCCTGTCGGGCGAATCCTACGACAGGACTGGCGACGATATGCGGGATGCCGGTCTGTACGTCGATCTGGGGCCCTGGCGTTGGCATTTCTTCCGTTTGAATCCCTCGTGATATATGATAAAAGTAGATCCACAATAGTCTGGCAAGGAGATCGACATGAACCGATGCGGCGTATTCATGACTCGATTGCGCACGCCATCATTGCTGGTCCTTGCGGCGTTTCTCCTGCTCGTCGGCTGCGCCCACCGTCCGATCAACCCGCCGATTACCCAGTTCGATCCGAAATACGGCTATCGAGGTCTTACGCGCCCGATGGTTTCGTCGGGCAGCGAAAACATGGTGATCCTCGCCTTTTCGGGCGGCGGCACTCGCGCGGCCGCGTTCTCCTACGGCGTCCTCGAGTTCCTGCGGGATACCGAAGTCGTCGGGCCGAAAGGCAACAAGGCACGCCTGCTCGACTCTGTCAGCGCGATCACCGGCATATCGGGCGGAAGCTTTACGGCGCTCGCCTACGGTCTTTACGGTGACAAGCTCTTCGACGATTACGAAAAGCGCTTCCTGAAGCGCGACGTGCAGGGCGAGATCACCTCCCGCACCATCAACCCGGTCTACTGGCCATCCCTGTGGTCGACCAACTGGGGCCGTTCGGAGATGGCTGCCGATTTATACGACGAGATCCTGTTCAACGGCGCGACGTTTGGCGACCTCGATCGCGGGAAAGGCCCGATGATCATCGCGTCGGCCACCGACATTACGACGGGCGCCCGTCTGCCCTTTACGCAGGTGGCCTTCGACGCGCTCTGCTCGGATCTCAGTGCGATGCGTCTCTCCCGTGCCGCTGCCGCATCGTCGGCCGTGCCGGTGGTGCTTACGCCCGTCACGTTCAACAATTATGGCGGCACCTGCGGCTACGAACTGCCCCCCTGGATCAAGCCGTTTGTCGACGCCGTCGACCCGCCACGGCCCGCCGCGCGCGCGACACGCCACGTCAAGGAAGAGGCGGAGTTCAGCGACGGCGTCAACCGGCCCTACATCCACGTCGTGGACGGCGGCGTTTCGGACAACCTCGGCATGCGGAGCGTGCTGGACACCCTGGAGATCATGGAAGCGCTGCATTTGGTCGGTCAGCCCACACCGCTCGACCACGTACGCAGGATCATCGTCTTTGTCGTCAATTCAATCTCCTCGCCGAAAACGCAGTGGGACAAGTCGGAATCCCCGCCGGGCACTCTGGAGATCCTGCTGAAAGCGGCGGGTGTCCCGATCGATCGCTATTCCTACGAAACGACGGAGCTGTTGAGGGACAAGCAGGCGCGGTGGCACGCCATGAAACTGCTCCGGGAGTCGCCCGCATTTGCCGCGAACAAGGACCCGGCAGTGGCGGCCGCACTGCGCACGCCGGATGCGACGATCTATGCCATCGACGTGTCGTTTGCCGCGCTGAACGACAAAGCGGAACTGGATTACCTGAACGAACTGCCCACGTCTTTCACCCTGCCGGCCGAGGCCGTCGACCGCCTGCGCGCCGCTGCGGGGAAGGCCATCATGGCATCGCCCGATTTTCAGCGGCTGCTGAAGGACGTCGGGGCCATAATTGTGACTGCCCCGCCGCGCCCGGGGGAGGCGACAGCAATACCCGCCGCGAAGTAGCGCACGCGGTCTAACGATACCCCATTGTAAAATTCTATTGTTTCTGAAACGCATTTTCCTTTTCCAACATCGCATTGGACAAAGCTCCAGTGCGGATAGGACAAAGGTCCAATTTCCCTCCACGGTGAAAAGATCTAATGATTTCGTCTTAATACCGTGTTATAACATTTGCGCTGGCCGAGGAGTTTCGCCAATCTGATTTCAGATGCAGCCCGGTTTGTCTGCTCCTGGATATCCGACTGCCCGGCATCGGCGGCTTTGAATTTCAGGAACAGCTGCTCGCCTCCGGGGTTCAAATGCCCGTGATATTCATCTCCGGCCAGGATCGCGCGGGGATGGAGGAGCAGGCGATGCGGCTGGGTGCCTCCGCATATTTGCGGAAACCCGTTGATGAAGAGGCCCTGCTTGGAGCCATTGCTTTAGCCATGAAATCTCTATGTAAAAGGAAGATGGGCGACAAGGAAGGCGATCGCAAAGGGTGAGTTCCAACATCGGCGATACGGCAAAGGGTCCTTTTTTGACAGAAGCAAGATGACTCATGAATCGACGGCGGAAAAGACAACGGAAGGAAGTTCTCGATCATGATGATGTCAGTTGTCTGCTTTGTTTGCGTTGCGTTTTTTTTCGTTTACAATCAGGAAAAGGGTCAACAAGTCAGAAGTTCTAATCTCATGGAAAGAAAGGATGGATGAAATGAAGAAGGTATTTGTTCTCGCACTGGGTGTTGTATTGATGCTGTCCCTGTCGACAGGGGTCTTTGCACAGGCAACCAAGGGAGCGGCTCCGGCGGAGCAGCCCAAGGTCGTGAAGGAGAGGGTGGCCGTCATGACTGCCACCGTACAGGCCATTGATCTCAATACGCGGATGGTCACCCTCAAGGGACCGAAGGGGGAAGTGAGAACCATCAAGGTCGGAGAAGAGGCCGTGAACCTGCCCCAGGTGAAGGTCGGCGATCTCGTGACGGTGAAATTCTACGAGTCGCTCGCCGTGGAAGTGATCAAACCCGATACGGTCTCGGCGTCAGGGGAGAAAACGGCCATCGTCAGGGCCAAGCCCGGTGAGATGCCCGCAGGAATGGCTGCCCGGCAGACCACGGTGACGGCCACCGTTACGGTCATCGACAAGAAGAAGGGCACCCTGACCCTCAAGGGCCCGGATGGCAATAAGGTGGTTGCAAAGGCGGAGGACCCCAAGAATCTCGATAAGGTGAAAGTAGGCGATGAGTTCCTGATCACCTACACCGAGGCGCTGGCGATTTCCGTCGAGAAAGCGAAGAAGAAATAGAATCGGGAAGACGGGAGAAGCCGATATTGGAAATATCCATGCCGGGTCCTGGCAATAGCCAGGACCCGGCATGGTATCATAGAAGCTGACCAGAAAAAAATGCGAGGGGGACCAGAAGCGATGAGCGAGCGCAAAATTGTCAGCCCGGTCGCAAATGATATCAAGGCCCATATGAAGCGCGGGAAGATCGTATCGGCGGACGAGGCCGTGCGCCTCATCCGGGACGGTGACACGGTCGCCCTGGACGGCGTCATGGGAGGCGGCGCTCCAGACGAGCTGATCATCGCCCTCGAGAAGCGGTTTCTGGAAAGCAGCGAGCCCCGGGGGCTGACCCTGCTGTACGCCTCCGGAATCGGCGACGGGAAGGACAAGGGCGTCAACCGTCTCGCCCGTGAAGGGCTGCTGAAGCGGGTGATCTCCGGACACTGGAACTTGACGCCGAAGATGCAGAAAATCGCAATCGGTGAAAAGATCGAGGCCTACAATTTCCCGCAGGGCGTCATCTCCCATATGTTCCGCGACATCGCCGCCGGCAACCCCCGGACGATCACGAGGGTCGGCATCGGGACCTTCGTCGATCCGAGGCTGGACGGGGGAAAGATCAATTCGGTGACAAAGGAGGATCTCGTCGAGATCGTCACTTTCGACGGCAAGGAGTACCTCGCTTACAGGACAATGCCGGTTCAGGTGGCATTTCTGCGGGGTACAACTGCCGATATGGACGGCAACATCACGATGGAACGGGAGGCGATGACGCTCGAGGTCCTCCCGATTGCCATGGCGGCTAAGAACTCCGGCGGGTTTGTCATTGTCCAGGTCGAACGCATCGCCGACCGGGGCGCGCTGAACCCTCGCCATGTGAAAATCCCGGGGATCCTCGTCGACTGCGTCGTCGTTGCCCGGCCGGAAAATCACTGGCAGACCTACGGTGCGCAATACAACCCGGCGTTCAGCTGCGAGTTCAAGGTCCCGACGGCGAGCGTCGCACCGCTCGAGATGGATTACCGCAAGATCATTGCCCGCCGTGCCGCCTTCGAGCTGCGGCCGAACATGGTCGTCAATCTCGGGATCGGCATACCGGAAGGTGTGGCCAGCGTTGCCAACGAGGAAGGGATTTTCGAATACCTGACCCTCACGGCGGAGGCCGGTTCGATAGGCGGGATCCCCGCCGGCGGGATGGATTTCGGGGCTGCGACGAACATGGATTGCCTGCTGGACATGCACTTCCAGTTCGATTTTTACGACGGAGGGGGGCTCGACCTTGCCTGTCTCGGGCTTGCGCAGATGGACCGCCACGGCAACGTAAACGTGAGCCGCTTCGGTCCGCGGCTCGCGGGCTGCGGGGGCTTCATCGACATCAGCCAGAACTCGAAGAAAATGGTCTTCGTAGGGACCTTTACCGCGGGCGGGACGAAGGTGGCCGCCGACGACGGGAAGCTCCGGATCGTAAAAGAGGGGGGCGTGAAGAAATTCGTGAACGATGTCGAACAGGTGACCTTCAGCGGGAAAACAGCGAGGATGAACAATCTCGACGTCGTTTTCGTGACGGAGCGCTGTGTCTTCACACTGGCCGAGGAAGGCGTGGAACTGACGGAGATTGCACCCGGCGTGGATCTGGAAAAGGACATCCTGGCCTACATGGATTTCAAGCCGATCGTGAAGAACCCGAAGACGATGGACGAGAGGATCTTCCGGCTGCCGCCCATGGATCTGAAAAAAGATCTACTCGGCAAACCGATGTCCGAGCGGATGACGTATGATCCCTCTACGAACATCTTCTTCGTCAATTTCGAGGGCCTTCATGTCCGATCGATGGAGGATATCGAGGCGATTCGGTCACAGGCGGAAGCCATCCTGGTCCCTCTGGGCCGGAAGGTGAATGCGATCGTAAACTACGACAACTTTTCCATTCTGCCGGAACTCGCAGACGCCTATGTCGAAACGGTAAAAACCATCGTGTCGAGCTTCTACGAGAGCGTCACCCGGTACACGACCAGTGCCTTCCTGCGAATGAAACTGGGAGAAGGCATGAATGCGCGGGGACTCGCCCCGCACATCTACGAATCCAGGGGGGAGGCCCGGAAGGGGCTGAAAAGCTAACGATGAGCATTTCAGAAAAGGGGAAGGAGGGGGAGCGGGATGGAACTGCTCAAAGCGCTGCTCGAACAAAGCCCGATCATGGCACTCTTTCTTGCGATTGCCGTGGGCTACGCCCAGCGCGGCGGCGCTCATCATCCTTGTCCTCGTTTTCATCATCTTCGCGGCCGGTTACAAGATCATGAGGATTCCCTTCGATGACATCCTGGGGATTCTTGCCGGGTCGGTCGGGAACCCCGCCATCCTGGCCTATGGAGTGAAAACAGTCCCGCCGGAGCGCCCCGATATCAATTACGCGATGATTTTTCCCGTTGGGCTGATCCTGAAGGTCATCCTCGTAAGCATGATAATGAAGCTTTGAGCTCCGGGAGGACCAGGTCAATAAGAAGGGGGCTGTTCATGATACAACACGCTGTTTTGCAGCGCCCGGGAATTATCAGGGTCCTGATCGCGCAGCCTCGGCCGCTGCGGCGAAGGAGAAGGGCAACGCCGATATGGTTAGAATTATCTGACAAATGGGTGCATGTCATCGGGTCATGTCAAGGCAAGAAAAGGAGAAACACATGGTGAGAGCCAAGTTTGATCAATCTATTCTCGCGTTGCAGGGCGGTGGGGCACTCGGGGCCTATCAGGCGGGCGTGTACGAAGGCCTGGCTGAAGGGGGCCTATTACCCACATGGGTTGTGGGCATCTCGATCGGCTCCATCAACGCAGCGATCATCGCCGGCAATACTCCGGAGCGCAGGGTCGAACGCCTGCGCACATTCTGGGACCGTGTCTCCTCTTATGCTCCGCTTGCCCTGCCTGCATGGTTCGATGCGATGAGGCCGGCCCTGAAAAACCTGAGCGCTGCGTCGGTCATGTCCTTCGGTATCCCGGTTTTCTTCGTGCCTCGAGTTCCACCTCCGGCTTTCGCCGCAGACAACACTCCCGGCGCACTGAGCTACTACGATACAAGCCCGCTCAATCGTACTCTCGAAGAGTTGGTGGACTTCGACCTGATCAACAGCCGCAAGGTACGACTTTCGCTCGGTGCGGTCAACGTGCAGGAGGGCCAATCGGTCTATTTTGACAACAGCCGCATCCGCATCACTGCGGACCATGTGCGCGCCAGCGGATCGCTGCCGCCAGGCTTTCCCCCGGTGACAATCGACGGGGAGCAATACTGGGATGGCGGCATCGTTACCAATTCGCCACTCACCTATGTGGCGGACCAAAAGCCGCGAACGCGCGTGCTTGTCATCGAAGTCGACGTATTCAATGCGAAGGGGGAGTTGCCGCGGAATCTCGACCAGGTGATGGAGCGGGCCAAGGACATCCAATATGCGAGCAAGATGCGCCTGAACACGGACCATTTCAGGGAACTCGGTGAGATACGGTCTGCATTGGGACGTTTGCTCTGCAAGCTGCCGGCCGGACTCCAGGATGATCCCGATGCGCAGAAACTCGCCCCGCTGTGCGATGACAGAGAATTCACGATCGCACGCATAATCAATCGCCGCACCACGAAATCCGGCAACAACAAGGATTATGAGTTCTCGCGCGCCACGGTGAATGAGGCGTGGGCCGCAGGCCTCGAAGACGTCCGCCGCTCGAAAGACAAAATCGGATGGATGCAGCCGATGGATCTGGGTCCAGGCGTGCGCGTCTACGACCTTCCTCCCGCAACCGATATCCCGGGGGAACCTTGTGGATGATGAGAGGGGACGAGTCGTCAGGAGGGCAGGGGACTTGTTTCTGCGATTCGTCGAGGGAGGTTTGTCGCAGCCAGACAGGGAACCACCTGGAATGCGTAGCAGAAGAGACCGAGAAAACGGTAGACAGTAATCGAGGGTACTATGTATAAGAATGCATCATCTTTCAGGAGGGGTTCGGTCATGCAGAGCGTGAGGTCACGGTGTCGTAGGTCTTATCCGAGGATTGTTTTCCGGTTCAACCCGCAGCTTGTGGCCATCATCCTGTTGCTCTTCGTCTTATTCATGTTCATGGCGACGGGTTGCTCGAAGGGTCCCCTGGAGGCCCCGCCGGCGCCTGCCGTCGAGGTGACGACCGTCATCCAGAAGGATGTTCCCGTCTACCAGGAATGGATCGGGACCCTCGACGGGCTTGTGAACGCCACCATCAGGGCACAGGTCCAGGGATACCTCATCAGGCAGAACTACAGGGAAGGCGATATCGTGAGGACGGGGCAGGTTCTCTTCGAGATCGACCCGCGCACCTTCCAGGCGGCCCTGGATCAGGCAAAAGGGGAGCTCGAGGCCCAGCAGGCACGCTGGACAACGGCCAAGGCCAACCTGGCCCGGATCAAGCCCCTTGCCGATCAGAATGCCGTCAGCAAGAAAGACCTCGACGATTCCATCGGCACGGAACAGTCGGCCCGCGCGGCGGTGCTCTCCGCCCAGGCCAAAGTCGACAAGGCCCAGCTCGATCTGGGGTTCACCAAGATCACTTCCCCCGTGGACGGCATCTCCGGGCTGGCCAAGGCGCAGATCGGAAACCTCGTTGGACCGGGGGCCACGGAGGAACTGACGACAGTCTCCACGGTCAACCCGATCAAGGTCTACATCCAGGTGAGCGAACAGGAATACCTCGCGGCCGGACAGAAGGGGGCCCAGAAGCCCGAACGGCAGCAGGGGGAACTCATCCTCGCCGACGGGAGCGTTTATCCCCACAAGGGCACCTTTGGATTCGCCGACCGCCAGGTCGACGTCAAAACGGGGACCATCAAGGTGGCGGTCATTTTCCCCAACCCTGGCAATTTCCTGCGGCCCGGTCAGTATGGGAAGATTCGCACTGCAAGCTCCGTCCGCAAGGATGCCCTGCTGGTGCCCCAGCGGGCCGTGACGGAGGTACAGGGAAAGTACATGGTCGCCGTCGTGGGGGCCGACAACAAGGTGGACATCCGGACCGTTCAGACCGCCGAGCGCGTCGACAACCTCTGGGTCATCCTCGAGGGCCTCAAGCCAGGCGAGCGTGTCGTTGTCGAGGGGATCCAGAAGGTCCGACCGGGCATGCCGGTGACCCCGAAGCCCTTTGCAGAAGCCCCGGCAAAGACCGAGGCGAAGCCTGAAGCAAAACCCGAAGCGAAAACAGAGGAGAAAGCCTCCGCCCCGCAGAAATCCGCCGAGCCGGCCAAGACCGAAAAGAGGTAGAAGATCATGTCCAAATTCTTCATCAACCGCCCCATCGTGGCGATGGTGATCTCCATCCTCATGGTCATCGTCGGCCTTGTGGCCATGTCGGGCCTGCCCACGGCGCAGTTCCCGAACATCGTCCCGCCGGAAATGCAGGTGAAGGGCTCGTACCCCGGGGCCGACGCGCTCACCGTGGAGCAGTCGGTGGCCACGCCCATCGAGCAGCAGATGTCGGGCGTTGACAACATGAACTACATGTATTCCCTCAACGCGAACGACGGCTCGATGAAGCTCACCGTGAACTTCGACATCAAGACGGACCCCAACACGGATCAGATCCTTTCCCAGATGAGGTCCAACCAGGCCAACTCGCAGTTGCCCACCGACGTTATCAACCAGGGCGTGACGGTGGCGAAGTCGACGTCGTCGCCCCTGATCATGTTCGCCCTCTTTTCCCCGAACGGGACCTACGACAACGTCTTTTTGGCCAATTACTGTTACATCAACGTCAACGACCAGATGACCCGCGTGCCCGGAATCGCCAGCGTCACCGTCTTCGGCGCGGGGCAGTACGCCATGCGCCTGTGGGTGAGACCCGACCTCCTTGCCTCCCTGGGGATCACCATCCCCGAGATCGTCACTGCCGTCCAGCAGCAGAACACCGTCAACCCCTCCGGCCAGGTCGGCGGCGAGCCGATACCGCCGGGCCAGGAGTTCACCTATGCCGTTCGCTCCCAGGGCCGCCTCGAAAACGAAAAGGAGTTCGGCAACATCGTGATCCGCGCCAACCCGGACGGATCCCTCGTCCGCGTCAAAGACGTGGGGCGAATCGAGCTGGGGGCCCAGTCTTACAGCATGATCGGCCGACTCAACGGCAAGCCCGCCGCCCTCATCGCCCTCTACCAGCTGCCGGGCACGAACGCCATCGAGTCCGCCGACGGCGCCAAGAAGGTCATGGCGGATCTGAAAGAGAGATTCCCCGCCGACCTGGACTACGTGGTGGCCCTGGACACGACACTGGCCGTCACGGAGGGCATCAAGGAGATCGTCAAGACCCTCTACGAGGCCCTGATCCTCGTCATCATCGTTGTCTTCATCTTCCTGCAAGGCTGGCGGGCGACGCTCATCCCGCTTTTGGCCGTCCCGGTCTCCCTGGTGGGGACCTTCGTGTTCTTTCCCCTTTTGGGATTTTCCATCAACACGCTCTCGCTCTTCGGGCTGGTGCTCGCCATCGGGCTGGTCGTCGATGACGCCATCGTCGTCGTCGAGGCCGTGGAGCACCATATCGAGCACGGGATGAGCCCGAAGGATGCGACCCTCAAGGCCATGGAGGAGGTCTCGGGCCCCGTCATCGCCATCGCCGTCATCCTGGCGGCCGTGTTCGTCCCCACGGCGTTCATCCCGGGCATCACGGGGCGGCTCTACCAGCAGTTCGCCGTGACGATCGCCGTCTCCGTCATCATCTCGGCCTTCAACGCCCTTACGCTCTCGCCGGCCCTGTCGGCTATGCTGCTGAGGCCGAAGACGAAATCCTGGGGCCCGCTGCAGAAATTCTACGACGGGTTCAACCGCATCTTCGGCCGTTCGACGGACGGGTATGTGAAATGGTGCCACCATCTCATCCGGAAGAGCAAGATGAGCCTGTTGCTCCTGGCCGGTGTGGCGGTCATGGCCGGCTTCTTCGGAAAGCACCTGCCGGTCTCCTTCCTCCCCGACGAGGACCAGGGGTTCGTCTACGCAGGGCTTCAGCTGCCCGACGCGGCCTCGCTGCAGAGGACCGACGCCGTGACCAAGAAGGCCGAGGAGATCATCATGAAGACCCCCGGCGTGAAGTTCTGCACCACCGTTGTCGGCTTCAGCATGCTCAGCGGGGTTTCCAACACGTACAGCTCCTTTTTCTTCATCACGCTGGAGGAGTGGGCGGCAAGGAAAAAGCCGGAGGAGCAATACGGCGCCATCAAGGACCACCTGAATCGCGAGCTGAGGGGGCTGACCGAGGCCATCGCCTTTGCCTTCCCGCCCCCCGCCATCCCCGGGGTCGGGACCTCGGGAGGCGCCACCTTCATCCTCGAGGACCGGTCGGGGAAAGACATCGCTTTCCTTGCCGAGCAAACCAACAAATTCCTCGATGCGGCCCGGAAACGGCCGGAGCTGTCCGGCCTGAGCACGACATTCCGCCCGACGGTGCCCCAGGTCTTCGTGGAGGTGGACCGCGACAAGGTCCTCAAGCAGGGGGTGGCCCTCTCGGACGTCTACAAGACCCTGCAGTGCTTCATGGGCGGCGCCTTCGTGAACTACTTCAACCGGTTCGGCCGCCAGTGGCAGATCTACGTCCAGGCCGAGGGCCAGTTCCGGACAAAGGCACAGAACCTCGGACAGTTCCGCGTGCGAAACAACGCGGGTGAGATGGTCCCTCTCTCGGCCGTCACCAGCGTGCGCTCCACGGCGGGGCCGGAGTTCACCATGCGATACAATCTGTACAGAAGTGCCCAGATCAACGCATCGGCGGCGCCGGGCTACAGCTCGGCCCAGGCCATGGAGGCCCTCGAACAGGTATTTGCCGAGACGATGCCGGGCGAGATGGGCTATGACTACATGGGCATGAGCTACCAGGAGAAAAAAGCACAGGAAGGGGTGTCGCCGGCCGTCATCTTCGCGTTCTCGCTGCTTTGCGTCTTCCTGATCCTGGCCGCCCAGTACGAGAGCTGGACGCTCCCTTTCAGCGTGCTCCTGGGCACGCCGATCGCCGTCATGGGTGCCTTTTTGGCCCTGTGGCTCTTGCGGTACGAGAACAACGTCTATGCCCAGATCGGGCTCGTCATGCTCATCGGCCTGGCGGCGAAGAACGCGATCCTCATCGTCGAGTTTGCCAAGATGGAATACGACAAGGGCAAGCCCGTAATCGAGGCGGCCCTGACGGGCGCGAAACTGCGGCTGCGGCCGATCCTGATGACGTCGTTTGCCTTCATCCTGGGCTGTGTGCCTCTCGCCCTTGCAAGCGGAGCCGGGGCCATCTCGCGACGGGTCATGGGAATGACCGTAATCGGCGGGATGCTGGCTGCAAGCTTCATCGCCATCTTCCTCATCCCCGTCACGTTCTACTTCGTGGAGAAAATGACACACAAGGACAAACCGGGCGGGCATGGAATAGCAGAACAAACCGGAAAGGAGGGGGAAGGCCATGAATAAAGCAATCCTCTCCCTGTTGATTACAATGTTCCTTGCCGGCTGCGCCATCGGCCCCGACTACAAGCGGCCGACGCTCGATACCCCCAAGGCCTGGCGCATCGAGGAGAAGGAGGCGCAGGACACGGCCAACACGGCGTGGTGGCACCAATTTGAAGACGAAGCCCTGAACGGGCTGATCGACGAGGCCCTGAAGCAGAACAACGACCTCCGGGTTGCCACCGCCCGCGTCGACGAATTCGTGGGTAGATTCTGGGTGGGGCGCTCGGGACTGTTCCCGCAGATCGGGGCGAACGCCTTCGCCGGTCAGAATCGCATCAGCGAGCAGGGAGCCTCCACCGCCGCATTGGCCGGCTTGAAAAATCCGACTGACAGCTACCAGGCCAACTTCACCGGCAGCTGGGAGATCGATATATGGGGAAAACTCAGGCGGGCCACCGAGGCGTCCAGGGCCGATCTGCTCTCGACCGAGGAGGCACGGCAGGCCGTCATCCTGTCGCTGGTCAGCGCCGTAGCCAACGGCTACATCTCCCTGAGGGACTTCGACAAGCAGCTGGAGATAGCAACCCGGACGGCAAAGACCCGGGAGGAATCTTATAAGCTCTTCAAACTGCGATACGAGGGCGGGGTCATCTCGGAGCTGGAGCTCAACCAGGTGAAGTCCGAGTACGAGCAGGCCCTGGCCACGATCCCGCAGGTCGAGAAACAGATCGGATTCCAGGAGAATGCGCTGAGCGTCCTGCTCGGGAGAAACCCGGGACCCATCGACCGGGGAAAAAGCATCGATGAACTGGCCCTGCCGGCCGTTCCGGCCGGACTGCCCTCGGATCTGCTGGAGAAGCGCCCCGATGTCCGCCAAGCGGAGCAGGCCCTCGTTGCCGCCAACGCCCGCATCGGCGTGGCGAAGGCCCAGTTCTTCCCCACCATCTCGCTGACAGGCCTTTTCGGCTGGGCAAGCACGGAACTGTCAAGCCTCTTCACCGGGCCCGCGCAGGTCTGGAGCTGGGGCGGGGCTGCAGTGGCCCCGATCTTCACGGGCGGCTCCCTGCTGGGACAGTTCTGGGCATCGGAGGCCATCCAGCAGCAGACGCTCTTCAACTATCAGAGCACGGTACAGACGGCTTTCCGCGAGGTAAATGACGCCCTCATCGATCAGAGGCGCACCCGCGAGCAGCTGGAGGCGCAGAAACGGCAGGTCGATTCCCTGAAGGAATACGCCCGCATCGCCAGGCTTCGTTATGACAACGGCTACACGAGCTATATCGAGGTGCTCGATGCCGAGCGGAGCCTATTTTCCGCCGAGCTTACCTATGCCCAGACCCAGGGCATCCTCTTCGTGGCGCTGGTGAACCTCTACAAATCCATGGGCGGCGGATGGGTGGTGGAGGCGGACATGCTCACCTCCCCGGAAACCTACACCGCACGCAAGGAAGAAAAGGAAGAAAAGGCGGAAAACCCCTGAAAGGAATCCGGATGCAGCCCATCCACAGGCGAGTGACAAAGTTCTGGTCGGAGGAGCGGAGCCTGACGGCGTTTCTCATCCTCCTGATCGTCGAGATCTTTTTGATCGCTCCCATGGAAATAACGGGGCTTGCATTCAGAATTATCAACAGCATGGTCTTTACCCTTTTGCTCCTGGCGGGTCTTCTCACCATGACAAAACGGAAGGAGTTGCAGGCGGTCGCGGCGATGGTCGTTGTCCTGGCCATTGCGACGCGCGTAGCACGGCGCTTTTTCGGCGTGGCGGGCTTCGAAGTCCTCGACGGCCTCCTTATGCTGATCTGCACCATCGGATTCCTGGTCGTTGTCCTCTGGCAGGTCTACCGGGAAGGCCCCGTAACGGCACACCGGATCCAGGGGGCCGTGGCAGGCTACCTCCTTCTCTCCGCGATCTTCGCGCTAGCCTTCAGCCTGGTCGAAACCATTCAGCCGGGATCCTTCCAGATGTCTTCTGTCCAGGATCAGGTGCGTGCAGAAGTAGTCATGGACCGTTCTTTTTATTATTTCAGCGTCGTCACCCTGACCACCACGGGATACGGAGATATCCTCGCCCTGAGCAATTCTGCCCGGACCCTGGTCATGATGGAGGCCCTCACCGGCCAGCTTTACACGGCGATCCTCATCGCGCGGCTCGTGTCGCTGCACGTGGAGACAAAAAGAGAAAAAAGGGCAGGGCATCAATGACACCCGGCGATTTCGATTGTCCGCGACGGAGCCTGGAGATCTTTCGTCAGGAGGCGGGCCATGCCTTAGGGGAGGGAGCAGCCGGGGGCTGCTCGGGACTTATCTTATCGGGGGTTTGGGACGCCGGGCTGTCGGCTTTTTGAGGTTCTTTTTCTTCTGGTGCTTCCTGGACGATGAAAATGCTCCTGGCAATATTTTTCCCGTCTATCTCAAGGTATTTGACCGTCGCTTTCGTTCCGGCAGCGATATCGGAAAGCCTGCCTTTTTCCCTTCCAATCAGGATGTTTGTCTTTTCCGTCGCATAAATATCGACTTCCCCGTCCTTTCCCCTGACGGACAGTTTGCCCGCCCTCGGATTGACGCTGGCAGTCTCGCCGGCGAGATGGATGATTTTGAGCGGCTTCTTTATCGCGGACGATGACTTTTCCCTGGCGACCTTTTCGGGCTGACCTTTCTTCTCCGTCTGCTGGGTACAGGATACACCGATGAGAAGCAGCGGCAGCAGGAGGCTGATGAGGCATCGACCCTTCACAAAACACCTCCGTGAAACCCGTTGTCCTTCATGAAAGAGAATGCGCCGCATACGGCTTTTTACTGACGGCAAGTTGAAGTGAAAAGAGGGGCATTGTCTGTACAATGCCCCTCTCGGAGATGCGAAATCGGAATGTAAGTGAATTACTTCTTCTCAGGAGCTGCCGGAGGCTTTGCCATACCCTCACCGGTCTTGGGGGCTTCCGCCGCCTTCTTCTTCTCGGGCGTCTGGGCCTGGCGCTTCTTCGACTTCTCGGACTTCTTCACTTCCTTCTTGTCGGGCTTAGCCATCCCCTCACCGGTCGCGGGAGCTTCCGCCGCCTTCTTCTTGTCGGGCGTCACGGCCTGGCGCTTTTCTGACTTCTCAGTCTTCTTCCCGTCGATGGGTTTTGCCGGAGCATCTTGCTTGCCGCTAGGGGCGGCCTGCTGCGCAAGGCCCGCACCCGCTATGCCGAACAAAAAGAGAACGGCTACCATGATCGCGAAATACTTCTTCATTCGTTGTTACCTCCTTTTTAAGGATTGAATTGTGATGTATCGTATTAGCAAAAATCAAACCAGAAAGCACGCTCTAATTATTATCAATGATAACGGATACTTGAAAGAACAACTCGGTGGCTTTTGAGTGCGAAAAACACCCATTTTGGAGAACGATTTCTTTTTTCAAATAAAAATGACAAATATTGGAAAGATGTTACATTTTTATGGCACTGGTTGCATATTTCGGAAATAAAGAACAACACGCAGAGCGGGCATATACGAGCTGAGACGGCACAGGGACATACGAAGACCGGGCGGGGGGTTTTGACCCATCTTTTCTCTTATATGCCTCACTGCATGCTGATGCCCAGCAGGACGTAGACGCTTCCGCTTCCGTCGGCAGCACGGCCGTAGGCTGCATGGAACGGCCCGAGGATCGTGTCCGCCGCGAAGAAAAGACTGCCGCAGTAAAGAGTGCCGCTCGCCGTCGTGGGGTCGAAGCGGTTCCTGACCTCACCGGCCTCCAACGAGCCCCCGAGGTAGACGCCGCGGCCCAGCGGGGAGGGCAGGTCGGCAAAACGGTAGGTGTAGACCAGGCGGCCCATATAGTAACTGTCGCCGACGAGCTGGTCCATGATATAACCCGAGAAGCGCTGGAAGCCGCCGGTCTGGAAAAGGTCGTAGGCCGGCAGTTTGCTGTCCGGGCTGTCGGCCCAGGCAAGGCCGAGGGTCAGGGTGTGCCGGTCGATGTTGAAGGGTTTCAGGAAGGTCAGCTCGTATTTGTTGTAATTGTCCTCGGCGCCGAAGGCCTCGTTGGTTAAGAATAAATTGCCCATCAATGAATAGCCCTCAGTGGGGAAATGCGCGTTGTCGAGCTGGTCGATGGCGAGACGCCCCATCCACCCCCCCTGCCTGAGGTCATATTCCGGTATCAGTCTGGTTGCAGGTGTAACGGACAGGATTCCGAACTTGCCGTCCGTCTTCAGCTTCCCCTGGAAGAACCCGGCGCGCAGTTCGCCCAGCCTTCCCTGCACGCCCAGATCGAGCCCGCCCCGCAAGGTGCCGACCTCGTATTGCCCGACCCATTCGTCGCCGAGGTAGTAGTCGATGGGCGCTCTCTTGATATCCACCCAGGGCGCGGCAAAGACCCCGACCCGGCGGGTGAATGGCTGGTAGAACTCGGTGTAAAGCTCGCTGATATAACCGATCCGGGCGTCTGTACGCCACTCCGCCCCGAGACTGTTGAGCCAGGTCATGCGGTACATGAAGGCGGCATTGAAGCGCTGCTCGCTTGTGAAATCAGTCGCGTAACCGAGGCCGAACTTGAAGTAGTTCGGGCCCCAGGACTTCTCGATGCCATCCACCGTGATGATCTTTTTCCCCTTGTCGTCCGTCAGGCTGTAGTCCACCCGCTCGAAATCCCCTCGTCCGAATACGGTCGTGAGTTCGCGCTGGAGGGCATCCACTTGAGATCTTTCAACATCACGGGTGAGCCGCTGCTCGATCCCGGCCTCGAGCTTGGTGGGTTTCTGTTTGATCTCGTTCTCGATGACTTCGGGGTTCACCCGCTTCATCGTTTCGGCCACCTGGATGTCGGCGATCACCACCTCACCGGGCTTTCTTGCGGTGCGGCTTGCCTGCCAGGTTTTGTAATCAGCCTCACCGACGCTCAGGGTCTTGAGCCGATCCTCCACGGACCGGGCGGCCGCCATCCCGATGGGGACGGTATCCATGGCCTTGACGAAATCGCTGGAGCTGAAGTCGCCCAGCCCCGGGATGAGATTGATGAGGATATCCTTCTCCGTCAATTCGCCGAGGGAGGCCTTCACGTTCTGCTCCGTCATCAGGTTGATCGCCTGGAGGCCCACGGAAGCGGGAGAGGTGATCTGGTCTCGGCGAAGGGGAGGCGTGCCCAGGTTGACGGCGATGATGATCTCGCACCCTGCACTGCGGGCCACGTCGACGGGGAGGTTGCGCACCATGCCTCCGTCGACATAGAGGCGCCCGCCGATTTCCACGGGGGCGAAGGCAGCCGGGATCGACATGCTGGCCCGCATGGCCTTGACCAGGACCCCCCGGTCAAAGACCTTCATGTCCCCGTTTTCGAGATCCATCGCCACGGCGCGGTAGGGGATCGGGAGGGTGTCGAAGCTTCTTGCGGCCCGCCCTGCCTCGAGACCGACGAAATCCGTTATGAGGAACTCGAACTTGTAGCCTGACGTCGTTCCCAGGGGTAAATGAAGTTTCCCGTCGCGAAAGCCCAGTTCGAGCCCGTAAAGACCCTCGTAGTCGTCGCGCTTCTGCCGCCAGGGGATGTCCTGCCGGGCCGGGTTGTCGCGAAAGATGTCCTCCCAGTCGATGGCCTTGATCCGCTTCTCCATCTCGTCAGGCGACATCCCCGATGCGTAGATGCCTCCGACCAGCGAGCCCATACTGGCGCCGGCGATAAAGTCAACGGGGACGCGAAGCTCTTCCAGGACCTTGAGAACGCCTATATGCGCAACACCGCGGGCCCCGCCGCCGGAGAGCACGAGCCCTACCTTCGGGCGGCCGGTTACCTGGGCAAGGGAAGGCTCTTTCTTTTCTTCAACGGACTGGGCAAGGCACGGAGGGATGAAGAGCAGGAAAAGAAAGACGACAGCCGTGAACACGGCTGCAGGATGACGGCGGTTCGCGATCATGTCGGACTCCCTCGGGTCGTAGTTGAAAGTGGCGCCTGCGAAACGGGCGCATATCCATGATGAAGGTGAACTCATTCCCGTGGAGGGCAACGGGACGATTTACACAAGGGGTGATTAGATTCATTAACAGAAAACGCCGGCCTTGGCAATGAAGGGTTCCTGTCAAAAAAAAACGAACCCAGCCGGGCTTTTCACTCAGGAACCGGTTGAGAGTGCCCCGGAAATCGGATATGCTGCAATGAATTGTGCTGCCTTAAACCTGTTCATGAAGGGAGGAGGAAAGTCGCCATGAAAAAAAGAAAGATCGCGGCAGGGATTGTACTGGCGGCGGTTATCCTCTTTGCCCTGCTTTCCGTCCCGACACCCGACCCTGTGATTGCCCAGGGCGCTGCCGGCCAACCCTTCCTGTGGAAGCAGGACGCGACTTGGAATGCCCTCGAGGCCTCCTTCCGGCAGGCGCGAAGCGTCGGCTGCGATAGCCTCAAGGCGCCCATTGACGGGGACTTCCGTAAAGGCCGGCAAACCCTGGCATCCCTTGCCGCCGCGCCGTTCGGTCCGAACGCACCGGTCTTCACGGAGCTGGAAAACAATATCTTCGCCCTCGGGACCATGGTGGCCGCCTGCCCGGAGAGGCTGCTGGATTACATCGACCTGGTGACAAGAACGAGGGGCCTTCTCAAGCGGCAGTCGGAAAGCTGGGACATGAACGACCGTGCCGTCCGGGACCGTCTCTACCGGTTGCTTTATGGCGGGCGGACCGCCCTGGAGGAGGTCATGCTCCAGGCGCCTGAAGGCTCTTTCCCGGCCCTGATCAAGGCCGACAACGTGGCGTCGGTGACCCCCTCCTATGCATTTCAGAACGGAACCCTGCACAGCGGCGATATCCTCGTATCCCGCGGCGGCGCCCCCACGTCGGCACTGATCGCCCGCGGCAACGACTACCCGGGGAACTTTTCTCACATTGCCCTTTTATACGTAGACGAGAAGACCGGCGTGCCGGGCATCATCGAAGCACACATCGAGGTGGGGGTCGTGGTCTCTACGGTCGACGCCTATATCAAGGACAAGAAGCTCCGGATCATGGTGCTTCGCCTGCGGCCCGATCTCCCGCAGATGAAAGCAGACCCGATGCTTCCGCACAAGGCGGCAAAAAGGGCCCATGAAGAATCGAAGGGCCGTCACATTCCCTACGATTTCGAGATGGATTACCGTGACCCTTCGAAATGGTTTTGCTCGGAGGTGGCGTACTGGGCCTATCGCCAGTTAGGCGTTGAGCTCTGGAAGGGGACGACGACCATGTCCGCCCCTGGGCTCGTCCGGTGGCTGTCTTATTTCGGCGTGACGCACTTCGAGACCCAGGCCCCGGCCGACCTCGAGTACGACCCGCAGTTCACCGTCGTGGCCGAGTGGCGCGACCCCGATACGCTCTGGAAGGACCACGTGGACAACGCCGTTACCGAAGCCCTGCTCGAGGGCGCCGAAGAGGGGGACGGGATCCCATACTCCTGGTGGATGCTGCCGCCGACGCGGCTGGTGAAGGCGTACAGCGCCACTCTCAACGTCTTCGGCGGCGTGGGCCCGATCCCGGAAGGGATGGACTCGACGGCTGCGCTCCGCAACCTCGAGCTGACCTCCATGCACGAAAAGATCAGGGATCGCGTCCTTGCCCGGGCAGCCGCCTTTCAGGAAAAGCAGGGCTACAGGCCCCCTTACTGGGAGCTGGTCCGCATGGCCAATATGGCGAGGAAAGAGGGTAAATAGTGCCTTTGGGAAACAGGGCGTTTATGCCTGCAGACATCTCGGACCGCCGGGGAGGTCGCCGATGAATGAGAAAACGAATCGACTCGGGCTTGCCGCGAAGCCACTCATCCGGGACGGACATATTCTGCACAGCATCATCGACGGCTCGTTCATACCGACCTTCGTCATCGATCGCGAACACCGTGTTCTTTACTGGAACCGGGCCCTGGAGGAGATCAGCAAGATTGCCGCCTCGTCGGTCATCGGCACGAAGGAGCACTGGCGGGCATTTTACTCGGAGGCCAGGCCCTGCATGGCGGATCTGCTCGTCGACGGGGCGATGCAGGAGATCCCGCGGTGGTATGCCGGGAAACACAGGGAGTCCACGCTGATCGGGGAGGCCTTCGAGGCCACGGATTTCTTCCCCGAACTCGGCGAAAGCGGGCGCTGGCTCCGATTCACGGCGTCAACCATCCGCAACGAGCAGGGCGCGATCGTCGGCGCCGTGGAGACTCTCGAGGACATTACGGACCAGAAACTCTCCGAGGAGGCGCTCAGGGAGAGCCAGCAGCGGCTCTTCCAGATCCTCGAGGGCTCGCCGATCGCGGCCTTCGTCATTGACCGGGACCACCAGGTGATCTTCTGGAACCGGGCGCTTGAGGAGCTCAGCCGCATCCGCGCCAACGACGTCGTCGGAACGGATCAGCACTGGAGGGCCTTCTACGGGTCGAAGCGCCCCTGCATGGCCGACCTCATCATCGACGAGAAGCCGATCGATGTGAAGAAATGGTATGCAGGCAAGGGGCACCCGTCGAAACTTCTCAAGGAGGCCTTCGAAGCGACGGACTTCTTCGCAGACCTCGGGGAGGGAGGACGGTGGCTGCGCTTCACGGCGGCCGCGATCCGGAATTCACAGGGTGCCCTCGTGGGCGCCGTGGAGACCCTCGAGGACATCACGGAACAAACGTCGGCGGAGCAAGCCCTGAAGGAGAGCGAGCAGCGGCTTCACAGCATCCTGCAGGGCTCCACCATACCCGCCTTCGTGATCGGTAAGGACCATCGGGTCCTGTTCTGGAACAAGGCCCTGGAGGAGCTGAGCCGGATCCCCGCAAAGAAGATCCTGGGAACGAAGCAGCACTGGAGGGCCTTCTACAGCGAGGAGCGACCCTGCATGGCGGATCTGCTCGTCGAAGGGAACATCCGGGAAATATCCCGCTGGTACCACGGCAAATACAGCAAATCCAAGCTTCTCAAGGAGGCCTTCGAGGCGACGGATTTCTTCCCGTCGCTGGCCGACGGAAAGTGGATACGCTTCACCGCGGCAGTCATCCGGGATGCCGGCGGCCAGGTCATCGGCGCCCTGGAGACCCTGGAGGACATCACGGAGCGCAAGCGGGGCGAGATTGCCCTTCAGCAGGCACACGACGAGCTCGAGCAGCGGGTCGAGGAGCGGACCATCGACCTGCTGCAGTTCTCGGAGTCCCTGAAGACGGAGATCGTCGAGCGCAAGGAGGCCGAAAAGAAACTGCGCAAGCGCGAGCGGGAACTGAAGATGAAATCCAACAACCTCCAGGAAGTGAACACGGCCATGAAAGTGCTGCTCGACCAGCGGGAGCAGGACCGAAGGGAGGTCGAGGAAACGGTCATGAACAACGTGAAGGAACTGCTGGCTCCTTACCTGGAGAGGCTCAAGAAGACAAAACTGACCGAGGTCCAGCTCGCCCACGTCCGGGTCCTCGAAACGAATCTGGACAACATCGTCTCGCCCTTCCTCAAAACCCTGCATTCCAGGTACCTGAACCTGACTCCGAAGGAAATCCGGGTAGCCAGCCTGATCAAGGAGGGGCGCACGACGAAGGAAATAGCCGAACTGCTCGGAATGTCCGTCGCGGCCGTCGACTTTCACCGAAACAACATCCGAAAGAAGCTGGGCCTGAGAAACAAGAAGGCAAACCTCGTCTCCCATCTCGCCACCATGTAGAAAGCGATGCCCCCGGGTGCGCGGAGCACGGGAGTCCCGGGATGCAGAAACAGAATCGCAGGCGAGGCGATTCATCGACGCGTGCCGACCGATCGTCAACGGCCAATCGGAACCGTTACACGACGCAAGACGCGATATCCTGCCGCCGGAAGACCTCTGATATCATTCCCGCACCCATACAGACCGGTAACAAGAATATTAGGAAATACCTAGTACTTACCTATTAATCTATTCATATTGTACCTTTCCGTACTCTTATTTACAGTGGAGTCCAGGGAAAGCCGCTGCCGTAAATCCGGCGGGCCGGAAATACGAAACGAGAAACGGGGGGACGGCAACCGGGAAGAAACGCGCCAGATGCAAGGAGGGACACCATGCAGGCCGTAGCGACCAAGCTGATCGATGTCACGGAGAACAATGCAGACAAGATCGCCCTTCAATGGTATGCAGACGTAAGGAAAAACCCCAAAACCCCTTCCTATCACAATCTATCCGCAGACAGGGCGATACCTCAGGCCGTTGACTTCTACACAAAATTCAGGGGGGTGTTCAGTGCGAAAAGCCCCTTTGACGAAGCCAAACGAGTGTACGCGCAGTACGCCGACGATTGTTACGACAAAGGGATCCCGCTGCAGGAGGCGATCTACGCGCTCACCCTGATGCGGCGCCACATCTGGCTCTACGCGGAGTTCCAGACCCTGTTCATCTCGGCCGTGGAGCAGCAGCAGGCCATCGAGAGCCTCAGCCGGACGATCCTTCTTTTCGACTACGCCACCTACGTCATCACGGAGCGTTACCAGGAGCTGATGAAGGGCGAGGTCGACAAGCAGCTCGGGGCCCTCCGGGCGCTCGGCATGGAGGAGAGCTTCACGGGAAGCAAGGTCGGGATCATGGCCTGCCTGCTTGTGGCCTGCGGTTTCCTCACCTACTATTACCACGCCGTGATGGCCAGCGGAGTCATCTTCACGCACCTCTTCTACATCCCCATCGTCCTGGCCGGTGTCTGGTGGAAAAAGAAGGGGATCTACGTATCCGTCCTGCTGGGTCTCATCCTCCTCGTCAGCCATCTGATCTTCATGAAAGAGGTCCCGCTGACGGACGACCTGATTCGCGCCATCATGTTCATCGTCGTGTCCTCCGTTGTGGCGCTGCTGGCCGAGGGGTTCACGAAGATCGAAATTCTGTATAAGACGGCGCCCCGATCCGGGGCAGCCCAGGAGGCCTGAGCTTGTCGGCGGGCATCCACGGCAGTCGTGAATCGCGGCCCGGAAGGAATTGGATCAAGGAGGCCGAACATGCAAGGGTATGCGACTAAGCTGATCGAGATCACGGAGCAGAGCGCAGACAAGATCGCCTTGCAATGGCTCAAGGACGTGAGGGCGAACCCAAAGACTCCGGCCTATCACAACTTTTCCGACGAGAAGGCCCTTTCGCACGCCATCGCTTTCTACAAGAACTTCCGGGCCCTGTTCTGCACGGACAAGCCCTTCGAGGCGGCCAGGAAATTCTTCACGAAGTACGCCGACGAGCGTTACTCCGAAGGCATCCCGCTGCACGAGGCGATTTACGCCCTCATCCTGATGCGCAGGCACATCTGGCTCTACGCGGAGTTCCAGGCGGTCTTCGTCACGGCCGTGGAGCATCATCAGGCCGCCGAGAGCCTGACGCGCACCATTCTCATGTTCGACTACGCCGTGTATGTGATCACCGGGCGCTACGAGGAGCTGATGAAGCGGGAGATGGAGGAGCGCATCCGCCTTGACAGCAAGGCGGGCTCTTTCCGTCAGAAGATCGTCTACGGCGGGCACGCCAAATAGCTGCGACGGCATCGGGCAGAACGTCCGAACGAGAACGACAACGAGGGGGAAGAACGTGGAACATCGTGGCACAGTCGTATCCATCAGAGGAAGCGTCGTCGATGTGCGTTTTCTGGACCAGCTGCCGGCGATCCGCAATGTGCTTCGCGCCGGAGACGACGACAGGGTTCGCATCGAAGTGGCCGCACACCTCGACGCGAATGTCGTGCGCGGCATCGCCCTGACTCCCACCCAGGGCCTCTCCAGGGGTTCGACGGTTCTGGACACGGAGCAGCCCTTCTGTGTGCCCGTCGGAAAGATCCTGCTCGGGCGGGTCTTCAACGTCTTCGGCGAGAATATCGACAACCTCCCTGAGGCAGAGGCAACGGAATACCGTCCCATCCACAGCAAGCCGGTCCCCATCACGCAGCAGTCGACGATCTCGGAGATCTTCGAAACGGGGATCAAGGCCATCGACGTGCTCTCGCCCCTGGAGCGCGGCGGGAAGGCAGGGCTCTTCGGGGGAGCCGGCGTCGGAAAAACGGTTCTTCTCACCGAACTGATCCACAACGTCGTGAGCGGCCACGAGGGGATCAGCATCTTCTGCGGGATCGGGGAGCGGTGCCGCGAGGGGGAGGAGCTCTACCGCGAGATGAAAGACGCGGGGGTCCTCAAGAACACCGTCATGGTCTTCGGTCAGATGAACGAACCGCCCGGGGCCCGGTTCCGCGTCGGACACTCCGCACTCACCATGGCCGAGTATTTCCGGGACGACGAGCGGCAGGACGTGCTTCTCCTGATGGACAACATCTTCCGCTTCATCCAGGCAGGCCAGGAAGTCTCGGGTCTGATGGGGCTTCTGCCCTCGCGCCTCGGCTATCAGCCGACGCTGGCCTCGGAGCTGGCGGAGCTCGAGGAGCGCATCTGCAACACCACGACGGGCGCCATCACCTCCATCCAGGCCGTGTATGTCCCGGCCGACGATTTCACCGACCCTTCCGCCTCGCACACCTTCAGCCACCTGACGGCCTCCATCGTGCTCTCGAGAAAGCGGGCCAGCGAAGGGTTCTACCCGGCCGTGGACCTCCTGCAGTCGGGCTCCAAGATGCTCATGCCCACCATCGCCGGAGAGCGGCACTACCGCATCGCCCAGGAGGTGAGAAGAACCCTCACCATCTACGAGGAGCTCAAGGACATCATCGCCATGCTGGGCATCAATGAACTATCCCGCGATGACCAGCGCACCGTCTTCCGGGCGCGCCGGCTGGAGCGCTTTTTCACGCAGCCCTTCTTCACGACGGAGCAGTTCATCGGGAAACCGGGTCGCATGGTCTCCCGCGATCAGACGCTCGAGGGCTGCGAGCGGATCCTCAACGACGAGTTTGCCGAGTACCCCGAAAGCGCGCTTTACATGATCGGGGGCGTGGACGAGGCGAAGAAAGATGAAGCTTAAGATCCTGCTGCCGGCGGAAGTATTTCTCGTCGAGGACGTCTCGAAGGTGGTCGCCGAGGCCGACAACGGGTTCTTCTGCCTGCTGCCTCATCATGTGGATTTCACGGCGTCGCTCGTGCCGGGTGTCTTCGCGTACCAGACAGGCGAAGGGGAGCATTATCTCGCAATCGATGTGGGGACCCTCGTGAAGAAGGGACCCGATATCCTCGTATCGATCCGCAACGTCGCAAAGAGCGATGAACTGGGCAAGCTCAGGGACATCGTGGTGAAACAGTTCGAGGAGATTGACGAGCGGGAAAAGAAGGCCCGGTCGGCAGCGGCGAAGCTGGAAATCGACCTTCTCCGACGATTCATGGAGATGAGGGAAACATGAGTGACGAACAGCTGACCCCCCGCGAGAGGCGGCTCAAGATCGCCGAGGCCTTCACGAAGAAGGTCGGTTCGAAGGAAGCCCGGCGCGTCAAGGGGAAGACACAGCAGGACCACACCATCTGGTTCGGCCTGGGGATGTTCGGCGTTGTGGGCTGGTCCGTCGCCATTCCGACGCTGATCTTCACAGCCATCGGGCTGTGGATCGATCGGACCTGGCCGAGCCGGTTTTCATGGACGCTCATGATGCTCATCATGGGTGTGACCCTGGGCTGCATGAATGCCTGGTACTGGGTAAAGAGAGCCCAACAGGACATCATGAAGGATTGAAAACCGATTGCCCCCTATGTCCGTGAGGGTCCGGGATGATGGACGAGCGCTCTTCCGAACCCCGGGCCCCGCGGGCCTGACATCGAGGAGGACCATGGGAGAGATGATTTTTTCATTTTTTACAGGGCTCGGGCTTGGCGGGGTGTACTTTGCCGGGCTTTGGGAGACCGTAAGGAAACTGCCCGACGTGGAGAAGCCCGTCCGGAGAATAGCCTTGAGCTATGCCCTGCGAATGACGCTTGTCCTTTCGGGCTTCTATTTCGTCATGCAGGGCGAGTGGGAGCGCCTGGCGGCGGCCATGGTGGGATTTCTGCTGATGCGGGGACTCCTCCTGCGCCGTCTCGGAAAGACGACCAGCACGTTCATCGGAGGCATGCCCTATGGAAGTCGTGGCGATTGACCAGATCAGCCCGGACCAGGTCATCCTGTTTGCCTGGGGATTCGTGACCATCAATGCCACGCTGGTTTACACGTGGCTCGTCATGGGACTGCTCGTCGTCGGTTCCATTGTGATTACCGGGAATCTCTCCTCGGAGCGGACCCTGAGCCGCTGGCAGAACATGCTGGAGGTGATCGTGGGCACCATCCGCTCGGAGATCCGCGACATCGCCCATGAAGGTTCCGACACGTACTTCCCCTTCATTGCGACGCTGTTTCTCTTCATTCTCTTCTCGAACGTCTTCACCTTCATCCCGGGGTACGTGGCGCCGACATCATCGCTGACGACGACGGCGGCCCTGGCCGTCATGGTTTTCATCGCCGTCCCCATGTACGGGATCGCGAAAAACGGGATCCTGGAATACCTGAAGGAGTACTTCCGGCCCACATTCATCTTTTTCCCCTTCCATGTCATGGGAGAGTTTTCCCGGACGCTGGCCCTGGCCGTCCGACTTTTCGGCAACCTCATGAGCCACGAGAAGGTGATCGCGATTCTCCTGGCGGTCACCCCGCTGTTCTTCCCGGTCGTGATGCAGGTGCTGGGGCTTCTGATCGGACTCATCCAGGCATACATCTTTGCCATACTCGCCATGGTGTACATCGCCTCGGCGACGCAGACCCACGAGGAAACGGAGCACAAGCCCAAAAAGGAAACGGAACCCGTTAAAATCTAAAAAGAAAGTGAGGAGGAGCGGTATGGACAGCGTGAGCATCGTTGCAATGGCGTCGATCATTACTGCAGGCATTTGCATGGGGATCGGGGCGATCGGACCCGGTCTCGGACAGGGACGGGCCGTACAGGGCGCGCTGAACTCGATCGCGCAGCAGCCTGACGAACGGAACTCGCTGACGCGGACCCTTTTCGTGGGTCTGGCGATGATCGAGTCCATCGCCATCTACTGCTTCGTGATCTCGATGATCCTGGTTTTCGCAAACCCGTTCTGGGCCTATGTGGTCAAAAAAGCCGGAGGGTGATCCATGCACATCGACTGGTTTGTATTTTTCTGCCAGATCGTCAACCTCCTGTTGCTGCTCTTCCTGCTGAAGAGGTTCCTCTACGGGAGGATCATCGGGGCCATGGACGCGCGGGAAGCGAAGATCACCGCCACCTTCGTCGATGCCGAAAAGGCCCGTGAGGCGGCGAAAGAATCGGCGGAGCAGATCGAGAAACGGCTCCGGGACCTGGACGCCCAGTACGAGGCGTCGATGAACCGGGCAAGGGAGGCCGCCGAGGCCCACCGCAAGGAGCTGATGGACAAGGCCCGCGAGGAGGTCGATCTGCTCCATACCCGGTGGGTCGAGACGCTGCAATCGGAACGTAATGCCTTCCTCGCGGAACTCCGGCAGCTCGCCGGGACGCAGATCTACTCCATCACGCGCCAGGTGCTCAAGGATCTGGCCGACGTGGAGCTCGAACAGCGGATCGTGGAGATCCTCATGGAACGGATCCAGACGATGGATGAGGAGGAACGCGGGAAGTTCAGGGACTCCCTGGCGGAAGGCGGGACGATCACCGTCCAGAGCGCCTTCGATATCCCCGCAGAGGAGCGGAAGAAACTCGACGACGTCATCCGCCGCTACATCAACGGCGACATCCAGGTCGTCTTCGAAAAGTCGGACAACGTCATGACGGGCTACGAGCTCAAGACGGACGGACACAAGATCGCCTGGAGCATCAAGGATTACCTGGATTCCCTGGAGGAGAAGTTCCACCACGCCCTGTACGAGGAGGCGCAGGAAAAAAGATAGGCACCCATCACGAGGGGGACTGACATGACCATGCCGGGAGAAAAGGAAGAACTGAAGGAGTTTCTCGACGATACGTTCAAAACGATGGACGCGGTCCTCGCGGATCAGCATCCTGAGCTCACGCAGCGGGAGGTGGGTCTCGTCCACTATGTCGGTTACGGCATCGTGCGGGTCAGCGGCCTCCCCAACATCAGGGCGGAGGAGATCGTCCTATTTCCCAAGAACGTGCAGGGGCTCGTTTTCAACATCGACCCCGAAGAGATCGGCGTTATCCTCCTGGGTGCGAGCGAGCACCTCAACTCGGGCTCCGAGGTGAGGCGCACCGGGCGGATCCTGGATGTGCCCGTCGGGGAGGCCCTCATCGGCCGAGTCGTCGATGCCATCGGGAGGCCGCTGGACAACCAGGGGGAGATCCGGGCCGCAAAACGGCTTCCCGTCGAGCGCGAGGCGCCCCCTGTCATGGCAAGAGATCCCGTCACCGTTCCCCTGCAGACGGGCATCAAGGTCATCGACGCCCTCATTCCCATCGGGCGGGGGCAGCGGGAACTCATCGTCGGGGACCGCCAGACGGGGAAGACGGCCATAGCCCTGGACACCATCATCAACCAGTGGGACAAGAACGTCATCTGCATCTACTGCGCCATCGGCAAGAAGTCCTCCGACGTGGCCAAGGTCATCTCCGACCTCAGGCAGCACAACGCCATGAAGTACACCATCGTCGTGGCCGCCGTGGGCGAAGACCCCCCGGGACTGCAGTTCATAGCGCCCTACGCGGCGACCTCCATGGGCGAGTACTTCATGTCCAGGGGGCGCGACGTCCTGGTCATCTACGACGACCTCACCTATCATGCGCGGGCCTACCGGGAGATGTCGCTGCTGCTGAGGCGCCCGCCCGGACGGGAGGCCTTCCCCGGGGACATTTTCTACATTCACTCCCGACTCCTGGAGCGCTCCACCCACCTGCGAAAGGAACACGGCGGGGGGTCTCTGACAGCGCTGCCCATCGTCGAGACGGAGGCCCAGGACATCTCGGCCTACATCCCGACGAATCTCATCTCGATCACGGACGGGCAGATCTATCTGTCGCCCCGGCTCTTCCAGAAAGGCATCCTGCCGCCTGTCGACGTCGGAAAATCGGTCTCCCGCGTGGGTGGGAAGGCCCAGCTCCCGGCCTACCGGGCCGTGGCGGGGGATCTGCGCATCTCCTACTCCCAGTTCGAGGAACTGGAGACGTTCTCCCGCTTCGGGACGCGTCTCGACGAGGCAACCCGTCGGGTCCTGGAGCGCGGCTGGCGCGTGCGCGAAATCCTGAAGCAGCCCCAGTACAAGCCCATCCGGGTGGCCGAGCAGATCGCGGCGCTTCTGGCCATTACGGGAGGGAGCCTGGATCAAATCCCTATCGGCAGGATCGGCGAAGCCGAGGCGGCCCTGCGGGAAGCGACGGTTGTGCAGGATGCAGATCTCTGCGGTCGGATCGAGTCGGGGGACAAGCTGACCCTGGATGACCGCAAGGTGCTCCTCGACACGGCCGGCAAGGCTACGGAATCCATGAAGGAAGAGAAGAGCCATGCAAACGATTGAATCGCTGAAGCGCAATATACAGAGCGCCCAGGATCTCCTCGGTGTCGTGAAGACCATGAAGGCCCTGGCGGCCGTGAGCATCCGGCAGTATCAGAAAGCCGTCGAGTCCCTGTCGGAATACAACCGGACCGTCGAGATGGGGCTCCAGGTCGTCCTCAAGCGCAGCAGGGGCAGTTTTGCCCCTATGCGATCGTCGGCGGCGAAACGGATGGGGGCCATCGTCTTCGGCACCGACCAGGGACTCTGCGGGCAGTTCAACAACATCGTCACCGCCCATGCCATCGCGGAGATGAACGCCCTGGGGATCGCAAAAGAGAATCGCGTCGTCATTTCCGTGGGCCTGCGGGCGGCCGACATCCTCGAGGATTCGGGGCAGAAGGTCCTGGAAATCCTCAGCACCCCCGGCTCGACGGCCGGCATCACCCCCATGGTGCAGGACATCACCTCGGTGCTCGAGGACTGGCGCTTCAAAAGACAGATCGAAACCATGTACCTTTATTACAACGAGTATATTTCCGGGGCGAATTACCGCCCGAAGACCCTCAAGCTCCTTCCCGTTGACAAGGAGTGGCTCAAGAGCCTCGAAAAGCGAAAATGGGAGTCGAGGACCATCCCCATGTTCACCGAGGATTGGGAGACGCTGTTCCGATCCCTCATCCGGGAATATCTGTTCGTCTCGCTCTACCGGGCCTTCGCCGATTCACTGGCCAGCGAGAATGCCAGCCGGCTTGCGGCCATGCAGAGCGCCGAGAAGAACATCGAGGAGCGGCTCGAGGAACTCTTCGGCCAGTTTCACCGCCAGCGCCAGAGCACGATCACGGAAGAGCTTCTCGACATCGTGTGCGGGTTCGAGGCCATGGGCGGGGCGAAACAGGCCGGAGCAAGAGGCTAAAGAAAAAATACGGGCGCAAGGCATATGGCATATGGCATAAGNNCATAAGGCTTAAGCCAAAGAAGAGAATATTATAAGAAAATCATGAAATACCTTGAGCCATGAGCCCTTAGCCATTAACCTTAAGCCATAACGTTAACGCCTCTATCGAAACGAAGGGGGTGAGAAACCATGCATCTGGACAGAAAAGTATGTTCCATCTGTGCCTGGCGCGAACACTGCCAGAAACGCTTCCAGGTCGTTACGGACGCGCTTTTCAACGTCAACTGTCCCGACTACACGCGGGATGTGCAGATCAAGGACAGCGAGGTCGAGGCGAAGATCGTACAGGAGCAGCTGGACAAGTGGCAGCGGGAAAAAGCCCCGGTGAGCGTATACTCCATCGCGATTTCCCGGCAGGCCGGCGCCGGGGGAAGCGAGATCGCCCGCATCCTGGCGAAAAAGACCAAGATGGACCTCATGGCAGGGCAGATCATCCAACGGGTGGCCGAGAGCTCCAAGATGAGCACGAAGGTCATCGAGACGCTGGACGAGAAGGCCGTCACGACCATGGAGAGCTGGATCAATTCCATGTTTGTCTCCAGGCATCTCTGGCCGAGCGATTACCTGAAGCACCTCACGATGGTCATGGGGACGATCGGAAAACACGGCAACGCCATCTTCGTGGGCCGGGGGGCCGGATACATCCTGCCTCCGGAGACGACCTTCCGCGTGAAAATCATCGCGCCGCTCGAGTACCGGATCGAGAGCATGATGACGATCCGGAACCTCTCGCGCGCCGATGCGCAGAAGTACATCGAAAAGCGCGACGCTGACCGGATTGCCTTCATACGGAAATATTTCCAGACCGACTCGATGGACCCGCTGAATTACGACCTCGTGATCAACACGGAGAAAGTGGGGATCGAAGGGGCCGTGGACACGATCCTCATCGCGTTCGGCGACTGGACGCAGGTCTACGAAGGCAAAAAGCCCGGCAAGCTGAAGAAGGCCAAGGCGGTCTGAGCGAGGGGAAAACGCGGCGATCCCTGACGGCGGCCTGCAGGAAGCGACCGTACGGACCGGGGCGTGCGGGTATGACCGGGTTGAAAAAGGAGATTCCGGCATGGAGGCTGAGATCGGGACCTGTGAAGTATGCCGGGCGAAAGTCGTTTTCACCCCATGCCTGGGCTGCGGGGCGGGCATCTGCGAAACCTGCGCCCTGTTCGAGCTCATCGGCTCGGGCTGCGGGTGCGTGTGGCCGGCTTATTACTGTCCCAAATGCGCCTGGGACCCGATGGTGAATCCGAATGCCGCCTTTCGGGACCCGCCGGCCGGGCGCGAATCGATCACCTCGAAATGACGATCTCTTTTTGTATGACCGGAACGTGGCCGAGAAGCGAATCGTTGACGGGACAGCGGCTTTTCACGAAATCGACGAATTCGCGGACCTTCTCCTCATCGGCGTCGGTCCTGATGTGAAACGTGTAACGGATTTCATGGAGCCCCGCCCTCACGCCGTCCTTGCCCTTCAAAAAGCCGTCGGTGTCCAGATCCCCCTCCAACTCGACCCGGAGATCCTGAAACTCTATCTTCCTTGCCCTGGCAAACAGGCGTGCCACGATGCACTGGCATGCCCCCAGACAGCATAGAAGCATCTCGACGGGGTTCATGCCCGTGTCGGTCCCGCGGAGCGTCTCCGGCTCATCCATCAGCACCGTGAATTTCCCCGCCCGGTTTTCGACGGAAAGGCCACCTTTGAGAACGGACTCGGACCGGAATGTAACAATCGCCATGGATATCCTCCTGCCTGCATGATCCGTGATGGGTATCCTCTACCGGAAAAAGGCTGCATTGGCAATCACAACCCATTTTTTCCTCTTTACGGCTTGAACGGATCGAGCTATTATGATTTACACGATGCAGCCGACGGAGGGGAAGGCGCGTATCGGGGAGTTTTTCGAAGATTCAATCATCTCGCACTGTTGACACGGGGCTGCACCCGCATGCCTTGCGCGTCGGCAGCATGGGAACGTCTGCAGTCGCCGGTCCGACTCTTCATGGAGTACCGTCGAACACGCAGGGGTTCCAGTCCCCGTTCCCCTCCCTGAGCCCTCTTGACGAAGGAGGGAGCCATGCCGAAAAAGAAAAAGACCCGCGACGTCGAAGAGATCCTCGACGGTAATATCGACCAGTTCGAAAAAGGGATCGGCGGCCGGGCAGGGGAAGATCTCGCCGAGATGATCCGGAAGCTGGGACGATACGAGGACGAAGAGGTGACCCCTCGCCCCGTTCTGGAAACGGACCGGGAGACGCCGCCTGCCGAGGAGGACCTTCGCGCCCGGAACATCCTCCGCGTGGAGATTCGCGGCGAGGACTGCGAGATCGTCTGCGGAAAGATCCGGGCGAAGGCGAAAGACCGTATCGAGGCGCACTGCCGGGAGCGTGGGCTTGCCGTCAGCGACATCTGGTACTGGGAAGACGAGGCCATGACCCGGCTCGTGGGCCCGACCTGGACCGCATGGTACGATGTGGATGATTTCTTCCACGAGACGGGGCTCCTGGGGCGGACGGCTTCCTCGTTTTCCGTCATCGTCACGGTGGACGGCGAGGCCGTGGAAGATCTCAACGCCAGGAAGATCAAGACCACCCGGTCAGAGTCCGGTTCGAAGCCTGCACCGGGCAAGGATCATGTCGCCGTGACGGCCGGGACGATCGGCGAGGGGCGTTACGCCTTCGAACTGGATATCGACGGGGAGTTCGTGACCGGAAAACTGGAATTCGCGTTTCTCGACCTTTCAAACCTCGGGATCGAGGAACGCCTGCTCATCGATGTCCGTTATGACGGCGAGAGCATGTTTCGCGAAGAAGAGGTCGTCCGGGATCTGTTCACGGTCACATTTTTATAAAGGTAGGCATAGGGCTAAAGGCTAAAGGCATAAGGTCACAGAAAAGAAATTTGTCTTTGCCATTTGCCCTGAGCCATAAGCCCTTTGCCGAGGTTTATCTCATGAAAGACAGACTGTCGGAACTTCTCGGACTCATGTCAAAGCCCGCCGGCGTGAAACGGGAAAAGGGAAACGGCTGGTCCACCCTTGACCCTTCTCCGGAGAGCATTGCAGAAATCCAGATCAATCCCCCGATCTTCGGCCCGGAAACGGAAGCCCGCATCGAGCAGAGCCGGGGCATCATTCATGAAGAGGCCATCACCGGTTTTCGAAGGGCCAATGCCTATTTTGCCGTGAGGAATTACGGACGAGCGATCAGCGATTACTCGAGAGCAATCGCGCACTCGCCGAGATCGCCGGAGATTTACTACAATCGGGGGATTACGCACGAGAAGGCGGGAAAATTCATCAAAGCCATCGAGGACTACACACATGCCGTGTCGGTAGACCCGCAGTATGGTAAAGCCTATTGTAACCGCGCATCCCTGCTCTGGAGCCAGGGAGAGACGAAACAGGCCCTAGAGGACATGAAAAAGGCGGCACGGCTGGGGATAAGGGAAATGCAGGGGTATCTCAAATCAAAAGGCATCGAGTGGTGATGCGCGCTGTGCGCGCAGTGAAGAAGTGACTAGCGGCTTGTGACTAGTGGAGGAAGAAGTGTCTGAGTGTCTAAGTGTCTGAGTGAAGAAGAATCATAACCTAATTCCCAGTTTCCCAATTCCCAATACCCAATTCCTAGTCTTTTCTGCGGACCCGATCGGCAATCTCGCGGACGTCGTCCATGACTTTCTGCACATCCAGGGTTAACAGTCTCCGGTTGCGCATCACGACCTTCCCGTCGATGATCGCATCCCTCACGTCGCTTCCCCTGCAGGCATAAACGATTTGGGAATAAAGATGGTACAGGGGGGTGAGGTGTGCCTTCTTCATGTCGAGCACGATGAGATCAGCGCACTTTCCCGGCTCAACGGACCCGATGAGGCGCTGAAGACCCAGCACGCGGGCGCCCCCGGTCGTGGCAATCTGAAGCGCCGCTGCGGCATCCATCACCGTCGGGTTCATCGTCGAGACCTTGTGGAGCTTCGCCATCGTGTCGAGCTCGAGCAGCATGTCCAGGTCGTTGTTGCTTGCGCAGCCGTCGGTCCCCAGACCGACGGGAACACCACGATCCAGAAGTTTCGGGATCGGGGCGATGCCTGCAGCGAGTTTCATGCTGCTCTCGGGGCAGTGACAGACGCCGGTGCCGCTTGACGCGAGCAGATCCATTTCGTCCTCATCGAGCCAGTTGCAATGAACCATGGCCGTTTTCCCGCCGAGGACCCCGATCGCATCGAGGTAACGGACCGGCTTGAGCCCGTAGCGCGACCGGACGATCTCCCCTTCCTCCTTTGTCTCGGAGAGGTGCATCATGAAGGGCACGCCCGCCTCGCCGGCGATGCGCTTCACCAGTTGGAGCGTTTCCGTGGCGCAGGTGTAAGGGGAGTGACAGAACAGCGATGGCGTTACCATCGGATAAAGGGGATTCCATTTCGTGATGAACTTCTCCGCCGCTGCCGCCTTTTTCCCCAGCTCCGCTGCATCGGGGGGTGTGAAGTCGATGAATCCCCGGCCCGCCACGATGCGAACACCGGCATCGACAGCAGCCTGGGCCACGTGGCTCTCGTAAAAATAACTGTCGCAGCAGGTGGTCGTGCCCGAGCGGATCATCTCGGCCACGCCGAGAAGGGCGCCCCGGTAGATCATCTCGCGGTTCAAGTGCTTGGCCTCGGCGGGGAACATGTGGTCGTGGAGCCACTCCATCAGAGGCAGATCGTCGGCGAGCCCCCGGAAGCAGGTCATCGGAAGGTGGGTGTGCGTGTTCACCAGGCCCGGCATGACGGCACAGCCCGCGGCATCGATTGTTTCGACAGGGTTTGACGCCGGGGCTTCGGCCCTGGTGCAGGCAAAGCGGATCGTTCCCCCGGAGATGCCGACGGCGGCGTCGTCGATCATGTCCATTCCGTCGGACAGGGTGAGAAGGGTGCCGCCAGTGATGAGGATGTCGATCTTTTCAATGTGGTTCATACGGGGGCCCTCACATCCCGAGACTTGCCCGGATTCGCCCGGCGATCCGGTTGACGCGCTCCATCACTTCCGCCTCGTCGACGGTGAGGAGCTTGCGGTTTCTCATGACGATGCGCCCGTTGATCACGACGGTGTCCACGTCGGAGCCCGAGGCACTGTAGACCAGGTGGGAGTGCTCGCTGTAGACCGGCGTGAGATGGGGACTGTTGAAATCGACGGTGATCACATCGGCCTTCATCCCGGGCCGCAGGGATCCGACCTCTTCCCCCATTCCGAGGGCCCGTGCGCCGTCGCGCGTTGCCATGTTCAGGACGGTGCCTGCGCTCATCACCGTGGGATCGAGCCTGAAGGCCTTGTGGAGCTTGGCCGCCGTGTCCATCTCCTGGAACAGGTCCAGGTTGTTGTTGCTGGCGCAGCCGTCCGTGCCCAGGGCGACGGTCACGCCTGCCGTCTGCAGATCCGGCACCGGGGAGACGCCCGATGCCAGCTTCATGTTGCTCTCCGGGTTGTGCACGACCTTCGCCCCCCTGCGGGCAAACATCTCGATGTCCTCGGCGTCGAGCCAGACGCCGTGGAATGCCACAAGGTTCTCATCCAGCAAGCCCGTGTCGTGAAGGTATTTCACGGGACTGCAACCGAATTTTCCCATCAGGCTCTCCCGCTCAGATTTCGTCTCCAGCAGGTGAAGGGCAAGGGGGGCCTTATAGCGGTCGGCGAGGGCCTTGGACTTCTTCAGCAGGTCCTCCGAGCAGGTGTACAGGGCGTGAGGCTCCACGGCGATCCGAACCAGCGGGTCGCCGGCCCATTTTTCGATGAGGTCCTTCGTGTACGAAAGCCCCTCATCGGGCGTCTTGAAATTGGGGGAGGGGAAATCGAAGAGCACCTCCCCGAGAAGGCAGCGCATCCCGGCGAGGCTCGCCGCTTTCGCCGTCTCGTCTTCGAAGATGTACATGTCGCAGAATGCCGTCGTGCCGGAGCGGATCATCTCGACGCAGGCCAGCAGGCTTCCCCAGTAGGCGAGCTCCGTGTCCACGTTTTTTGCCTCGGCGGGAAAGATGTATCGGTTGAGCCACTCCATCAGCTCCAGGTCATCGGCGATCCCCCGGAAACATGTCATGGCCGCATGGGTGTGGGCGTTGACGAGACCGGGCATGATGACGTGGCCGGCCGCTTCTACGACCGTCCGGCCCCGGTAGCGGCCCGCGATATCGGACCGGGGGCCCACGGCGACAATCGTATCCTTCCGGATGGCGACGGCGCCTGAAGGGATGACCGTGTCGGCCTCGTCCAGGGTCAGGATCGTCCCGCCTTCAAGGATGATGTCGGCTTCCTGCATGCTGCCTCCACTGACGCTGTTCAGGGTTGTTATTGCCAGCTCCGCACCGCGGCCTGCCGCCTCGCATCTTGACAGTACCCGGCAAAGATACTATACATGCCCGTACCTGCCTCATTGCCTGGGTGGCGGAACTGGTAGACGCAAGGGACTTAAAATCCCTCGGTCCCTAGGGCTGTGCGGGTTCGATTCCCGCCCCAGGCACCATAAAAAATTTTCCCGTGAATGAAGTGCGCCCCCCCCGATTGTCCTTTCCGTTTTCACACATCTTGCATGTCCCGGGCAGAGATTGCGATTCCAGGAATTCCCGGGACGTGAAGATCACATAAAGGATTTTTCGCAAATAATCAATTTCAATATAGCTTTTGCCCGGGAAACCCTGTGTCTGCAGTCGGAGTCTGTCGAGTTCGGATCGAGATCTGACGTTGCACCGTCAAAGGGCAGAGGGCGGACCGTCAAGACTCCGGCAACAGGAAAGAACTGCTACACAGTGCCGGATACCGATTGACAGCAATCGGAAGTTTTTTTATACTCCGCGCGGCGCAACGAAGTCGACGAGGAACACGTTGCAGGCGTGCGTCGCCACGGGGTTCGCGATGACCGGACCCGGGGATTTTCGAAAACAGAGGAAGACCCAGAAAACAGGGAGGTTGTTGTATGAACAGGAAGAAATTGGTGGTACCAGCGGTTATGGCGCTCGTCTGCGCAATGGTCTTCATGCCCTTGTCTGCGGACGCCCAGAAATCCCCCAAGGGGGCCAAGGCGATCTTCGACAGCGGCGACGGTGCATCCGTACGGATGTCATCCGGCGGCCCGGCCCCGAGCACGCCCGCAGCAGCGGCGCCCGAAAAATACGTAGGCATATCCTACAAGCTGGCGCTCCTCAAGCCCAACGGGGATTTCTCCATCGTCCCCAAGACAAGGACATTCAAGTCGGGCGAGAGGATCAAGATGCTTGTCCGGACGAACCGTCCCGGCTACCTCACGATCATGAACATCGGCCCCACCGGAAATACCACTGTCCTGTTTAACGAATACGTCGAAGCAAAACAGCTCTACGAGATCCCCAAGTCGACAGCCCTGAAGTTTGCCGGCGCACCCGGCACCGAGAAGGTGATGATCATGCTGTCCGGCAACCCCAACCCGATCGTGGGAGGTCAGTCCACGACCGTGGCAGGCGGTCCCGGCACCGTTCCCCTGCCTCCGGCGGCGCCTCCCGGTGCGCTTCCGCCTTCAAGCGGTTCGATGAGTTCAGCACCCCCCAGCATGCCTCCGCCTCCTCCCGGACCCGTGGCAGACGCCGGCAGCAGCCTGCCTCCGCCCCCGCCCGTGATGGTTGCCAGCAGCATGCAGGGTTCGAAGGACATCGTCGTGGACCAGAATCAGACGGGATACGCGGTGATCTCGCCAAAGGCGGGCTGGAAGCCCTCGGCAAAGGGAACGAAGGACATCATCCTGGAGAACGACGCCAGGGACGGCAGCAACTACGGTGTTGTCCCGGCCTCGGCCATCGATGACGGGGGCATCCTCACGCTCGACCTCAAGCTGAAGCACCGCTAACAGGAGGAATTCATGAACGTCTTTCGCATCAAATCGCTCAGTGTCCTTCTGGTCTGTGTTTTTCTTCTGTCCTCCTGCGCATCCGTGCTGCCCGATCCGTCGCAGATCCGGACGGAGGACGAGCGGATCGATGCCCGCAACAAGTGCATCGCCATGTACACGGCGGGAGGCGCCGCGGCCGGCGCCCTGGCCGGCGCCCTGATCGGCGGCAGCTGGAAATCGGCGGGAGTGGGCGCTTTGGTGGGAGGCGGTTTCGCATTCCTCGTCGCCTGGGGTCACTGCCTGAGCCTCTACTCGACCCTGCAGAGCCAGCCTGTGGCGGGATACCAGCAGACGGCCCGGCAGGTAGGATACAATCCATCCCAGGGAGATGTCGTCAAGGTCCAGGGCTTCAACGTGACGCCGGGTACGATCACACCCGGCCAGACCGTCAATCTCGGGGGGTCCTACTACGTCATGGCTCCCGAGGGATCCAAGGAGATGAAGGTCACCGAGACGCGCTACGTGAAGTATTTCGAACCGTCGAAGAACGAGTGGACGAACCTCGGGGGAGTCGACCAGGAGATCACTGCAGCCCCGGGCCTGCGAAAGGCTGACGGCAAATTCGACATTCCCAAGGACGTCCCCGAAGGGAAATACCGCATCGGTTTCAAGGTGGCCGCGGCGGGTAAAGAAGACACCGTGGAAAAGGATCTGATCGTGAAAAAAGGGGCGGCATCCCTGGAGACAAACTGGGCATCCGTCGCAATCCGCTAACGGCGATCCAACCCCTGGAGCAAGTCATGATGAAGCGGATTCCATCCACCCTCGTATGGCTGATCGTCACCGTGATGGCGCTCGTCCCGGGCGCCGTCATGGCACAGTCCACATCGGTCACCGACGCCCACATCCGGCAGATCAACCAGCAGTTTGCGCAAAAAGGAGTCCCCAACGGCTTTGTCGCCCTCGATTCCTACGGGCGGCTGGAACTCAAGGGGGATTACGATGACGAGATCCAGGTCGACCGGGCCTTCTCGATCGCCCAGACCGTCGTCGGCGTGAAGTGGGTCTCGCCCGTCACGCCGGAGAACATCAAGGTCAAGGAGTGGGAAAGAAGGCTGGGCTCGCTCTTCAGCCGGGCTGCCGTTCTGAAGCCGCAGGTGCGAGGCGATGCGCCCGTGGGGCCCGTCCGGAACCGCTATGCACTTGTCGTCGGAGTCGGGAAATTCAAAAACGGCATCACGCCTCTGCAGTACTCCGTGAGGGACGCCACCCTGTTCTACCGGTTTCTCCTCGAGCAGGCGGGCTTTACGAAGAACAACACCTATTTTCTGGCGGATCAGAACGCCACTTCGTCCAATGTCGTCAAGTATCTCAACGGAATACGGAATGCAGCGCAGGAAGACGATCTCGTGGTCGTCTACATGAGCAGCCATGGCACGCCGCCCGACAAGTTCGGGGGGGTCTACATCGTGACCTACGACACGGAGGTCAACCCCCGGGAGCGGGTATGGCACACGTCGGTGGCGGAATCCGCACTGAAGGATTTCGTGGAAAATCTCCGGGCGCGCAGGCTCGTCATGGTACTGGATACCTGTTACAGCAACGGGGCCTACCGGGCGATCCCCGGGTTTCTCCCTCCGGGCGGGAAGTCTCTCGGTGTGGGGGATGAGAACGAGGGCTACGGTGTTTCCACGGCCCAGGGAAAGCGGCTCTTCGGGGCCAAGGACATCGTCCTCGAGGATCAGCCCAGACAGGCCGCATCCTCGGGCAAAAGCATCGGCGGCAGCCAGGAGTCCTACGGCAAGGTCCTCATCAGCGCAAGCAGCGCAGGCGAGAAATCCTGGGAATCGGATCAACTTCACAACAGCGTCTTTACTTATTATTTTGTGGACGGGATGAAGCGCTACGACGGGTCGGTGAAGGACGCCTTCGATTACTCCAAGCCCCGGACCACTCAGCGGGTTCAGCAGGAGAAGGGGGCCGAAATCACCCAGACCCCCCAGGCCATGGCTACCAATGAAAACTGGAATATGCGCGTAAAGCGATAGCAAAACGATCCCAAGGAGGAGATCAATACATGAAGAGAACGATCATCGCGTCACTGGCCGTCACCGGCTTCATCGCCATTGCCCTCATCGGGTGCGGGCAGCAGTCATCACCGCCGCCCCCGCCTCCGCAGGCGCAGGCACCGGCACCGGCTGCACCAGCGGCTGCACCCGGACAGCCTTCCCTCGAAGTCACGCAGAACCTGAAGCAGGGCATGGCCTACGTCAGCACGGCCAAGAACGCCAACTCTCCGGCCATCTTCAACGAGAACATCAACAACGCGATCACGGAGTTCTCGAACGCCATCAAGAAAGACCCGGGTTACGCCACGGCCTATTCGAACCGTTCCGTCGCCTACATGATGCAGAAGAAGTACAACCTCGCCCTCGACGACCTCAAGAAGGCGAAGGAACTGAAGCCGAACGATCCGGCCATCCGGTACAACCTGGCCTCGTGCCATTCCCTCATGGGAAACGTCGACCTGGGTTTTGTCGAGCTCGATGCCGCCCTGGCCAACGGGTTCAACGACTATGACTCGCTCCGGAAGGACCCCGATATCGCGAATCTGCGGAAGAACCCGGAGTGGAGAAAGACCCTCGAGAAGTACAAGGTGTTCCTCAACTAGGAAGGGGCTTGAAAACGGAGGAATTTTAATTCATCCGAGGATCGATTCAAACGGTGAATCGGGAAATGTTTCAGCTTGCACATCTTGACTGATGGAAATGCCTTGCCTGTCGAAACTCTCGGGCAAGGCATTATTTTGTCGCACCTCACGGGAGTGGCCGCCATGTTCCGTCGGATTGCCCTTATTGCCCTCATCCTGGTGAGCCTCACTGTTCCGTGCGGCGCTTACGATCCCCAATCGGTCGTCATCCGCCTCGAGAGGGGCCCCTGCTACGGGAGCTGTCCCGTCTACGGGGTGACACTCTACGGTGACGGGACGGTGCGCTACGATGGAAAGGATCACGTTCGCGTCAGGGGAAGCCATACGGCCGTCATTGATCCCGATGCGGTGAGATCGCTCGTCGAGGAGATCGAGCGCAGCGGCTTTTTCTCCCTGAACGACGCCTACGCCCAGGTCGGCATCACCGATGCCCCCTCGGCCCTTGTCTACGTCGCGGCCGTTGGAAGGAAGAAGCAGGTGAGTCATTACCCGGGCGATTTCAAGGCCCCGAAAGCGCTCGAAACCCTCGAGAACAGGATCGATGAAGTTTCGGGGGCAAGCCGTTGGACGGCAGCAGCTGCCGGCACACCGGGCTTGTCTGCCGTCGATGAGAGAGCCGCCCCGGTCGTTGTGGCCGTTCCGGATTCCGTCATCGGTCGTGAGACGGAGATGCAGAAAATCGTTCTTCGCCGCTCCGTTGCCACGAGCCTCCGAGGCGAGGCCTATGCCCTCCAGCAGAAAGGACAGCTTCGTGACGCTGTCATCCGGTATCGCCAGAGCCTGGTCTGGTGGCCCGATGCTGGCCTTGAATCCTATGTTGTGCCGCTGGAGAGGAAGGCGGGATTCACCTCGAGCCAGTACCGTCCGGAAACAGGGCAAGCTGCGGCCGTGCAGGCGACTCCGGGCAACGCGGCGAAAAAGGCGGGAAACGTCGTTGCAACGATACGCAACCGTTCGACGCTCGACGTGACCATTCTGACCCGGGGCGAGTCAGCCGATGCGGGCACCCTGGTGAGGGCAGGGGAGATTCTCATCCGGCCCGTCCAACTCGGGCCGAACGGGGAGGTGACATTCCTGGCCGTACGGGACAGCCAGACCCTCGCGTCTAAAACCTGGCAAGGCAACGCCGCCGCAGAGAGTGTCGTGCCGGCCCTTCTGTATGACGACAATCTCCCGGACAGGCTGGTCGTCATGACAGGACTCCGATAGAGACGAAGTGAAGAAGTTAAGAAGGTTGGAGAGGTGAACGGTGATAAATGAAATCCGTGCCAAACGCCACGCCGAGACGGCTCGATATTTCCGGGCGGCCCTGCAACTGTCGCTGCTCGCCCTGCTTTTCGCGTTTCTCGCCTCCTGTGCCGCCAACCCAGTAACCGGCAAGGACGAATTGATGCTGGTCTCCGAGGAGGATGAGATCAAGATCGGGAATTCCGTCTACCGCGATGCCCTCTGGAGCGCCGAGGGGGGCGGCGGGGAATACCAGGATGCCCAACTCAAGCGTTATCTCGAGGGTGTCGTCATGAGGCTGCACAAGAAATCCCACAGGCCGAATCTGCCGCTGACCTTCAGCGTCCAGAACAGTTCCGTCCCGAATGCCTGGGCCATCCCGGGTCATGTGGTCATGACGCGGGGGCTGATCGCCGGGCTGGAAAACGAGGGGGAGTTTGCCTACGTCATGGGGCACGAGGTCGGCCACATCTCGGCGAAACACTCTGCGAAGCAGATGTCGCAGAAAATGATGCTGGGTCTGGCCCTGGGCATCGCGGCCGTTGCCGTCGGCGGTGATGACTACGGTGAGGCCGTGGTAGGGCTGGGCGCCCTGGGCGGACAGCTCCTGCTTCTCAAATACAGCCGCGATGACGAACTCGAGGCGGACCGGCTCGGGGTTGCCTACATGAGCCGCCTGGGCTACGACCCCAACAACGCCTTGAGTGCTCACCGGAACCTCGACAAGGTATTCAAGGAATATGCCCGGTCCGTGGGACAGGAGCCCGGCGAAAGAACCTTCTTCGAAGAGCTTCTGTCCACACACCCCCGCACCTCGGTGCGGATCGATGAGATGCAGCAGATGATCAGCTCGACGCCGCGATCCGCAATGTCCGGAGACGGGTCGAGCCGGGCGACGTACCAGTCCCTGACGGCAAACATGCGCAGGACGCACCGGGTTTACATGGAGTACTACGACAAGGCTGCAAGGGCCTTCGAGAAGAACCGCATTGCCGAGGCGAACAATTACATCAACCGGGCCATCACCGAGGACCGCACCCAGCCGCCATTTTACGCCCTTGCGGGTTTCATCTACCTCAAACAGAACAATCACGGCGATGCGGAGCGATACTTCCGGGCGGCTCTATCCCTGCAAGGAACCTACCAGCCCGCCGTTCGCGGCCTCGGGATGATGAACTACCGCAAGCAGAATTACGCCGCGAGCATCGATTATATGAAACAGGCGGTTCAGACTTTCCCGGGGGATGTGACGGCTCAGCGGCTGCTGGGTTTGAGCTACTACCGGACAGGAAATTACCGGGCTGCCATCAACCCGCTTGAAACCGTTGCACAGGCCAGTCCGAAAAACAAGACGATCCACGGCATCCTCGGACAGTGCTACGAGAACATCAACGATCAGAAGTCCGCCTACGAGCATTACAAACTGCAGGTACAGTCGGCCGCCGACAACGATGTCGGGCGCCTCGCGTCGGCGCGCGTGAAGGAGTGGAAACCCCGGTTCGAGCCCGAACAGATCAAGAAGAAGTGAGGGGCCGGAAATGTCGTACAGGAATCATCCCCGGCGGGTTTTCATTGTTCTAGTCATCTTCATGGTTTGCGCTGTGGGGCCGGCGGCCATTCCGGGGCATACAGCCGAAATCGATGGGCAGCGACCCCTGATGATCGTGGGCGATACCTTCCAGTTCACACCCGGTGCCTGGTCCGGCTATTTCATCCACGACCGCGCGAAAAAAGAATACTACAGAATGTACATTGCCACACTGGAGAGGCTGACCAGGGACGGAAAGCCCTGCTCATGGATGGAGGTCGGAGTGACCCCGGAAAAGGACCCCTCCGTCGTGACCCGGTTCCTCGTCGAGGAGACCAAAAGCGGTCCCGGCGAGATCCTGGATGTCATCGTCCAGGTACAGGGTTATGCGCCCTTTACGGTCCCTGAGAGCTTCTACAAAGGGGAGGGGACGGACAGGGACGTGGGCAATTTCCAGGGTGCCGCTGTGGCCAGACGAATCGCCAGGCGCGTAATCCCGCTCGGCGGCCGTACCGTCAATGCCTGGGACGTGGAGGCCGTCGATACCAAAGGCGAGACCCTGGAAGCCCTTGTGAGTGAGGAAGTAGCCCCGATCGGGGTCGTCATGGCCGAGAGCTCGCTTATGGGCATGTATCTCTCAGATTGGGGACGCGGGGCAAAGTCCAGGATCGAGGGGACGCCAGTGAACTTTTACGTGTGGTTGATGATGCAGATGGGCGGCGCCCTGACAAAATAGTGACCAGTGATCAGTGACCAGTGACCGGTGAAACAGGCTGGTCAAAAATGCCCAGATGCGAGGCATCTCCTTCGGCAGGCTAAGGATAAACTCACTCCCGAGGAGAGAGACGGGCATTGTTTTTTTTCGCTTCGTCTCTTACACTGGTCACCGGTCACTGATCACCGGTCACTTTCTTGCGGTCTGCGGTCGCGGCGGCGGTCGAGGACTTCGGCCATCGCGGGCAGGAAAAGAGAGCCGAACGGCAGCAGGAAGATAATCATGAACGGGACGTAATGGGCGAGGTGCCGGATGTAGAACTTCAGCGTCTTGATCTCCTCTCCCGTCCAGGGAATGCCTGTGTTTCTCGGCTTCATCAGCAGAACCATGAAGCCCTTCATCGTTTCGGCTTCTGAATAGATCAGATCTTTGTATTTTTCCGTTTGCCGTTGCAAGATCCTGCGTACCATTTCCCTTCCTTCCGTGATGTGGGGCACCGATCTATTTAATCGGACATGCCAATCCTTTTCTGAAACGAATTCATCCGGAGAGCGGGCGAGCGCACAATTAAAATTACTCGCACCGCCCACCGCGGGCCTGCTGGCATGGAAATTGATCTATTCCGGGGCAGGAGCGGTTTATGAAACTACCTGCTGTACTGGACGAAATCGTACGCCGGACCGGTAAGAGGCAGCCACTGGAAGCAGGACGTACTGCATTGAATGGGGCCGACGGGGCGGGGAGCTTCAAGAAGATACTGGAAACGCAGATGGCCGCTCCAGCCGAAAATGCGGCTCCGGGGGGAGCCGCCGGAATCGGCGATGAAAAGAAACTTATCCATCTTATTGAAATTATTAGACTCCGGATGATGCTCGACGAGCATCTGCTGGAATCCATGCGGGATAAGGGGGACGATCAGTCCCTCTATCAGCGATTCGCCCGATGGCAGTCAGGCGGGATCAATGCCGTTTCCCCTACTGCAGGGCAGGCAAAGCCCGGAGCTGAAAATCTCGTCCCGACAGCCGTCGAAGAGGTGCCTTCCGTTGTAAGGGTCCGCAAGGCATCGGACAGGGCGCGACAGGTTGAACCTATCATCCGTCAGGCATCGGAGATATACGGCGTCGATGCTGGGCTCATCCGTGCCGTCATCCGCGCCGAAAGCAATTTCCGCAATGAGAGCACCTCACCGAAGGGGGCCATGGGCCTGATGCAGATCATGCCCGGAACGGCAAAGGACCTCGGGATCCGGGACGCCTATGACGCGCAAGAGAACATCATGGGCGGGACACGCTACCTGAAAGGCCTGTTGGACCGATACCGGGGCGATGTACCGACGGCACTGGCAGCTTACAACTGGGGGATGGGGAATGTGGAGCGGCATCCCGAAAAGCTTCCCCGGGAAACGCGGGTCTACATCAACCGGATCCAGCAGTTCATGGACGAGGGCAAAGCCTAAAACAATCTATTCCCTAATCTTCCTCTCCCTTGAGGGGAGAGGATCGAGGTGAGGGTGAATGATCCCATTCCTCTAGCAACAAAAAACCCGCCTGACGGCGGGCTTTTCTTTTCTCTGAGGGGCTGTCTCGTTCAGTTCATCCCGAGATACTCCCTGACGAGTTCCAGTAAATGACTCACCTTGAAGGGCTTCGACAGGGTGGGGTACTGGTACTGTGCCACCTCCTCGTCGAGCTCCTTTTTGAGGCGTTTAACGCCGAAAAAGCCGCTCATGTAAATGATCTTGATGGATGAATCGTCATTGCGGATCCGCCGAACGAGCTCGACGCCGTTCACGTTGGGCATGAGGACGTCGGTGAGGACCAGGTCCGGCTTGAAGTCCTTGTAGACCTCGTACCCCGTGTCCCCGTCGATGGCCACGCGGACTTCGAACCCCTCCATGGTGAAGATGTTGCGAAGGGTGTCCTGATAGCCGAATTCGTCTTCGACGACGAGGACTTTCCACTTTTCTTTCGGTTTTTTGAGGGCACCGTTCTTGATGACTTCGATGAGCTCCTTGTCGGGCAGCGCATTGATGATATGGGCCACCTCATTGATCTTCTGCTGCATCTTCTCGGCTTTTTCCTTGTTGTTCGGATTCAGGTCCGGGTGATAGATTTTTGACAAGAGCCTGTAATTGGACCTGACATAGGAAATGGCCGGTGCGTCGCCGAGCTCGGAATAAATCTCCCGCGCCTTGTCCAGCATGCCGAGAACGTTCAATTCGTTCGAGAGATCGATAGATTTTTGCATCACCCTGTCCCTGGTTGAGGTCTGATTGACGCCCCGTACGGCCACTTTTTTACCGCTTAAGGCAGTCGCCATAGACGTCGATGCAAATCTCATGCAAAAACGCGGATGAAATCGAGATTGTGAGGCATGAAATCGTGGGCGGGTTGAATCGCAAGGCGATCCGTACAGGCAAAATGACGGATATTTCAGATCAGCGAAGCCCCTCGGCAAAGACTGCGACGGCATTCATGTATTCTGAGAGTCCGACCATGAAGATGCTGTTGTGATCCGCGCCGGGTATCTTGAGGAGTCTCTTCTGTGCGGCGCCCGATGCCTCGTAAAGGTCTTCGCCGTCTTTGAAGGGGAGGATTTGATCGAGCTCTGCATGGATGATCAGCGTTGGTTTTCGGAAATTGCCGATCTTCTCGATGTGCCGGAAGGCCTCGCTTTCCTGGATGCCCGCGCGCTTCATGTCAACGCCGACAAGATTGAGGATCGTCTGGGAGTGGGCAAACCCGCTTTCGATGATCAGGCCGTCGATGAGATCCGCGCAGCCTTCCGCCAGTTCCAGGGCCGACGCGCTGCCCAGGGAGCGTCCCATGACGATGAAAGGGCCGGAGCAGCCGTTGAGGGTCAGCCATTTTCTCGTGTACTCTAAAACGACGTGGGCATCCCGCAGCATGGCACTCACGGTCGGCTGGCCCGTCGAGTGTCCGTATCCCCTGTAATCGACGGGGAGGAAATTGAGGTTGAGGCGGGAGTACAGGAAAGCGATATCCTCGTAGTCCTCGACGATCTCCCCGTTGCCGTGAAAAAACAGGACGGAGGGCCCCTGCTTGTTGAAGATATGGTATCTCGCCCCGATGGAAACATCGGGCTCCACGGGGATCATGACATCGCGAACCGCTTCCTGGGACAAGGGGGCTTGCCAGGAGGCCCGGGGGTAGAAGAGATATTGACTGACTTCAGGCCCGTCGAGTTTGGGACAGCCGACAGGGTTCAGGTCCTTCATGGCAGGGTCTCCCTCGAGATCATTTTAATTCGTCATACCACAGGCGGGAGTTGCTGTCCACGGGGAGCCCTGCTTTGACAGCAGCGGGCAGATGAGGTAAGAAAAGCCGGGAGCAAGCTTATGCCGACGTGGCTCGTTGTCGTTTTCACGATCATGGGAGGGGCCGCCGTGCTGAAAATTATTCATGCACTGGCCATCGTCGTGGTCCATCCGGTCACACAGGGGGCCATGTTCACATCGACGGCCCGCGTGAAGATCCGCAAGGCACTCGATGCCGTTCCCATGAAACCCGGAGAGCTTTTCGTGGATATCGGCTGCGGCGACGGCCGCGTCCTGCGTTTGGCCAGGAAGCGGTACGGCGTGACGTGTATCGGGTTCGAGATCAACCCGATTGCCTTTGCGAAGGCAAAACTCCTCACGATGGGAAGAAGAGGCCTGGAGGTCCGATGCCGCAATTTCTGGAAGGCGGATCTCGGGAAGGCAAACATCGTCTCGTGTTATCTCTTCCCTGACGTCATGAGCCGTCTCGGGGCAAAGCTCGGAAAGGAACTCGGCTCCGGGGCGCGGGTGATCTCCTTCAACTTTCCCATACCCGGCTGGAAGCACCAGGCCGTCCTCCGCGCCGCCTCCAAACTCAACAACGACCCCATTTATATCTACAAGATCCCCGAATCTCTTCCTGACTCTTTCACTGGTCACTAATCACTGATCACTGGTCACTTCTTCATGGTGCCCAGAGGTACATGAACTGGAACCCCCTCGGCATCATGCTTTCCAAATCCTGGGGCAGGATGTTTACGACCGTGGTATTTCCGCCCGCCTCCGAGTAGATGGTCCCCTTGTAGGTGCCAGGCCTGTTATACATGATGACCGAGGCCTTATCCAGGTTGAGGGATTTCTTGAGCCCGTCGAGGGTGCTGTCCAGATATCCTACCCGGTCAATGAGTTTGAGGTCCAGGGCCTGTCCTGCCGTATAGATACGGCCGTCGGCCAGTTTCACGACGGCTTCCCGGGAAAGGGGCTTTCGACCCTCGACGATGACGTCGATGAAACGGCCGTTCATCTGATCGATAATCGTCTGCACGATCTTGATCTCTTCCGGCGTGGCGGACCGAAACGGGGACATGATGTCCTTCAACTCTCCGGATTTGATGGCTCGGGACTCCACGCCGATCTTCTCGAATAGCCCCTGGACGTTGAATTTCATGGCAATGACGCCGATGCTCCCCGTGATCGTCGTGGGGTGGGCCACGATTTCGTCGGCCGCCGTCGCCACGTAGTAACCACCGGAAGCCGCCACATCCATCATGCACGCTACCACCCTGACGCCGGATTTCTTCTTATACTCGAGGATTTCGTGATGGAGGATATCGCTCGCCGTCACCGTGCCGCCGGGCGAGTTGATCCGGATGACAAGCCCCGCAATCTTCTTGTCCCCGCGGGCCTTCTTCAGGGACTCCCTGAACTCATCGACCATGGAGGTCTCCTCGCGAAGCCCCAGCTTGCGCCGCTTTTCCTCGGAGATGATCCCCGTGACGTCCACGAGCAGGATTTTCCGGTCGCCTTCGCCGTCGACCACCTTTTCCTGAAGGGGACCGGGCTCGGGCAGGAGTGCAAGGTCGACGTAGGCACAGCCGCTGTACAGCAGGGACGTCGCCGCAAGGAGGACAAGCAGGCTCATTCGCTTCATCGTGAACATCTTCCTTTCCTCATTTCTTCTTTTTGGGGCGGTGGGGCGTCGGTTTTCCCGCTTTTTTCTGCTCCCGAAGCAGGCGCGAGATGTCTTTCTGCCGCCTCGTGACCCGTTCCTTGGCCATCGCGTTCCCTCTTTCGGCAGGGCATCCGTCCGTGTTGCAACCCGCGCAGGGCCGGCTGCGGGCTGAGTGAAATTGCAACGCCGCCGTTTTCTGCGTTGACTCGGCCATGGGATGCCCTTATAATTCTACTTGTGCATATTGCCAGCAAAAACCATTTCTGTAAAGGAGGTGTCATCATGTCCGATCAAAAATGCGGCGATTGGGCCAAGGGGCTTCTCATCGGGGGGCTCGTCGGCGTAATCATCGGGTTGCTCTATGCGCCCAAGAGTGGAAAGGAAACGCGGGACGAGCTCTCGGAAAAGGCGAAGGACGTTGCGTCAAAGCTCAAGGATGAATACGATGTCGCCCTCGATAAGAGCAAAAGCGCTTACGAAAACCTGCTCAAGAAATTGAAGGAAGTGGAAGCCAAGGCGGAGAAGAAGGCACAGGAAATGGGCGGCGGGTCGGCCTCGCAGTCCTAAAGGAGAGTGAAGCCCATGAACTGGGAAACAAGCCTGTTCATCCTTTGCCTTGCCGTAGCGGTCCTCGTGGGGTTCGCGATTCCCGTTCTCCTGCAATTGAGACGCACGGTCCGGAATCTCGACGTGACGATCACGACGCTGAATCAGAATCTGCCCCAGATCCTGAAAAACGTCGATTACATCACGGAAAACGTCCGGCAGAGCGTCCATGCGGTGCGGGCAACGATGGAAGAGACCATCAACCGCTCGCTGCCCTCCATTCTGGAAAATGTGGACCGTCTCACATTGACCGTCGGCAAGTCCGTCGAAATGGTGAGAAGCCGTGTGGAAGATCTCTCCCTCGGTGTCGAGCGATTCCGCGGGGGGCTCTCGCACATCGACGACCGCTTCAAGGATGGGACCCGAGATCGGATGTCCCATGTCCTGACAACCTTTGCCGGTCTGGTGAAACGAGTCCGGACGGCCCTGGAAGCGTTCAGGCCATGACGGGCATGATCCGGGGAACAAGCCCCCGGGTCGGCGCCGCGCGGTCCCCATTCCCCAAAAATACACTATCATGATCCCGGAGGACGAAATGAGCGAAAGAGACGATTTTGCAAAAGGGATCCTCACAGGCGCAGTGATCGGGGGGCTCGTCGGCATCGTGGTCGGTCTCCTGATTGCGCCGAAAAGCGGTGCGGAGACCCGGGAGGAGCTTGCCGGGAAGGCCAAGGAATTTGCCGACAAGGTCCAGGATGAGTACGATGCCCTTTACGACAAGGCGAGGCGCACCCAGGACAACCTGGTCCATCGGCTCCAGGAAATCGAAGAGACGGCACGCAGGAAGGCCGACGATCTGGCCGCCAAACTCAAATCCTAGACCCCGGTCCATCCAGGCGATCGGAGGTCTCCAGGGGGGGCTTTGCCTATACCGTGGGAGATCAGCATTGCTCTGGCCGCAGCGGCCCTGATTGCGCTTGCCGCTGTGGCAGCCGTGACGTTGGTCGAGATGCGAAGAACGAGCCGTAACGTCACGGAACTGGCCGCGACCCTGGAGCGGCACCTGCCCGCCATTCATCAAAATCTCGACGAGATCAACCGCAACGCCCAGGCCCTGAAGTCTTCCATTCAGGTCCTTTCGGACAGGACCGCCGAGACGGCAAAGGGCTTCGAGAGAGTCGCAACCGGCGTCCACTCGACGGCACAGTCCCTCGAGGCGAGCGTGATCGAACCGGTCCTCAAGACGGCAAAAGGGGTGTCAACCCTGCTTGTCGTCGGAGCCGCCCTCCGGAGGCTGCGTCACCCTTCCGGGCTGCGGCTGCAGAGGGGAAAGGGCAGGGCGTGATCCCTTCCTCTTCTTGAGAAACGATCTCAACCACCATCCCACGTGGAAATACCCCCCCAGGATGATCAGAACCGTCACGCCGAGCAGGATGAAAAAAAACACATCCTGATCGTTGCGCAGCGAGCTTCCCTGGAGCGACAGGAGGGTTGTGCCGAGCAGTCGGCCTGTCGTGGAGACGACGAGGAAGTTCCGCGTCCGCATGTGCGACAGACCCAGGATATAGCAGAGCGTGTCCTTGGGAAACCCCGGGATCAGAAAGAAAATAAAGGAGATCGCCAGCCCCTTGTGCTCCAGGAAGTAATCGTATTTCCGGATTGTCGACGGTCGGATAATCCTCTCGACGAAGGGGAACCCCAGGAAGCGGGCAAGAACAAAAGCAATCCAGGAGCCGATGGTGAGCCCGATCGTGGAATAGATGATCCCCAGGACCGGGCCATAGAGATAGCCCCCGAGGAGTCCCGTCACGTCGCCGGGCAGAGGCGAGACGACCACCTGGGCGATCTGGAGGGCGATGAAGAGCAATACGGAAGTGGCACCGTAGGATATCAGGAGCTCCGACAGGCGCTCCCGGTCCATGAAGAACGTGTGGACGTTGAAGTTGACAATGAGAAAAATCCCGATGGCAACGGCCAGCGGGACAAAAAGAACCCGTGCAAACGATCTTTCCACTCGGTAGTTACCCCGGTGACGAATCCGGCCATCCCGGAACAAGGATGGCGCAACGTTTCGCGATACCGCCAACCCGAAAAAGATGCCCTTCGAAGCGGGTCTACCCTACCACATCCCAGGCGCCACCGCAAAGCGATTTACTCTCACGGCCCCGATGAGGCGCCGCCTGCCTGCGAAACGAGCCAGTCCTTGATGAACTTCGTGGCCATGCAATCGTCCTCGTTGTAATCGATGACGGCCTCGAGCTTTTCCCGCCAGGCTCCGGGCTCCTTCTGGGCGCGCAGGTACCAGGCGATCGCATCGAGGGCGTTTACGTCCTCATGGCGCCAGCGGAATCCAAGGTGCTTCGCGATGTCCTTGAGGCCGTTGGTGGGCGTCGGGAAGGCGAAGGCACGGGTTGCAACGCGGTGCAGATCGACCATGCGTGGAAAGATCCATTTTTCCAGTCGATCCGCAAAACCGTGTCGATGGGCCAGCTTTTTGAGATGCCATCGCTCGTAGTTGTGCCAGTGGTAGATCACCGCGTCGTCAAACGCCGTGACGAAATCGACGAACTCCCGGAACATCCGCGCTTCCTCGTCGATCCGCCAGGCCATGAACGGCCGGTATCGAATCCCCTCGGCATCCTCGATGAGAAGACCGATCAGGTAGTCCACCTGCTCCAGACCTTCCTGCTCGCCCGATGGGTCCGTGCCCTCCAGATCCAGGAAAAGCGACCGGGCCCCGCCCGGCAAGCGCAAGGCCGAAGGGGCGAGTTCGATGCAGGCCCCTTCCCGGATCGCCCGGGCATTGACGATGAGCCTCTCGGCCGTCGACCGACCCACGCCCGGGATTTCCTGGAGAGATTCGGAGGACGCCGCTGCCAGGTCCCATATCTTGCGAAGTCCCCGAGCGGCAAGATTCTCCTTCATTCGCGGCCCGACGAGAGGGACGAGGGAGACGTCACGAAGGCGCAGGGCCATGTGGTTCGTGTATCTCATCCAGGGCCACTCGCCCGCATTGTAAGTGGGCGTAGGCCTCTCCACCCCTTCGATGATGCGCTGTGTGCCCGATATGGCATCGTGCAGCTTTTTTTCGTAATCTCCGTACCGACACTCGCTTTCGACGAGGTCCCGGTTGATGAGGCTGAACCTCTCCGGCAGGTATCCCTGGATGCGGGAGAGCAGATACGTGTAGAAGGCGGCCTGGAGGATGTGAGTCTCCTCGATGTGGCCGGCCAGTTTGATCTCCTTGACGGCGTAGTGGTAGTCGCCGAAGAGCGAGCCCCGATCCGTGCGTTTCTCGAGGATATCGATCCTGCCCTGAAGGTTTGAGGGCAGATCAAACATCGGCAGGCCGCAAATCACCTCGGCTCCAATGGCCATCTGTTCGAGGAGATGAAGGAAGCCTTCCCGGGGTTCACGATAGGGAATCGGTGCGAAGCCGGGATAACGGGTCTGCAGCACCCTTTTTTCGTGCTCGATCCCGCGCTCGAGGAGAAGCTCCCGGTAGGGTCCCAGGGGTTCCCGGTGCTCGCGGTCTGCAAATTTCTCACACCAGATCGAATAGGGAGAGCTATAGTAGAGCGCCACGTTTTTGGCCGTAAGCTCCCCGCTCAGGGTGCCCGCCGTGCAGGAACGGAAAATTTCTTCTACAATGGACATGATCGTGGATCATATCGGGCTTTGATGCTTCTGTCAAAGACCGGCATTTAGATCGGTGGCGATCGTCGCATCGTTATACTCCTTGAATTTATCTTGAACTTTCGCTAAAAAGGGGCATCGGGTAATCCAGGGTGGCTGAAGTCGTGTCTGGAACTCTCATCGTCTGCCTTCCCATGTGAAGGGATGCCCCTCGAGCGCAGGAGGACCAACCATGCCGGATACACTGAGAAAGATCGGTCTTGCCCTCGGCAGCGGCTCTGCACGCGGCTGGTCCCACATCGGGGTCATCCGGGGACTGCAGGAAGCGGATGTCGCCATCGATATCGTCTGCGGCTCCTCGATCGGCGCCCTCGTGGGGGGAGCCTATGCGGCGGGAAAGCTCGACGATGCGGAAAAGCTCATCCGCCATCTTGCCTGGTCGGATGTGCTCGGGTTCATGGAAGTCCCCGTACCCCGGTCCGGTCTCATCAACAGCGAGAAGGTTGCCGATTACCTGCGGGAAAGGCTCGGGGACCCGAACATCGAGGATCTTCCCATACCCTTCGCAGCCGTGGCAACGGATCTGACATCGGGTCAGGAGGTCTGGATCCGCAAAGGATCACTCATCGAGGCCATCCGGGCAAGCATCTCCATGCCGGGAATGTTTACTCCATGCTTCCGGGATGGAAGGCTCCTCGTCGACGGGGGGCTCATCAATCCCGTTCCCGTGTCGCTCTGCCGCTCTATGGGCGCCAACACCGTCATTGCCGTAAACCCCAACACGGATATCAAGATCCAATACGAGATCACCCGGGAACCCATTCTCGGCGGGCCCCCGAAAGCAGAACCGGAGGAGCAGGAGCAGGGGCTTCGCCTCCGCGATCTCTTTTTTGCAGGACTCACACTCTATATCACGGAGAGGATTCATCGCGGTAAATCGGTCACAAAAGGGCTATCCGGCGCGAAGAGTACCGAATCGGAGAGCAAGGGCCTGAAGGATCACCTCATCGATTATCTCTCCGACTATATCAACGCCACGATGAAACAGGGAAAGTCCCTGGCCCTGGGTCAGATCACCGAGGATGGTTCTTTCCGGGAGCCATCGCTCTTCGAGGTGATCACTGCCTCCATCAACCTGATGGGTGATCGCATCGCCCGCCAGCGCCTTGCGGGCGACCCGCCCGATGTCCTGATCCTGCCCCATGTCTCCCACGTGGGGCCGCTCGAGTTCAACCGGGCCGACGAGGTCATAGAAGCGGGGCACCGCGCGCTGAACCTCATGCTGCCCATGCTGAAGGATCAGATCGGTTTTGTCGTGACGATATGAGAAGCGTTTCCGGACAGTTCGGCCTCGAATGAATATCCCTGCCTTTCTCGAAAAATACCTTGACAATCAACCTTGCCTCCCGCATCATCGAACGCCAATTCGTAATAATGAACGTTCGTTCAGGAAGCTCATGAACACGACCGGGAAATTGCAGAGGAAGGTCAAGGAGTTCCAGTTTCGCCGCGCCGAAATCCTCGATCAGGCGGTGAAAATCTTCGCCGCGAAGGGTTTCCATAAGACAACGATGGCGCAGATTGCGAAAGCCTCCGGCTTTTCGACGGGAAGTCTTTATCATTTCTTCCGCGGGAAAGAGGATCTCTACTCCGTCATGGTGATGGAGAAAGTCCGGATGATGTACGACGAAATCATGGGAGCCGTAAGTCGGGAGCCGTCCATCGATGGCATGATTCGTGCCCTGGTAATTTCCCACTTCGCTTACGTGGAGCACCATATTGACTTCTACCGTCTGCTGGTCGGTCATGAAAGCGGCCTGAGATCGGAGGGCCTGAAGAAGCTGCGGGACAACATGCTTGACGAGCACCGCAAGCATGTCGAATGGATCGAAGATCTCCTGCGCGATGGAATCCGGCAAGAGGTCCTCAGGGATCTCGACACAAAGTCCCTGGCCAATGCCCTCATGGGGATCATCGCGTACTCCAAGTTCGCCTGGATCACGAACCCCTCCGGGGCATCCCTGCTGGGAACGGTGGACGACGTCCTGGATGTGTTTCTCCGCGGCGGTGCCGCGGGACAGGAAGTCGGGCAGGCGGAAACATCCGTTCGCGACCGGAAAAACACGACTCAGGAGGCAGGATGAAAATCTGCATGAAGTGGGTGTTCCCCCTTGGATTGCTGATCGTTCTCGGAATCGGACCCGCTCAGGCCGGGGAATACACCCTGGAGGAGCTCTACATGATCGGGATGCGGCAATCCGAGAAAGTGAAGATCTCCGGCGAAAACGTCTCGATCGCAGACTCCGGGAAGTACAAGGCCCTGTCGGCGCTTCTGCCGAAAGCAACGACATTCTGGGCAGGTACGCAATTCTCGGGGGAAAAGACCACTGCCACCGGAGCGGTCATCCAGCCCCACACACAGGGGAACTGGGGGGTTCGCGTCGACGAGACCCTGTCGCTGAGCGGGCGGGAATTCATGTCTTATTCCCAGTCCAAGGATAATGTGGAAAAAAACCGATATGATTTCCGCAGCTTTCAGGAGGATTTTCTCCTGATCTTATCCCTGGCCTATTTCGACTTTCTCAAGGCCCGAAAAGGCCTCGAGATCGCCGACTCGAACGTGGAGCGACTGACGAAATACCGGGAGGCCGCAAAGACCCGGCTGAAGGCGGGCGAGGTCACGAAGACCACGGTCCTGCGGGCGGAAGGCGAACTCTCCGGAGCCCTCTCGGATCAGATCAAGGCAAGAAACTTCTATGAAAGCTCGCGGGTGAACCTGGCACGACTCGTCGGAATCGAACGGAATTTCCAGATCCGGGAAATTCCCGTTTCGGAGCGTGAGACGCTCCCCCTGGACGCCCTGAAGGAAACTGCCCTCAAGAACCGTCCCGATGTGAAGAGCATCGAAACACAGGTCCAGATCTCTGAAAAGCAGGTCGATGTCAGTCGAGGCGCCTACTGGCCGTCGCTTTCCGTTGCTGGCGTGTACACCGGGACGGACCAGAGCCCCGAGACCTCATCGTTCAACAAGGAGAGCTCATATGGCGCCGTGACGCTTAACTTCCCCTTGTTCGAAGGCGGACTGCGGCGGGCCGAAGTGCAGGAATCGCAAGCGAAGTACCGCCAGGCCGAGTTCCAGTACCGGGACTTTGTGAAGTCCGTGAACCTGGAGGTGGAGAACACCTACCTGGACCTGATCGCCCAGAAGGGCATCTACAAATCCGCCCAGGACCAGCTGGTCTATGCAGAGGACAATATCCGCGCGGTGGCCAAACAGTTTGAGTTCGGGCTGGCCAGCAGTCTCGATGTCATCGACGCCAACAACCTTCTGATCTCGGCCCAGAAGCTCATGGCCGATGCCACATACAACTACCAGTTCTTCATCCTCCGCCTGCAGCGAGTGACGGGTTATCCCCTGATGGAGTTTGTCGCCGGCACGACGGGCGAAGAAAAAAAACCCTAGGGAAACCTGAGGAAGCAAATCTGATGCTCAACCGAGACTCGAACTCATTGACGACGGCCAGGCAATTCCGGGCAGCGGCGGCGACACTCCTTCTTCTGCCGTTCCTCCTCCTCGGCGCCTGCGGAAAGAAGGACGCCAAGGTGGCGGAGGAACGGGCCATCAATGTCCAGGTAAGGGCCGTGGAGACAAAGTCTCTGAGACCTTTTATCGATACGATCGGCAGTTTAAAAGCCTTCGAGCAGGTTGTCGCGTCGAGTGAGATCGAAGGCATACTCAAGAGCGCCAATGTCGAGGAGGGAATGTTCGTCGCAAAGGGAGCCCTTCTGGCAACGGTCGACGACCGTGACTACGCCAGCGAACTCCGCCGGGTCGAATATGCCTTGAAGCAGGCCGAGGCGACGCTCGTCAACACGAAAGCGGAGTTCGGACGAAAGGAAGCCCTCTACAAAGAAGAACTCGTTACCAAGCAGCAGTTCGACGATGTGGCCATGAGGATGGCCGTAGCCGATGCCGAGCTCGAGCGCTCCAGAGCCGGGCTGGCCATTGCGCGGGAACGCTACGCCAAGACTCGCATCCTCGCCCCCATGGCGGGCTACATCAGTGAAAAGAAGATCTCCCAGGGGGAATACGTCCGCAACGGCACGCCCCTTTACGTTCTGGTCCAGATCGACCCCCTGAAGCTCCTGTTCACGGTTTCCGAGAAGGAGATCGGGAGACTGAAGATCAACCAGGAAGTTCAGCTCAGGGTCGATGCCTACCCGGCAAAGGAATTCAAGGGGCGGGTCAGCATCATTTATCCGACAATGGATGAGCGGACAAGGAGCCTTCAGGTGGAAGCCCGTGTTTCGAATCCGGACCGGCTCCTGAAGCCGGGACTTTTTGCCAAGGTGATTCTCTACACGGCCGAAATGAGGGATACCCAGGTTATTCCCGTGACCTCCGTTCTCTACGAAGGGAAAAAGCTGAAAGTCTTTGTAGCCGAAGGCGATCGCGCAAAGGAGCGGATCATCCAGGTAGGAAACAAATATGACGACGTGCTGGAAGTGACGGATGGCCTGAAAAGCGGGGAAATGCTTGTTGTGGCCGGTCAGCAGAACCTCTCCGAAGGAGCAAAACTGAATGTGGCTCGCTGATACCTCCATCAAGCGCCCGGTTTTCGCGACCATGTTTCTCATGGCATTGGTCGTCATGGGTCTCGTGGCTTATCCCGATATCGGGGTCGATCTCTTTCCCAAGGTGGATTTTCCCATCGTCAACGTGACGACACTCCTCAAGGGGGCGAGCCCCGAGATCATGGATATCGATGTCACGGACAAGATCGAGGAGGCGATCAACACGATCAACGGCGTGAAGTCGATCGGCTCCACCAGTTCCGAAGGCGTCTCCGTCGTCACGGTCGAGTTCGTCCTGGAGCGCAATATCGATCTGGCCGTGCAGGATGTCCGGGAGAAAGTCTCCGTCATCCGGGCGAAGCTCCCGACGGACATCGACGAGCCCATCGTCGAAAAGGTGGACCCCGATGCCACCCCCGTCCTCTGGATGAACCTTGCCGGGGATAGAACCATCGGCGATCTTTCCACCTATGCCAACGAGATTCTCAAAGAGCAGATCCAGAAAGTCTCCGGCGTCGGGGCCATCAATCTCTCCGGGCTGAGGCTGCGGCAGGTCCGGATCTGGCTCGACCAGGACAAACTGCGAGCATACCAGATCACATCGTCTGACGTCGTCCAGGCCCTGGGCCGGGAAAATGTGGAACTGCCGGGAGGCCGGATCGAGAGCGCATCGAAGGAGTACGCCATCAAGATCAAGGGGGAGTTCCCCCGCGTTCCTGATTTCAACGACCTCATCGTGTCCTACTACAAAGGAGCCCCTGTCCGCATACGCAATCTGGGAAGAGCGGAAGACGGGCTCGAGGAAAAGAGGACCATTGCCAGGCTCAACGGGGTTTCATCCGTTGCCCTGGGCGTCCAGAAGCAGTCCGGGACCAACACCGTTGAGATCATCGACCTGGTCAAGACGGAGCTTCAGAAAATCGAGAAGACCCTGCCTCCCGGCATGATCCTCAGCATCTCCTTCGACCAGTCCCGGTTCATCAAGCGATCGATCAACGAGGTACAGAACCATCTCGTGATCGGGGGGCTGCTGGCCGTCCTTGCGGTGTTTTTGTTCCTGCGAAATGTCAGGACCACGCTGATCAGCGCCCTGGCACTGCCCATCTCGGTCATCTCGACGTTCTTCCTGATCCAGGTATTCGGCTTTACCTTCAACAACATGACCATGCTGGCGCTGACTCTTTCCATCGGTCTTCTCATCGACGACGCCATCATCGTCATCGAGAACATCTACCGGCACATCGAGGAGGGGATGAAGCCCCGCGAGGCGGCAGCATTTGCCACCGCGGAGATCGGGCTTGCCGTCATGGCGACGACCCTGGCCGTTGTGGCGATCTTCCTGCCCGTTGCCTTCATGAAGGGGATCATCGGCCGCTTCTTCCTCCAGTTCGCCCTCACCGTCGTCTTTGCCGTCCTCGTATCCCTGCTGGTTTCCTTTACCCTGACCCCCATGCTCTCCTCGAGGCTCCTGAAATCCCACAAGGCGGATAACCCGGGACATTCGCTAAGGCCGAAATGGATGTCCGGGTTCTACAGGGCGGGGGACCGGCTGGAGCGGTATTACAAGAAGACCGAGGACATTTACCGCAAGATCCTTGTATTCTGCCTGGACAGGAGGAAGACGGTTCTCGTCCTGGCCCTGGCGGTATTCATCCTGAGCCTTGCCATGACGCGATTCATCGGAAAAGAATTCACGCCTCAGGAGGACCAGAGCCAGTTTCTCGTGAGACTGGAGGCGCCGATCGACTATTCCGTCGATGAAGCGGACAAGATGTTTGCCCGGGCTGAAAAGATCGTCAGGGAAGTCCCGGAAGTGATCCGGATGTCGTACATGCTGGGCTACGGCCGCCTGCAGCAGGTCAACCGGGGGACGTTTTTCGTGACCCTCTCACCCAAGAAGGATCGGAAGCGGGGTCAACAGGCGATCATGGCCGATATTCGGAGGCAGCTTGCGACAGTTCCCGGTCTGAAGGGAACCTCAGAGAACATCTCGCTTATCGGTGGCGGCCAGCGAAGTGTTCCGATTCAATACGCCATCCGAGGGACAGATCTGGAGGCCCTGCAGACCAGCACAAAGCAGATAGCGCGAGAGCTCGCGAAGCGGCCGGGGATCGTCGATGTCGACACCTCGCTGGAAACGGGCAAGCCGGAGGTCAAGATTTACATCGACCGGGAGAAGGCCGCGGACCTGGGGATCAATATCGCCACGATCGCCGAGGCGATCAACTTCCTCATCGGCGGGGAGGTCGATGTCACGAAGTACAAGGATGAGGCCAAGGGAAGACGCTATGACGTCCGGGCGCGCCTCGATTTGAAAGATCGATCTAGCCCTGCAGATATCGGGAATATCTATGTACGGTCCAAGGACGGGAGACTGGTAGAGATCTCCAATGTCGTGCAGATCGTCGAGGGAGGCGGACCGAGCATCATCAACCGTGTCGACAGGCAGAGGGCCATCAACCTCTATGCCAATCTCGAGGGGAAGACCATGGGGGAGGCCATCTCGGAATTGAACGCAATCTCGGCCAGGATCCTTCCGTCCGACTTCACGACCCGCTACAAGGGCCAGGCCGACATCATGGCCGAGTCCTTTCAGTACCTCATGTTCGCGATCGTTCTGGGCATTATCCTGGCCTACATGGTCCTGGCATCCCAGTTCGAGAGTTTCATCCACCCCTTCACGGTGCTCCTGTCCATGCCGTTGTCGTTCATCGGGGCCTTCGGCGCGCTCCTGATCACGGGGAAGACACTGAATATCTTCAGCTTCATCGGTCTCATTCTGCTCATGGGTCTCGTGAAGAAAAATGCCATTCTTCTTGTGGACTACACCAACACCTTGCGGGCCCGGGGGGTGAGCCGGCGTGAAGCCATCCTGGAGGCTGGACCTGTGAGACTGAGACCCATCCTGATGACAACCTTCGCCATGGTCTTCGGCATGCTTCCCGTTGCCTTCGGCGTCGGTGAGGGCGCCGAGACCCGTTCGCCCATGGGCGTATCCGTCATCGGCGGTCTCCTGACATCGCTGTTCCTGACGCTTGCCGTAGTCCCTGCAGCCTACGACCTGTTCGACGACGGACAGGATTGGCTGAGGCGGGGGGAATTCAGAAAGCTTTTCACCCCGGCTTACTGGAAGATGAGGGTAGGGCAGGTTCCGGCTCTTCTGGGGAAAATCCGTCAGGCCCCGGGAGCCATGATGTCCCTGTGGTCGACAACGAAACAGGCGCCTCAGGCCGCAGCGACGCTGTGGCAGAATATCTCGAGAATGATCAAAAGAAAGCGAAACGGGAGTCCGCCGGATGCAGGGAACGGCACGCCATGATGCCCGGCGGGCGTGTCGGAGGGCAAGGCAGGTCCCGCCAGGCACAACCCGACGTTGAGCAATGCATGCGCTGAAGGAGGGGGCTATGAAGATGTTTCTGATCGTCTACTGCGACGCCGCCGACGAGGATGTCATCGATACATTCAAAAAAGGCGGCATCCGGGCTTACACGAAGATGAGCGAGGCCAGGGGAGAGGGCACGGACACGGTACCGAAACTCGGCACGCACTGCTGGCCGGGAAAGAACAACGCCCTCATCATTGCCGCCAGCGACGACGAGGTGGGCCGTATCAAGGAGGCCATCCTCGAGATCCGGAAGAACCACCCCCGCTCGGGCGTAAAGGGCTTCATCCTGCCCATGGAAGAGAGCGTTTAATCCAGGCCTATCCGGTCTTGCGGGCCGGTATCGGTCTGGGGCAGAGGTACCGGAGCCACAGATAACCCGTAAGAGCGGAGAGAAGCGAAGCCAGCATGATTCCCGATTTGGCCATCAGGAGCGCCTCCCGACTATCCGGGAAGGAAAGCTCGGCGATGAAGATCGACATCGTGAACCCGATCCCGCCCAGGAAACCGACCCCCAGCAGGTGACGCAAGGTCACGCCCGTAGGCAGCGACACCATTCCCAGACGGATTCCAATCCAGGAAAATAGAAAGATCCCCGACATCTTGCCCAGGAATAACCCGGAGACCACCCCGAGCGTCACCGGGTGGCGCAGCGTTGCCTCGATGCTTCCCCATTCCATCTCGATCCCGGCATTGGTCAGCGCGAAGATCGGGATGACCAGCAGCGCAACGGGCAGGTGCATCCGGTCCTCCATGCGCCGAAGAGGCGAATCGGCGAGGCGTACCTCATCGTCCAGGCGGTTCAGGACGGACTGCAATTCCGTGCTGGTGAGCACGTTCTTATCCTTCCCGCAACTCTTGCGGTAACGGCCGATCAGCTCCTCCAGGTTCGCACGGAAATAATCGGGGCTGTGCCGGGAACGGGCCGGGATGCAGAAGGCAACGAGAATCCCCGTGATCGTGGCATGAACACCGGACTTGAACAGGAGTATCCACAGGACTGCACCGGCGAGAGCGTAAGGAAGGCTTCGTCGGACTCCGCTCAGGTTGAAGGCGACAAGCACGGCGAAGACGGCGGCGGCCCAGCCCAGCGAGGGCAGGTGAATCGTCTGGGTGTAAAAGGCGGCGATGACGATAACGGCCCCGATGTCGTCGACGATGGCCAGGCTGACGAGAAAGATGGCCAGGGCCTGCGGGATCCGGCGTCCCAGCACAACCAGGACGCTCACGCAGAAGGCGATGTCCGTGGCCATGGGGATACCCCAGCCCCTGGCGAACTCGCCCGAAGGATTCAGGGACCCGTAGAAAAGCGCCGGCGTCAGCATCCCGCCCAGCGCCGCCAGGATGGGAAGCAGGGCCTTTCTCGGCTCGGAAAGCTCTCCTACCCGAACCTCCCGTTTGATCTCCAGGCCGACAACGAAAAAGAAAAGGACCATGAGCCCTTCGTTGACCAGGTGCAGCCAGGACATCTCCAGAGCCGTCCCGCCGATCCGGAAGGTGACAGGGGCGTGCGTCATGTGCAGGTAGGCGTCGCGAAGGGAGGAGTTGGCCAACACGACAGCCACAACGGATGTGGCAAGCAGGAGCATCCCGCTTGTCGTCTGGCGGTGGATGAATTCCTCGAAGGGTGTCACGAGGCGGTCGAGTGTCCGCTCCCAGGGGTAGAAGAACCTCCCCTCCCGGCTATCCTTTCCGGCGGGATGTCCGCTCATGAACTCCCTCTCGGCGGTCTACGCCTCGCGATTCCGGTCATTCTTTTTCCACATAGGCGTAGGCGCTGTGATTGTGGATGCTCTCGATGTTCTCGGCCTCCACGCTGTACCAGGTGAAGTTGCCGTCGCGGTTCAACTTCACGGCCACGGAGCGCACCACGTCCTCGACGAACATGGGATTTGCGTGGGCGGCTTCCGTCACGTGCTTTTCGTCGACACGCTTGAGCAGCGAGTAGACCTCGCCGCTTGCCGAGCTCTCCACAAGGCTGATGACATCCTCGATCCAGAAAAACTTCCTGAAACGGACCTGGACCCGGACGATGCTGCGCTGGTTGTGGGCACCCACGCAGCTCATCTCCTTGGAACAGGGACAGACGGTCGTCACGGGCACCGAAACGCCCACGAGAAAATCCGTCTTCTCGCCGTCGTTTTCGCCTGTGAACCGGCACCGGTAGTCCATCAGGCTTTTCGCCCCCGAGACGGGGGCGCTCTTCTCGATGAAATAGGGGAACTCGATCTCCATGTGCGCCGACTTGGCGTTTAGCTTCTCGCGCATCTTGAGGAGGATCTTCTCGAAGCTGCGGATGTTGATCTGCCCCCGGTATTCGTTGAGGATCTCGATAAACCGGCTCATGTGGGTGCCCTTGAACTGGTGGGGCAGGTTGACGTACATGTTGATGGCGGCATTCACGTGCTGGACCCCGTTTGCCCGGTCCTGCACGATGATGGGGTACTGGATGCCCTTTACACCCACCTTTTTGATGTTGATCTTCCGGCTGTCCCTCCGGCTCTGCACGTCGATCATCGGCCCTCTCCCGTGTAGCTTACGCGGGCATTGTCGGACTCCCAGACCGTCACTTCGGCGATGCGGGCGGCGTTTCCCTTCATCCTGGCGGCGAGGCTTTCGAAGATGAATCGTGCCACGCGCTCCGAGGTCGCGCAATCCCCCGAGAAGGGGGCCAGTTCGTTGAGGTACTTGTGATCGAGCTCGTCGAGTACCTCGACGGTCCATTGCTTGAGGTCGCGGAAGTCGATGAGGAGCCCCTCGGGGCTGAGCTCCCGGCCTTCCACGGTGACGTCGACCTTGAAGTTGTGACCGTGGAGGTTCTCGCACTTGCCCCCGATCTTCAAGGCATGGGCGGCGGAAAAGCTTTTGGTGACGGTCACTCTGAACATGCCTGCTCCCTGTGACAACTCCGTTTTCAAGATTTGAAATCATATCACAATTTTCTATCGCGGTGCGCAAAAGTTGGCCAGGGCGCCCCTCGCTCCGTCCGGGCCGATGCAGCGAGCCTGCCGGATCATCTACGAAAATATTTGTACATGGACTCATGAATCCTTCTTAGGCGAACTCGCGGAAAAATCATCTCTTCGTCGTATTGTCATTTACGCGGTTACGGGGTAAGGTTTACCGCAAGAGAGAAACCATCGTATCGGTTCAACGGAGGAGGGGAAACGTGAAACCGGTCAAAACCATCGACGATCTCATCCGGGATAAAGACCTGTCAGCGGAAGAGCTCGAACGGCATCGGGAGCTCATCGAGGAGTGCCGAGCCAGGGAAGTCCAGCTCAAGGAATACTCGAGGGCGACCCGTGAAAGCATGCGGCGGATGACGGAAGAACTCGACAAGATGAACCGGACGGCCGAGGAGCTGTGGCAGGAGGCCCAGAGGCTCTCCCGGCGGGTCAACGGGATCTATCTGCACGTGGCCCCGGCGCCGATGCGGAAGGTCTACCACTAGCCGCTTTGCGGCCGGCTTCGGGCATCCAGGTAAAACAGTAATGGAGTAACTGGTTGATTAAGTAATTGGGGAATGAAATCTAATTA
>DCVI01000052.1 GCA_002327315.1 Syntrophaceae bacterium UBA2192 | reverse complement strand
CAGGCGCACGGATTCCCGCTTGCGCGGGAATGACACATGTGAAGCAAGTTTCGGGCATTAATCCTTTCATTGAATAAAAAAGGCAGGGCCGCAAACGGTCCTGCCTTTTGAATGTACATTGGACAGTCGTCGATTATTTCTTCTCTTGCAGCAGTCGATTGAGCATCTTGTAATGCTCGATCCGATCCTCCTCGATGAATTCATCCCGGGTCATGCCGTCCCGGACCACGATCAACTTGCCGTCCTGCATTCGAAGCTCCCGGTATAAACCCCTCACCGCCCAGCCTGGGGTGGCGCCTTTGTCATAGTTCGGATCGATGAAATCATGGATCATGATCTCGATGCCCCTCACGCCGCCTTCCTTTTCATAGTAGTATTTTGTCTGGACCTCGATATCCTTATTTCCCATGACCCTCTTTGAGATGACATGCTTTTCGCCGCTTTCGGCCATGTAGCTGTCCTTGGTGGAGTACGTCAGCAGGGACAGGCGGTTGATCACATCGGCACCCGTCAAATTGCATTCGTACATCAACAGGTTCGCCTTCTTGGCGACGGCTTCGCCTTCCTGGCCCCCCGTCAGGATGTTGTAGCATCGGCTCTTTTGCATCTCGGGCGTCAGCAGAGATTTTACATCGCCATTCACCGGTTTGATCACCTGGACATTCGACGCGCCGCAACCGGCAATGAGAACAGCAAGAAACAGGACAAGGATCGTTCGCATTTCGCTCCTCCGGAAGGTTAAAAAAAATTGACGGGGTTGACCGTGTTTACGCTGGCGATTCCTGCCGTATTGACTCTGTCGCGCGGGGTTCAACCATAGCATCGTTGTGGTACGCAAATCAATGCGTAACGAAGGGGCTCGGCTCAGGTTGTGCGGTAAAGTACAAGCCCGTCCCGCTCACCCGTCATGACGACACCTTTGTCCATCAGCTCCACGAGATGGACGTAGGTCTCGTTGAGGGCGAGGAACTGGTCAAACTCCGGAAGCTCCGTCCCGAAGATGTCGCCGGAGACATCGAAGGCCGTCTTCTCTTTTCCCCGAAGCGCCTCGACGATCAGCTGCGTCCTCTCCGCGTGGTGCTCCTTCATCTCGTCGATACGTTTCGGCAGATCGGGGAAGGGGTCCCCGTGGGCAGGGTAGACCATCCGGACGGGCAGGTCGCGGATGGCGCCCAGGGATTCGAGAAAGCTCTTGAGCGGCCGGTACTCGAGCCGAAAGATATCGGGGCTGAGATTGGGCGTGATGTCGGGCAGGATGTGATCGCCTGCAAGAAGGATGGCTTCGTCGGGAAAATAGAAGCACATCTGTCCGGCCGTGTGGCCGGGCGCGGGGATGACCTCGAAGGTCCTGTCCCCCAGGGTAATCCTTTCGCGGGGCACCAGGGGGCTGCCCACCCGGAAGGGGATTGTGGCTTTCCGGAAGACGGCCATGAGCTTGATCAGCGTGTCCATGGCCTTCAGCGGGAGCCCCTGCGGCAGGAAGAATTGCCTCGCCCGCCCGGCAAGTTCCTCCAGCCTGTTGTTTTGCTGCAGGCGGCTCTCGTCGACATCCGACAGGTGGACTGCGGCGCCGGAGATCTCCTGGATCCTGCCGGCTATCCCGCAGTGATCGGCGTGGAAATGGGTGAGGAAGATGCGGTCGATGTCCTTCGTCGTCTTCCCCAGGGTCGACAGCGCCTCGTCGAGCACCGTGTACGTTTCAGGGATGTTCATGCCCGTGTCGAAGAGGGCCACCCTGCCGTCGTGCAGCAGGGCATAAACATGCACGTGTCGGAGGCGGAAAGGCATGGGGAGGGTGATCCGGTAGAGATCAGGCAGTATTCGGTCGATCAATTCAATGGCTCCCGGGTGAGACGTTCTAACGCGCTATTTCGTACCCCATTTTTCGCGCCTTGTCCAGGATCGCCTGCGGCAGGTCCTGTTTCTCGCGCAGGGCGGCCTTGCCGATGAAAAGGGTGCCCGCCGGTTTTGCGCCCAGGGTCTGCGCGGCGCGCTTCAGCCCTCCCAGGGACCGGGTGAAGATCCGCCCCAGGGCGGCAGGCATGGCGCTCGAGGTTACGAGGACGGCCCCGATGCCCCGGTCCTTCAACCGGAGGGAGGGCCCCGGCTTTCCCCAGGGCCAGCAGGCGTAGCACACGAGCCGTTCGACGAAGCGCTGCGTCACCGCCGTGACGCCGAAGAAATTCACGGGCGATGCTAGGACGAGGCCGTCGGCCGCCTCGATTTTATTCAACAGTTCATCCATGTCGTCCCGGTGGACGCAGGCCCCCCGTTGCGGCCCTTCCTGCTGCGTGCATTTGCGGCAGTTCCGGCAGAACTCGATGCGGGACTCGATGAGACGGACCTTTTCCGTCTCGGCCCCTTTTTCGGCCGCGGCCCGCAGGATCGCATCGACGGCGTGCTCGATGATGCCGTCCTTGCGGTAGCTCCCGATGATTGCGATGATCTTCCTGGCCATGACGTCACGCGTCGACGCGTTCCCCTGCGCACGAGAAACAGTCCCCACGCTTCCCCTCCCTCGACGGGAGGGGATGGAGGGGAGGGTGCATGCTCTCGAGGCCCCCTCACCCCTACCCTCTCACATGGAGGGGAGAGGGGGATCGCAGGTACAAACCGGTTACTTAGTTTACAACATTGACCGGGCACATGGTTTACAACTCAGGGCAAGGAGGCTGTTTCTTCCATGAATAACCCCGGACGAAGTCGGGGTCCGTGGCCCCGGGATGGACTGCGTGGGGCAGGTTTAGCACAACGGGAGCATTAAATAAACCGCCGTCTGCACCGTCTGCCAGACGTCAGGGCTGATAGTCCCGCGGCGTTTCCTCGCCGCGCAGGATTCGCAGTGCCCCTGCGGCCATGGCCTCCATCTCGTCCTCCCCCGGGAAGATGAAAACAGGCGCGATGAATTTCGTCTGCTGCCGGACCCACCCGGTCAGCATCTCCGAATGGGCGAGTCCCCCCGTCAGGACGACGCCGTCGATATCGCCCCAGAGGACGGCTGCCATGGCGCCGATGTCCTTGGCGATCTGGTAGGCCATGGCCCGGTAGATGAGCTCCGCCTTCGCATCGCCCTTTTTCACGGCCTCCTCCACTTCGACGGCATTGGTCGTCCCGAGGTAGGCCGCAAGGCCCCCCTGGCCGACGAGCTTTCTCGCGAGATCCTTCGGGCTGATGCGACCGGACTGGGCCAGATCGACCAGGTCCTGCGTCGGCAGGGCGCCCGCCCTCTCCGGGGAGAAAGGCCCTTCGTTGAGCCCGTGCGTACAGTCGATCACCTTCCCCCTGCAGTGGGCGCCGACCGTGATCCCTCCGCCGAGGTGGGCCACCACGAGGTTGATCTCCTCGTATCGCTTCTTCAGCTGCCCTGCCGCCTTGCGAGCGGCGGCCTTCTGGTTGAGGGCGTGAAAGACGCTCTTGCGTTCGATCTCGGGCAGCCCCGACACCCGCGCCAGGGGTTGGAACTCGTCGGTGCTCGGCGGGTCGATCACAACGGCGGGCATGCGGTGTTGCCGCGCAAGAGCGAGGGCCATCGACGGCCCCAGGGCCGAGGGGTGCTTTCCGTATTTACCCTGCATGAGGTCGTCGCACATGGCCTCATCGATGGTGTAGGCGCCGGCCGGCCCGGGCCGGCCCAGTCCCCCGCGGCTGATGACGAGATCGACCTTGCCCATGTCGATGGCATTTTTCTCGATGAATTTCCGGAGGCCCTCCTCGCGAAGCGGCAGCTGCTCCTTGAGACTTGCGCAGCGGGCAAGATCGGCGGCGCTGTAGGCGATCGATTCCTGCACGAGCCTCTCCGAGTCCCGGTAGAAGGCGACCTTGGTGGACGTTGAGCCGACGTTGATGGCCAGGATGTCGCGTGTCTTTTCCATGACTACAACCTCCCGACTAAAAGAACGGCAAGCTCGATTTCCGTCAACCGGTTCTCCGCCGGCACGAAGGGCAGGTTCAGCACGACGGGGTGGCTTGTCCCCATGAGGGCGCAGGCCATGGGGGTCTTGCCGATGAATACCGAGAGCTCGGCCATGAGGAACCCCGCTTCGACGTTGGGCATGAGGTAGATGTCTCCGTGCCCCGTCACGGCGCTGTGCACCCCCTTGCGCGAGGCGGCCCTCTGGCTCACGGCGCAGTCGATGTCGAGGGGGCCCTCGAGGGTGACGTCGCCGAACTGCCCCCTCTCGGCCATCTTCGAGAGGATCGCCGCATCCAGCGTGGAGGGGATGGCGGGGTTGACCTGCTCGATGGCCGACAGGGCGGCGATCTTCGGGGAGCTGAACCCCAGGACGCGGGCCAGGCGGATGACGTTTTCCGTGATGGTGACCTTCTCGGCAATCGAGGGGAAGCTGTTGATGTAGGTGTCCGACGCCATGGTCACGCGGCCGACCCCCGGCGGGTCGAAGACGGAGACGAGGCTTGCCACCCGCTCCTTCAGCAGCCCCTTCTCCCTGTCAAGGACCGTCTCGAAAAAGCGCTTCGGTTCGATGGAACCCCGCATGAGGATCTCCACCGCGTCTTTTTTCAGCATGTCGATGGCCAGGGCGAGGGCCTTTGCGCTGTCAGGCTCTTCGATGCTTTCGACGTGGGCCGCCTGGATCTTCTCCCGGTTGACCCACGACGCGACGGCCTTGCCTTCACCGATGAGGACGGGAAAGACCAGGCCTTCCGCCATGGCGGCGGAGAGGACGGAGAAGTCCGTTGCGGCCGTGACGGGGGCGATGACGATTCTCTTTTTACCCTTTGCCTTTGCCTCTTTGCGGATCTGGTCGAAATTCGTCATCATGATGCCGTCCCTCCCTTGATCTGCTCGGCCACGGTGACCCCCGCGGCGATCTCGCCGAGAATGGAATCCTGGAAATCCGATCGCGAGGGAACGATGACGGGCCCCCGGGAGCTCATCACGAGGGAGCGCCGCCGGACGTTCTTCAGGGCAAAGTCGAGCTTGGCGAGGATGTTGCCCGTCGCGAGGTTGGGAACGAGCATGATGTGGGGGAAATCCGCCTTTCCGATGTCGGTGTCGCCCAGACGAAAGGCTTTTTCCCCCGGGCAGAAGATGTCGAGAAACGAGGTCGCCGCCATCACTTCGCAGGAATCGAGATCGCCCGCAGCGGCCGCTTTTTTCAGCTCGAGAAAGTCCTGGTAGGAGGGGATGTCGCCGTTGATCTCCCTCTTTCCGGACAGCACGCAGATCTTCGGCTTCGGGTAGCCGAGCAGGTGGAAGAGGAAGACGGCGTTGCGCACAATCTCCGCCTTGGCCCGGTAGTCGGGGGTGATGTTCACGCCCGGGTCGGTGAAACAGGTCAGGTGCTCGAGGCCCTCGATGTCCCACATGGATATGACGCTGACGACCTTCCCCTTGCCGGCCTTCGATTCCTCCCGGATGATGGCCCGGTAGATGTAGGCCGTCGGGATCTGCCCCTTGCCGGCGATATCGACCTCGCCGGAGAAGAGCATGGAGATGCCGAGATCGGCGATGGCCTGGCGGCTCTTCTCGTAGATCTTCTCTGTGCCGCTGATGTCGTAGTGCACCTGGTCGGCCAGCCGCTCCATCTTCTCCCGGTCGCCGATGAGGATGGGCCGGGTGTAGCCCTCCTCGGCGCTCTTTTTGACGGCCATCATGAACTCCTCGTCCTCGGGGGCCAGCACCACCAGCCTCTTCGGCCCCTTCTCGGATGCCAATCTGTCCATGTCCTGGAATGAGCGGATCATCTCTCCCTCCTTGAATACAGGGGTTCGGGTGAAAGGGGTTCGTTGCCTTTAGCCTGTGGCCTTTCGCCTTTCCTTATCTCAGCACGCTCGCCGATATGACCATTCGCTGGGCTTCCGACGTGCCTTCGTAGACCTCGGCGATCTTGGCATCTCGCATCAGCCGCTCCACTTTCGCGCCCTTGATGTAGCCGTAGCCGCCATGGATCTGGACCGCCTTCACGGTGTGCCGCATCGCCTTTTCCGTTGCGAAAAGCTTTGCCATCGCCGCCTCCTTGCCGAAGGGCAGTCCCTGGTCTTTCAGCCAGGCTGCGTGGAAGGCGAGAAAGCGGGCGGCGGCAAGGTCCGTTGCCATGTCGGCGATCATCCAGGCAATCGCCTGTTGGCGGGAGATGGGGTTTCCGAACTGGACCCTCTCCCTGGAATACCGAATGGATTCATCGAGGGCCGCCTGGAGCATGCCGACGGCCTGGGCGGCGATCCCGATCCGGCCGTGGTCGAATCCCGTCATGGCGATCGAAAAGCCTGCCCCCTCCTGCTTCAACAGATTCTCCGCGGGCACGCGGCAATTTCTGAAAACGACCTCCGATGTCTGAGACGCGCGGAGCCCCATCTTGTCGAAGTGTTTTCCCGGCATGAGGCCCGGCGAGCCCTTCGGGACGATGAAGGCGCTCATGCCCTTCCGTCCCTCCGATTTGTCCGTCCAGCAGAACAGGATGTACGTGTCGGCCAGGGGGCCGTTGGAGACGAAGGTCTTCGTCCCGTCGATCACATAATCCCGCCCGTCGCGCACGGCGGTGGTGCCGATGGCCATGACGTCGGTGCCGGCCTGAGGCTCCGTCAGCATAAAAGCACCCATGTGTTCCCCTTTTGCCAGGGGCACGAGATATTTTTTCTTCTGCTCCTCGCTTGCGAAGAGGGCGAGCGCAGTGCCGATGATGCCGGCGTGAAACGACACCGTGAAGCCCGTCGAGGAGCAGGACCGGGCAATCTCTTCCACGACGATGGCATGGGTCATAAAGTCCGCGCCGGCACCCCCATATTCTGCTGGAAGGGGGATCCCCATCCAGCCTCCTGCGGCAAGCTTCCGGAACAGCTCTGCCGGGTGGCGGCTGTTCTCGTCGATTTCCGCGGCTATGGGATCGATGTTCTTTGCGGCGAATTCNNTCCCTCCATGTGGATAACGCAAAAATCACTTCAGACGGCCCTTTGCCGTCCGGATCGCTTCACGCACGTAAAGGCCCGTTGAGTGGAGGCCCTCCCGGTCGTCCTTGACGCCAAGCTTGTCACGCTTGTACGAAAAGGCTTCGTCCCTCTGCCCCGAGACGACACCCACGCCGTAAAGGGCCCCTGCGGCATGGCATGAGGGTGCCAGCATCTCATGGAGGAGGAACGCCCCATGGATGCCGGCCAGGGTCGTTTCCATCCCCAGGTTGCGGCACCAGCCGACCGCCAGGGCCACACCCACCTTGCCTTTCAGGGCGAGGTGCCCGCTCTTGCCGAAAGTGAAGCAGCGCGTCCGGTCGATGAGACAGGCCAGGGTCCCCGACAGCCTGGAAAAGTAAACCGGAGAGGCGAGGATCAGGACGTCGCATTCCCGTATCTTCTCCAGGATCGGCGACGCATCATCCGTAATAGAGCAGAGCCTGTCGGGAGTCTGCTTCGTCATGCACCAGTTGCAGTGCCTGCAGTCGGCGATGGTCAGACCGCTCAGGGCGACGGTTTCCGTTGTGACCTTTCCGGCTTTTTCGGCCTCCTGCAGGGCATAATCCAGAAGCCAGGCGGTGTTGCCGTTCTTGATCGGACTCGAATGGATTCCCAGGACTTTCGTCATGATCAGCTTGCCTCCAACAGGATGTCAACTCAACCCGGATTCCCGTCGCTCGTGCAGGGGATCAATCCGTCCGTCATCTCCCTGCACGAGCGAACACCCCTGCACAGAATCCTCTCTCTATTGAGCAAGGGAGATGCCATCGCAGGGCAGAGCCGCAATCGCCGCGATGCCCCGGCTCGCGCTCGGGGCGCCCGGAATCCCGGTTGATCCGTAAGTTATTGAATATCGAATACTTAGGGAAAAACACCCCGGTCATTCCTGCCGGGATCCGATGCTTTCGATGTCTATGCAGAGTAAAGTGAATGATCGATGGAAAGAAAATTCATGATTTGCTGTTAAAGAAGCTTAACACCCTGTTCGCAATATTTAACAGTCCTCCTTCTTCAGCAGACCCAACCTCTTCATCTGGTGATACAGGCCCACGCGCGACAGGCCGAGGAGTTTCGCGGCTTCCGTCCGGTTGCCGCGGGTCTTCTCCAGTGCCTTTGTAATGATCTGTGCCTGGTAGTTCTCCGTCAGTCTCCTTAGATTGAATTCCCCACCCGTGCCGGAGGCGACGGCCTCATCGCAGGCCCCCTCATCCTTCAATGGGTCCGCGCCCCTGATCACCGCCGCGGGGAGATGCTCGGGCAGGAGGGTGTCGCCGTCCTCGAGGATCATGATGCGCTCCACCGTGTTGGACAGCTCGCGAACGTTGCCCGGCCAGTCATAGCGCTCCAGGGCATCCCGCGCGTCATCGGCGATCCGCTTGGCGGGCTTGTTGAATTCCCGGCTGTAGAGACCGATGAAGTGTTCCACAAGCGGGATGATGTCTTCTCTCCGTTCCGCCAGGGGGGGCAGAAAGATGTTGATCACATTCAAGCGGTAATAAAGGTCCTGGCGGAATGTCCGGTCTTCGAGGGCCTTCTTCAAGTCCCTGTTCGTCGCCGCGACGATGCGGATGTCGATGACGATGTTCTTCGTCCCCCCGATCCTTCTGAAACACTTCTCTTCGATCAGCTGGAGCATCTTGGCCTGCAGGGGCGGTTGCATCTCCCCGATCTCGTCGAGAAAGAGCGTGCCGCCCTGGGCCAGTTCGACGAGCCCCTTTTTCTGCTTTCGGGCATCGGTGAATGCGCCGGCCTCGTGGCCGAAGAGCTCGCTTTCCAGCAGCGTCGCCGGGATCGAGGCGCAGTTGATCTCGACAAAGGGCTGATAGGCCCTCAGGCTGTTATAGTGGAGGCATTTGGCGATCAGGCTTTTCCCGGACCCGCTGGCCCCTTCGATCAGGATGGTGGATGCATCGCTGTTGGCGGCCCGCGTCGTCATTTCCAGGACTTTTTGCAGGGCAACGCTTCGGCCGATGATGTTGTGGTACCCGTAAAGCTCCTTGTTGCGGTAAATGATGTGCCGGATCTCCTGGCGCAGGGAGCGGATTTCCATCGCCATCTTGATGATGGAGGAGAGCGCCTTCGGCGTGACGGGCTTGCGGATAAAATCGAAGGCGCCGAGGTCGAGGGCCCTTTTCGTGGACTCCACGTCACCGTAGGCGGTCATCATGAGCACGATGATGTCCGGATGGCTCTCCCTCAGGCTGCTCAGGATGTCCAACCCGTTCATGTCGGGCAGCCTCATGTCCAGCAGGATCAGCTCGACATCGCCGTGCCGTACCGTTTCGAGGCACTCCTTGCCGTTCTGCGCCAGTTGCACGCGATACCCGTCGCTGACCAGGGCTTTCTGGAGGGTCTCCCGGATCAACTCGTTATCGTCCGTGACAAGGATGGTATGCACTATGACGTTCCTTTTCCCGGGTCGGCGGGCAGCAGGATGTGAACTCTCGTGCCTCCCGCCGGGCCGTCTTCCATGAATATTTCGCCATCGTGGGCTTCGATGATCCGGTGGCAATTGGAAAGTCCCAGACCCGTGCCGTCGGGTCTCGTGGTGAAAAACGGATCGAAGATCTTGTCCCGTATCTCCGGCGAAATCCCTTCGCCGGTGTCCTCGATCGTGATCTGCACGCTTCCCCGGTCCCTGTTGTACGATCGGCGCTCCAGGGGCATCGTGACGATCTTCAGGCTCCCCGCCTCCTTCATCGACTGGATGGAATTCAAAGCGACGTTGATGATGACTTCCCGCATCGCTTTCCGGTCCATCGACACAGGGGGGACGTGCGGGTCGCAGTGAAGAAGAAGATCGATCTGTTTTTTCCGGCAGAGGCCCGAAAGAAAATCCGCCACGTCGCCGATCAGTCGATTGATATCCGCAGGCTCCGGATTCATTTCCCGGGGCTGGGCAAGGTTCAGCAGTTCGCCGATGATATTGTCAATTCGACCGATCTCTTCCATGGATTTCATCAGCAGTCGCCGCTGCGGATGATCCGGCTCCAGGCTGTCGCTGATGAGCTCCATCGTGGCGGCGATCCCCATCATGGGATTCCGGATTTCGTGAGAGATCCCCGCCGCCATTTGTCCCACCGCCGCCAGCTTGCCCATCCGCTGGATCTGCTCGCCGATCCGTTTCTTTTCCGTCTGATCCTTGAAAAAAAACAGGGTTCCCGCTTCATAACCGTTGTTGTCCTTCAGCGGCGACACGGTGACCTCCACGGAGTGCTGCAGGCCGTCGTTGCCGATGTAGTCATACTCCTTTGTCTGATTGGCCGGATTCCGGAAAATATCCTCGAAGATCTTGAGCCCGCGATGGTTCCCTGCCGCCTCCTCGATCCTCCTGGAGAGAATCCAGTCCGGCTCCACTCGGAGAATGCGGGCCGCTTCAGGGTTCACCGCGGTAATGATGCCTTTTTTGTCCAGTGTGAGCAGGCCGCTCGGCGAGCTTTCCAGGATGCTCTTGTTGAGATTTCTCTCCGCCATGAGTTGTTCGTGAAACCGGCTGTTTTCAATGATGATGCTCGCCTGATTGGCGAAAATGGTGAAGGCCTCGATCTCCGATGCCGAGATCCGGGCCCCCTCGCGGGGCCGATTGACACCCATGCATCCGATGATCTTTCCCTTGACGGTCAGCGGGGCGTAGACGATGCTGCCCCTTCTCAGTTTCTCCGTGATCCTGAGGTCGATGGACGTCGCGCGGGGATCCCCATGCGAATCTTCGAAATGGACGACGTTGCCGCTTCGGACAACCCCTGTCTCGATACAATCGTGACGTTCCAGGTGAAAGGGCTTGATATAGGCTCTTTTCTCGTTCTCTTCGCCGAAGCCCCTGACCATGCGGCAATCAAGATGTTCCTGATCGTCGTTGATGAGAAAAAGGCAGGATGCGGAAAAACCGAGCTCCTTTTCCGCACTGATCAGGATGGATCGCAGAATCTCATCCAGACGGACCTGTTGCGTCAGGAGGCCCGATATCCGGAAGATGGACGCAATGGTCCGATTCTTCGCTTCCAGCTCTTTACTCTGCGGACTCATTGCGCCTCCCGCCCTGCATTTCCGACCCTCATCCCCCTGGTCCGACACCTGTGTTCTCAAGCCGCTCACCGGCCATACAGGCGTCGATGATCGCTGCAAGCCAGATCAGAACAAGGAGGGCGAGCCCGGCGGTCGTGACGGTATCCGAACCGGCTGCAACTGCCTTCTGAATGGCCGTGATGTCGATCGCAACCCCATTCGCCGCAGCGGCTGCGATCTCCCGATAAGCATGCATGGTGATGCGAATGACAACGGTGACAAAGAGCAGGATTACCGAAACGATAAATGCCCAGCCCCGCCGGCGCTGGCCCAGATAGACCTGTCCCACCCCCGGGAAAACCAGGCCGGAAAGCAGGGCGGCTTTCATCGATTTTTTCATGATCGACCACTTCCCATCGAAGAAAGGCAAGCGCGTGCAATGTAAAAACCCCGCTTCTGACCGGGAAGCGGGGTTTTGAACTTCGTCACTCCAGAGGTTCCCGGATCATCAAACCTGGATGGAGAGGAAGATCTGCAGCGACATCTGCTGGATCTGATCCTGCAGCTCCTCGATCTGGTCAATGTGCCGATCTTCGTCCTTGAGGATCTTCTCGAGGATTTCGCGGGTGGCGTAATCCTTCACCTCTCCGGCGAGGATGATCGCTTCGTTGTAGGACTTCACGGCGCCCATCTCGAGCCCCCGGTCGCCTGCCAGCTGCTTGGGCACATCGGCCCCGATCGACATCTTGTTGTACTTGCTCACGGTGGGGGTCCCCTCGAGAAAGAGGATGCGCCCGATGAGGGTCTCGGCGTGCTTCATCTCGTCGATGGCCCGCTTCTCGAAGTGCTGGTGGAGCTTCTCGTAGCCCCAGTTGTGGGCCATCTCGGAGTGGACCATGTACTGATTGATGGCCGTCAGCTCGTCGGCCAGAAGGTCATTCAGTGTCGCGATCAGCTTGGGATTTCCTTTCATATTTCTCCTCCTTCATGAAGATAGTGTTAAAGATTGCTTATCCATTATAGACGAAAAAATGAAATTGTTGGGAATTTATTGACCGGCCTTTTTGCCCTCCCTTCACGCGTCCACATGGCATGATGTTTGCTCAATCAATGATGACTGCCAAAAAGCGCGGGGCTCTGCCATGGACAATTTGAAACTCCTGATCGCGGAAGACAACAGTTTCAGCCGGAAGTTCTACGACACTTATATCTCCGGCAAAGTCTTCGACAAGCGGTTTGCCGAAAATGGGAAAATTGCGCTCGAGATCTATGCGGAGTGGCGGCCCGATATCATCCTGCTCGATCTCATGATGCCCGTCGTGAGCGGCCAGGAAGTCCTGCAGCAGATCCGCGAGACCCGGAAAGATCTTGCGACCACCATCATCATCTCGTCTTTGTCCTCCCACAAGGATGATGTCTCGGTCTGTGCCCACTATGGGGTGCAGGGCTACCTGGTGAAACCGCTCAACCCCAGAGAGATCAGCAAGATCCTCCTCCAGCTCTACAAGCAGGCAAACCCGAGGCAGGCCGAAGAGATCGTGGCCCTCATGCAGTACCTGTAACTGCCCTACACGCTGCCCAGGGCGGCTTCGATCTCTTCCCGCACAACCCCATTGCTGCCGGCAAGAAGCCTCTCCAGCGCCCCCTTCGCCTTGCCGCCCCCGATACGGCCCAGAGCCCAGGCGATCATGCCCCGGAGCCGGCCGTCATCGTTCTCGTCGTAGGCACGGATGAGATCCGGCACATAGAAGTCGTCGAGACTGTTCCCCATGGCGCGGGCTACATTCATCTTCCATTTCCAGAGATTGTTCGGGGACAGGTAGAACATGTGCGGCCAGACCCGGCTTTTGAATCGGGCGCCGTCCATGTGCAGCAGGGCCCTTGGATCGAAGTCCTTCGCCTTCGCCTCCACGCGCGCGTTCATCGGGCGCTCCCGCGATAGCCAGGAAAGGTTGCGCGGGCAGACGTTCTGGCAGCGGTCGCACCCGTAGACATACAGGCCCATGGGCTCACGCAGTTCCCTCGGCGTGATCTCCTTGCCGAAATAAGTCATGAAGGAGATGCACTTGCGCGGATCGATCGCCCCGTTTCCCTTGAGCGCCCGCGTGGGGCAGGCGGCAACGCAGACGTTCCGGCACCATTCGGGGCAGCCCAGGCCGCCTGCGGGTGAATCGGGGGCAAATTCGCGGTCCACCACCACGGTGAGAGGAATCACCCAGGAACTCATGAGTGCCGCCCTGCCTGAATAGAGCAGGGCGTTCTTGCCGAGGGACCCCATGCCTGCCCGCAGCGCAGCCGCCCGGTGGGGGAGATTGAAGGGCACCTTGGAGTCGATCCCGTTTTCGCGGAGGAAGCTGCGGAAGGCCTTGATTCGAACCGCCAGGCCGTCCTTCGTCACCCGGTCATCGTCGAGGTAGCAGCGGCCGAAGTGGGCTTCGAGCGTCGAGGGGAAGGCCTCCCGGAAATAGCCTTCCATGAGCACAATGATGGACTTTGCCGCGGGCATGACGGTCTTCGGGTCCGTCCCGGCCATCAGACCGAGCCCCACCTTCTCCGTCCAGCCATATTCCTCCTGGTGATTCCGAAGGTACTCGAGTTGAGCATCGAAGGGCTCCGCCGTCGTAGAACCCGCGTCCTCGAAGCCGAGTTCAAACGCTTTTTCGATGATATCGTTTCGGGTCAGCATCGCAATGTTCCCGTGCCTGCTGCTTTTCCGGATCGAATGGTTTTACTTTCTCTGCGCCATCAGCGTCGACTGCATGACGGCAACGAGCGTCTTCTCCCCGTTGTTGTATGCCCAAACCTCCCCCGAGCAGACCGCCAGCGTTCGGCCCACCTTGATCACCTTTCCGATCGCAACGAACCGCTCCCCCTTTCCCGGCGCCAGGAAATTGATCTTGTTTTCCACCCCCAGCACCTCCGAGTTCGCCGGCATCAGGGTGTAGGCGGCATACCCGCAGGCATTGTCCGCGATGGTGCTCAGGATTCCCGCATGGATGAACCCATGCTGCTGGGTGAAGGCCTTGCTGGTTGGAAGCTCGATTGCAACCTCCCCGGGCGCAACCTTCACCAGGTGCGCGCCGATCGTCTTCATGAGCCCCTGCCGGGCAAAGCTTGAGCGGATGCGGGACTCGAATGCGGGGTCGGGCGGGCTTGTCTTCTTCATTTTCGCATCTCCCTGCGCCATGGACTTTCCTGCCTACCTGTTGAGCGACTTCGGTCGACACCCCTTTTTACCACAAGAAGCGCCCCGGTCAAGCCCCGCTTCGCACCCTCTCCGCGGTCCTACCGGATGTGGCGCTCCCAGAGGGCCCGGGAGTCTACGGGCTGCATCTGTTCGTTGTGCCTGGGGTTCTTCCCCTCGAAGTGGACGTAGTCGTAGGGCTTGCCTTCCCGGTACTCGCCCGTGGCGGTGTTCTTCGTGCCCCAGCTGTCGCTCCGGTAGACGGCGCCCCCTTCCATGGAGGAGATCCAGTCCTGCTGGCCCCGGATATAGCTTGTGCGCTGGTAGTCGATGTAGTCCATGCTTTTCTGCCTCTCGTCGTAGGCGGCCTGCATCGTCTGGCGGATCTCCTGGGCGTTGCGGGTCACCATGGCCGAGGTCTGCTGCTGCATCTCGCGAAGCCTGCGGGCCCCCTGGGCGACGTATTCCTGAGCCCAGCGGTCGTTGATCTTGTAGGATGCGAGCATGGAGGCGAAATTGCCGGCCCAGGCGCCGAAGCGCTCCGCCGGTGCCGTCACGGTCAGGTGCCGAAAGCTCCAGTTGGTCCCGAGGCGTGAGCCGAAGGAGATCCCGAAGGTGTAGCCCCTGCAGGGCTGCCCCTCCTTGCTGGTGAAGGTGTAGATGAGCTCCTCGACGGTGACGGGCCCCGCCGTGTAGGCCTGTCCCATCTGCCGGGCCATGTCGGCCCGCGGGATCACCTTCTCGAAGCGCATGTTCGAGGCCAGCCCGTAGCCGGCCGTGATGAACTGCCAGGCCTGGCCGGGGGCGAGGTACGGCGAGACGAGGATACCGGGCTGGTTTACCCTCATTTGCGGGGTGAGCAGGGTAACGTTTCCCGAGATGAACGAGTAGCCGCCGGGGTCCCCTGCGACAAAGATCCCCTTGCCGTGGTCCTGGCACTGCCAGCCCTGGGGCATCGAGAAAGAGGCGGAGCCGTCCCTCAGGCGGTAGGGAACCAGCTGCACCCGGACGGGGGCTGCCGCAGCCTGGGGGCAACGGCGCCCTTCATGACGCGGATATTCGACAGAACGGTAAGGAGCGCGGGCCTCACGGCATTGAGCTGCCCTGCCGGCGCCTCGATGCGGGCACAGGTGGATTGGCCCCCCTGCAGGGATACCCACGAGCGGAACTCTGTCTTCCCCCGCTTCGGGGGCGAATAGGTCCCGTCGAATGTGAGCGACGACCCGTCACGGGACGCGAAGGCGCTTCGGATTTCCAGGTCCCGGGCCGCGCGTCCGAGTTTGGCCGCTTCGCGCTTCGCCAGGGCCGTCACGTTTTCGCCCTGCGAGGCAGCCCCGGTGGAGAGGAAAACGGAGGAGCGCCCCGAGGGGTCCGAGGCGGTGACCTGGAAGGCCTGCCCGTCCGCTGACTCCTGGGCTTTCCATCCCTTGGGGATGTAGAGAACGAAAGAGGCCTGCTGCGTGACGACCTTCTGCATCCCCGGGCCGGCAGGAGTCGCGGCCCGGGATCCCTTGCCCGCCTGGGCGAAGCAGGGGTCGTGCAAAACCGCTAATACGAGCATGGCGATGGCGGTGACACACAGCGTGCGGCTTGGGTTGACACGAATGCTCATGGCTGGCCTCCTCGTGACACCGATCTCAATGGACTATCCCAAATCAATTCACTCCTCTTAACTGCGGGGGAAATAAGCGAATCGGAATCACTGTGCCATTGTGGCACTCATCCGGGTCCATCCGGTAACGGCCCTCCGGCGGTCTCAGGGCGAGCCAACCATCGAGAACAAAAGTAGATTTGTCAACTCCGGCCCTGCGGCACGTCTGATGCTCATCCCGGAGACCAGAAAGAACAAGGTCAATCCAAGGGGTCTTCGAATTCGTAAAAAAAGAGAGGGTTGCAAGATGAAAGTGCTCAAAATGTTGTTCGTCCTGTTTTGCCTCCTGGCTTTTGCATGGACATTCAGCAAACCTGTGCAGGCGCAGGTTTTTCAACCCCTGTACGCTTCGCACCCGACGGGCGCAGCCGCCGAGGACACGCGACCTTTCAAGGCGCTGGTCAAGAAGACCAGTCCGCTCTTCGCCGACAGGCATATGACGTTGAAGATCGCCGATGTCCCCGCGGGCCAGCAGGTCACGGTCCTGGAGAAATACACCACGAATCGGAGCGATCGACTCCTTGTCCTGCTGGTGGAGTATACCAACGAAAGCGGGAAGGAACTCATGGGCTGGTTCTACGGCACCCTGCACGTCAGTTATCCCCATTAGACTTTCGGAGGGCCCGGGGCAGGCATTACCCCATAATCGCCCAGCCGGCCTCGGGCCCTCGCCTCCTGTTTTGCCGGGAAGGCTTACGGGCGACGGCATCATTTCCACGGAAGCGGATGCTCCCGTCAGTCTGCTTCTCATCCCGTCACCTCCCTTTTGCGCATGAGTCGGAAACCGTCGTCGCCGCCATGCCTATTGGGCTGCGGCGCTCGGCGCCACCTGCTCGCGGGCCTTCCTGGTCGCCTCCATCCTGTCGAGCTGGAGCCTGTATGCGACATAGTACTTGTAGATGTTGCGCACGTACGTCGTGGTCTCGAGACCGATCTTCTGGGCCGTCACGATCTCCACGTTGTTGAACCACGTGTCCGGTTCGAGCCCGCGTTTCTCGGCTTCCTTGCACATCTTCGAAATATTTCCCGGACCCGCGTTGTAGCTTGCGAAGGCAAAAAGTGTACGGTTGTTTTCCGTGAAGTTGACGTCGGGGAAGTACTTTGTCATGAGCTGGTCCATGTACTTCGTCCCGGCATGGATGTTGGGTTCGACGATGCGGATGTCGCCCACCTTTAAAGCCCTGCCGATGGCCGGCGTGACCTGCATGACCCCGATGGCGCCCCCGTGACTCCTCGCTTTCTGGTTGAGCTGCGACTCCTGGTAGCCCTGCGCGGCAAGCATGAGCGGGTCGAAGTTGTACTGCTCCCCGTACTTCTGAAAAAGAACGAGCATCTGCTCGAAGCGCTTCCACTCCGCGATCTCGGTGGGATTCCTGATGTGCTTGATCCGCGACATGTACTGCTTCAAACGGTATGCGGCAACACCCTGCTTCTTGATGTAGCTCTTGTAAAAGTCGAGGATCTCCGCTTCCAGTTTCGGGCTTCCTTTACGGATCGCCCAGCCGTACTTTCCTGCATCCCGCAGGATAGCCTGTTCGTTCACCTTGATCTTGGGCAGGATCTGCGCCCACATCGTTGCCTTCCAGTCGTCCACAACGATGACCTCCAGAAGACCGGCGCTGAGCATCTCCATCATGTCCTCGTCTTCCAGGGCGTCGGGCACGAGAACCAGTTTCGCGGCGGGCTTGCCTTCCTTTTTGAATCGTCCGTTGAGCGCTTCGAGGCTCTCGTAGTAGCTCGACGCCTTGCGAACGTGAACCGTCTTGCCGGAGAGGTCATCCGTTGAGGCAATCGCCGGCGACGCTGGCCCGGTGACGACCACCTCCTTCATGGCGGGCAGATCTGGCGGCAAGGCGAAATCCACGGTTTTCAGCCGTTCCTCGGTGACCGTCAGGTTTCCAATGGCGATGTCTCCAATTCCCTTGGCGACCTCCGGGAGCAGCTTGTCCCGGGTTGTAGGGATGAGATAGACGGTGAGCGGGCGTTTGCGAAGCTTCTTCGCGTATTTCTTGTTGAGCCAGTGCTCGAAGTCGCGCACGTTGTCGGCGGTGATGCCGCGTTCGCGCCCCTTGTCGTTGAAGTAAAGGGAGCGGCTGTAGGGCACCAAAGCGCGGATCATGCGGCGCTTGAGCATCTGGTCGAAGTCGCCCGTCCAGGGTTTGAAGGTGATGTCCATCTGCCGTGCCCCCGGCTCAGGCTTGGGCTTCGGCTTGGCTTGAGTTTGTCCGGATGGCTGGCCGAAGGCGCTGGCAGCCAGAAAAAGAGACAGCGCGATGCCCATCATCAGTCTGCCGACCGTCATAGGTGACCTCCCGTCTGCAGCCCGTTAGTTGATTTCGTGGACCTCTCCGGTCCCTTAACAGGGACCCGTGAGTCGGGTTCGACTGCCCGAGTCTCTTTCCTGCAGCCTCATCGCAATTCGCAATTCATGAACGTCACCCGGAACGGCAGGTGGGCGAAGTCCCTCGTATCCGTCTCGACAAACCCGAATCCCCGGTACCAGTCCTTCAGTTCAGCCTGGTCCGCGATGACGCCGATGCGGATCGTGTCGCAGCCGAGCTTGCCGGCCTCCGAGAATACATGGTTAACCAGGGCCCTGCCGAAGCCGCGCTTTCTCTCGCCCGGGAGCACCGCCAGGCGCTCCAGGTTGCACAGGCCCGGCCTCACCCATTCGAGGCCAACGCTTCCCGCCACGCGCCCCTCGCTCTCAAGAACATAGTATGTCACTCCCCGGTCCATGTCCTTCTCGACCCAATCGGCCCTGCAGTTGGAAGGGTGTCGGGGACAGTTCTGTTCGGTCAGGCCGAAGCGCTCGGCTACATCCCGGAAGGCCCCGCGGATCGTCTCCACGAGAACGCCGACATCTTCGCGGATGCATTTTCGGATCGTGTACTCCATGATGACATCGTCTGTGCTTGGCGAGTCTCAATGATTTCGATGGAATAGTATGATGACTGGAGCCGGCCCTGCCCCCTTGCAGGAACCGGCTAATCGAGAAATTTCAATCCCCTGTCTTTGTCCGGCACATGCCTCTTTATTCTAGCCCAGCCAAGTTCGGGCCTTGCTCTCCTCGCCCGATGGAAAGAATTCGACGGCCGCCTTCCGGTGGCCCGCCGCCAGGTACATGAGGAACGGATCCCGCCATTTTTCATCGGCGACGACGGCTATCTTCTCCATGTAGGGGTCGTACTCGAGCATGAACCGGATATCCCCCCAATCGCCCTCCTTGCCCCAGCCTGCGAACCCATCGGCGAGAATCAGGATCTTGATTTTCGATCTGCGGTCGATCTCAGCTCGGCCGGCCGCTTCCATTTCTTTCCGATCCTGGTTCGTGAACACGCCGGAAATTCTCAGGATGTAAAGCCCCGATGGCTCCTTCTCGCCTTTAACCCCCATTGTCCCGATTCCTTTCGAAAATTTTTTCAGCCGGTTATGGTGTGTGTTTCGTCAGCCCGACTTCTCCTGGCTGAACTTGTGAAGAAGATCGGCTGACGAAGCCACTTTCCACTCTTCCTTTGCCTACGGTTTCGGTTTTATCCTGTTTTCCAGCTCGGCGGCATGCTTTCTAAGCGTCTTGTCGGCCAGGTATCGCTCCGTCACATTCCGTGCAATCGCCAGCGCTCCCTCGGCATGGCCCGAGTCATCCACGATGACCGCGAAACTCAAGTCGACATAAAGCCGGCTTCCATCCTTGTGACAGGAGCGGGTAGTCAGCACCCGGCTGCCCAGTCTTGTCCTGCCGGTTTCGATGGCCTTGCCGTAACCCTCCCAGTGCTTCTTGCGCAGCTCCTCCGGAATGATAACGTCCAGACTTTTCCCCAGCACCTCTCCAGCAGGAAATCCGAAAACGGATTCTGCGCCCTGGTTCCATATCCGGATGAGCCCTTCCCGATCGGCAAACATGATTGCGTCTGTCGTCTGCTCGACAATCATTCTGAAGACATCGACGCGAATCTGCGTACTCATTCGGCAAGCATCTCCAAACATTGTAAGACAGGCAGATTCCTGCGAGAGCTGCCCCCGTTCAAATCAGTGAGGGAATACAATCACGATCTTTCCCCGGGCGGCGCCGCCGGCCCCCTCCCGATAGGCCTCGACGGCCTCATCGATGGAGCACGTCCTCGCGATGTCGGGCGCAGTCAACTTTCCCTGTTCAAAGACGGGCCGCAGCTTGTCCAGGATGTCGGCGGATGCAACCGAATCGAAGGAGAGCGTGCTCAGGCCGAACAGCGAGAGGCGCCGGAAAAAGAAATCTACCAGGTCGAAACTCACCCTTCTCTCCCCGACTGAGACGATGTTCACCTGCCGGCCCCCGGGCGCCAGGGTATTGAGCGACACCTCGAACAGCGGGCCGCCGACGCAGTCAAAGGCCACGTTCACGCCCCTTCCCTGCGTGAACTGCTTCACGCGGGCCGGGATATCATCGGTCCGGCTGCCGAGGGCCAGATCGATCCCCAGCCTGCGCGCCGTTTCCGGATCGGGAGCCTGGAGATCCACCCCGATGACACGGGCCGATTTCGTTTTCGCGAGCTTGGCGACGGAGCTTCCCACGCCACCGCTTGCGCCGGTCACCAGGACCGTTTCTCCATCTTGAAGCTGCGCTTTTTCCATCAACCCGACGTAGGCCGTGAGATAGGTCCTTCCCACGCAGGCGGCTTCAATGAAGGACAAATTCTTCGGCTTGGGTCGTGCGGCCTTTTTCGGGATGACCACGTACTCGGCGTGGCTTCCGTCCCGCGTGAATCCGACATCGCCGCCGGTTGCCCAGATCTCCTGCCCGATCATTTCCTTGTCACCTGCGACGACGACCCCCGCAAAGTCCTGCCCCGGTGTGCGCGGAAGCACCGTTTTCTTATACTGACCCAACACGTTTTTCCAGTCACTGGGGTTGAGCGAAGCGGCATGCACCTTCACGAGGACATCCTCGGGCCCCGGAACGGGCGTGGGCACTTCCTCAACATGGAGCTGCCCTGCCAGATCCCCGAAACTGCTGAATCGCAGTGCCTTCATGGGCTTTTCTCCTGCCATCTGGATTCCCGCCTTCGTGGGAATGACATCATCGCAGTATTATCTTGCTTCTGTAACAAGTTCGCTCAATCGACAATAAACAGCTTGGCGCCTTTGCTGGTGAACGAGCGGTGCGGCTCCGCGTTGTCCGCCACCTGGTAGCTCATGCCGGGTTTGAGGACGTACCTGCGGCCGTCGGCCAGTTCCGTGTGCAGCTCGCCCTCCAGGCAAAAGAGAATGTGCCCCTTGCTGCACCAGTGATCGGCGAGATAGCCCGGCGAGTAATCGACCCTGCGCACGCGGATGCCGCCGAAGTTCCGGGTGCGCCAGTAGGCAATCCCCGTCTCGCCCTTGTGTTCCGTGACCTCCACGGACGACCAGTCCGTCGTCCCGAAGGGTATATCCGTCATCTGCATGAGCCTGCCTCCATCTGTGCCCCGATTACGCCTCGATCCCCGCCATGATGCGGGCATCCTTCTTGTACTGATCCAGCACCCCCATCAGGGCCTGCTGGATCGCCATCCGCTGAGCCTGGGGCGAGCCCGCCCCGTGGGTCGACTCGACGGGAATCACCGAACTCTGCCCCGTCAGGTATTCGATGAGCCTCATCATCCGGATGCGGTATTCCGTCGGGATGTCCGCCCGTCCCCGGAGATATTTGTCCAGCAGCTTCCCGATCTTCTCGTTTTTGAAATCCTTTGCCGTCGGCGAGGTGCAGACGAGCCCGCCGGCGATGTCGGAGGTGATGTAGTTGCCGTCCCAGATGGCACTCACCCCCTGGAGCTTGGCGATGTTGATGTAGAGGGAATCCGGCAGAAAGACGCCGGAGGGGCTCTTCTGTGCCTGGTAGATGGACGCCAGGGCGCAGCCCGTGGACAGCTCGCTCTGGAAGTAGAGCTCCGTGAGCTTTTCCCGGATCTGCCGCGTCAGACCCACCCCGTTGTAGTCGGCAATGACCGCCGCCGCTCCCATCAGGAGATCCCGGTGGCCGATCTTGCAGGCCGTGCTGAACAGCCTCTGGAGCAGGGCGAAATAGTTGACCAGCGCCCCGGCAAACTCGCTCTCCCCGCACATGAACACGCGGTCCCAGGGAATGAACACGTTGTCGAAGATCACGTGCGTGGATCCGTGGGCGCCATACCGGGCGTTGCCGTAGTCCATCTCCTCGCCCACAAAGCGCCTCGCATTCGGCCCCGGCGCCTCCGCCACGTGGATGATGCCCGGGGCATCGCTCCGGACGGCAAAGCAGACGGCATAGTCTTTTTCCTCGGGCTTGAGGGCCGTGCAGGGAAGAACGACGATCTCGTTGGCGATGACGGCCCCGGAGATGCTCGCCTTGGCGCCCCTCACGACGATCCCGTCATTTCGCCTCTCCACGATGCGCAGATACGAATCGGGCTCCAGCTGGCCCCCGGGAGATTTGCTGCGGTCCCCCTTGACGTCCATCATGGCGCCTGCAACGGCCAGGTCGTTTTCCTGAACCTGCTTCAGGAAGGAAACGAACCGTGCATGGTAGTTTGTGCCCAGCTTGCGGTCCATGTCGAACGTGGCGGCATAGGTGGAGTTCAGCGCGCCGGTGCTCACGCACCTCGCCCCGATGCAGGCACCGTGCTTGTGCACCAGGTACCGCGATGCCCGGAAGCGCCTCGCCAGGTCTTCCCGGTCGGAGAGGATGTGTACGAAGCGGCTGACCTTGCCCCCCGTGAAGGGGGACTGGGCGGTGAGAAGGTTTTCATAGTCCTGCTGGGAAGAAAGCTCGTAGACAAGCCCGATGGCGTCCAGCGGCGGCTTGAAACAGGGATGGGCGCCGATGTCGCCCAACCGCTCGCCGAAGGAGTACAACTCGGGAGCCTGCCTGCGGACACTTTCGTAGTACTGCTCTTTCGTCCTAATCGCCATCTCTCTCCTCCTTTGCCCCGGTGGAGCGATCCGTATTTGAAATGCAAGAGCTTTGTGCCACCTTCATCACGCCGGCATGATCTTCCTTTCAACGAACCCGGGATAAATTTTTCTCAGCTTGTCCCTGACCCGCGTTCTCAAGAGGCGCAGCTCCTGCCGCGTTGGCAGGGGCGTCATGGAGACCGGTTGCTGGACGCGCAGGGGAAATCCCGTATTCTCCTCGACGTCGATCGCGGTGGAACCCGGGTGAACGGCGGCAAGGGTCCACTCGCGCCTCTCCCGGTCCCAGGCAAGCATCGCCCTGGGCGTCACGACGAGCGACGGGCCGCCTTCCCGGCTTGCACTCTCCGGCAGGACGCCTGCGGCCGTCACAAAATCCACCTTCTCTACAAACGTGCGCTTCGTGTGCTCCGTGCGATAGAGGATGACGCGGCGGGCCATGTGGTAGAGCATGGCCGAGCCGTAGGCCCCCGGCAACCTCACCCTGGGGTCCTCATAGGTTCCCAGGACATGAAGATTGATGTTGCCCGCCCGGTCGATCTGGATGCCGCTCAGGAAGAAAAGATCCAGCTCCCCTTTCTGGGCCATGAAGTGAAGCTCGCTGCTCCCGGCGGGAAACGGGTAATACTCTTCGCTGCCCAGGATGATGATGCTCGCCCGGGGCGCATGGAGTTGCCCGGCCAGGATGCAGCCCGCCGCCGGAACGGGCGAAGCCGCCCCGATCCCGATCGTCTCCCCGTCTCTCACCTCGCGGGAGATCACGACGGCCATCAACTCTTCGGGGGTATAGGGTTGCGCCATGCGTCCTGCCCTCTTTTCTTCCGCGGGCGAAAGCCGACCCGGGACAGATATGCCCGGTGATCCCGGGGCCCGAAGACGTATTTCTCCAGATAGGCCTTGAAGGTGCTCCCGTCTTTTGCCGCTTCGAGATATTCCCCCAGGTGAATCCGGTCGCAGCCATATCGCTTTGTGCAGCCAGCAGGGTGGGCTCCCCCGGGAACGCAGACGACCTGGTCCACGTCGATGGCCGGAAGGAAGGTCCCCGCGGCGCCGGGCTTCAACTCCTTTTCGACAATCTCTTCGGCCGTGACCACGACCCGGCGCGCGGCGCGGGCCAGCATCAGATCGTCCCGCCTCTCGCCCAGGGTAATGGCATTGCCGAGGCGGTCCGCCCGGGCCGCATGAAAGACGGCGACATCGGGGCGGATCGGCGGGGCCACGACAACGGCATCGCGCTCCTGAAACGGATTCATGACCACACGGAGATCCGGGCGGTGCTTCAGGAGATCCCCGCCCAAAAGACCCCGCACCGCCACGAAGGGAGCGCCCATGGATCCAGCCTGGACCATGGAATACATGACCCCTCAGGTGTTGTCCTTCATCTTCAGCCTTCGCAGGCGGATAGCACGCTGGAAATTCGGCGCCGGGCCCAGATCGCCCAGGGAGCAGTAGCAGGTCTCGTATTCTCCGACGATGCCGGCGCCGATGAGCAGGTCCGCATTGAGACCGCCGCCGGTGAGGGTCGCCACCCTGAGCCCCTTCACGCCCCGGCGGATGATCTCCCGCAGAAAGGCCATCGGGGCGTTCTCGAGGATGCTCGTCGTCATGCCCAGGAGCATGCCGTCCTTCACGGTCCCGGCCGCTTCCTGCAGGGTTGCGATTTTCGTTTTCATCTTTGCCTGTTTCCTGCCGGCCCTTGACCCCGCGGGGGTGATCCTATCTGCCCAGTCTCATCAATGGGGGTAATTTCCGCAATTCATCATCCGATAATTTATTCGGAGGTGAAGACTGTGTGGGGGACGATATTTTTCCGCCTTCCGCTTTCTGCGTGATCCATCGTCTGTGCTTGGTCAGGGCCTCATCCAGGGCGATATTTTCATTGACCATCTCAACGGTATTCTCTTTCAGGGCAACCTCGCGGCAATTGATGTACGACATGAGCGCCTTGCCGGGATGGTTTACGGTGGCAAACACCTGGATTCCATAGAGACCGTCCGACTTGACATAGGTCCTGTAAACAATGATCTTTCCGATTCTGTCGTCATGAAGACTGTCCTTGTTGATGGCCGTGACGATACCGACGTTGCTGTCCGACACGACTACCTGGTAGGACAAAATACCGATAATCTCGTCAGCATCCTTCTCGTTGACGATGGTTCGCGGCCTCTCCCCGGCCTCGGTGAGCAGCTCCCACCGGTTTTTCATAAACAGCTGGGGCTCGAGCTCGCGCAGGGATTTTGCGCCTCCGATGAACCGCATCACATTGAAATCCTGCCGCGTCATTTCAGGGATATTCGATATTTTATCGAGTTTCCCTTTGACCGTGTCAACCTGGACGCCGACCTCCTCGGGCGTGCATGCCAGAAGCAGCAGCGCCGACAACAGGGCAATACGGATGACCTTTTTCATGCCGTCTCCTATCCGTTCAAGACCTGAACCCGCAGCTCCCCGTTACTTGCCCTTCTTTTTCACGGCCTGCCCGATCGAAAAGGCATCGCCCAGCCGCCTGCCCGTGCCGTAATAGGCACCGGCCTCGGGGGCAAAGAAAAAGGGTTTCAGCTCCTCCACGTCCAGCGCACCGTTGTCGTCCAGGACATCCTCATCGGCCTTGACGTCCAGGATCTCGCCGACAAATTGCGTGTGCAGTCCCAGCTCGATCTGATGAACCAGCTTGCATTCCAGGACGAGGGGGAACTCCTTGATGTAAGGCGCATTGACCAGGGTGCTGCGGATTGGCGTCAGACCGGTCTCGGCAAACTTGTCCGCCTTCTTGCCCGAAACCATGCCGAAGTAGTCGGCCTGGACGGCAAAGTCCTCGGAGGGGATGTTGATCGTAAAGCCGCCCTGCTGAACGATATTCCCATGGGTGTACGTCGCCTTTCGCAGCGAAACGGCCACACAGGAGGGGCTCGAGCAGCAGATGCCGCCCCAGGCGGCCGTCATGGCATTCGGTTTTCCCGCGGCATCATAGGTCCCCACGATCAGCACGGGCATGGGGTACAGGATCGTCTTGGCGCCCAGTGACTTTTTCATGTCTGCTCACCTTTCAGATAAAAGCTGTTTTACTGTCGTCTTCCTGCGGGTCATGTTGAAGCGCGGATTTCAAGCCGTTTTCTTGTATTTTTCCGTATAGACATCAATGACCCTTCGGATCATCTTCTGGTAAGAGGTATGGTGCTTCTTCGCTTCTTTCTTGAAAAAATCGACGCTGGCCTTGCTCAACGAGATCGTGATCTTCACGTTGCTTTCCTTCAATACCAGCTTCTCCGGTGGCGGAAGAAAGTCTTTGACGACCCTCGTTTCCCCCATCGGTTCATCGGTGTATTCTATTTTCTTTTTCATAAATTCGTTTCCCCTTTCTCCAGTGTCCCGCGCCGATGATCCGAATGACGTCACCCCTGTATGTAAAGCGTACCGTGACGATTCCTTCGTTGACCTTGCCTATACAATAGAAGCGGTCTTCGTCACTGCTGTGGCTGACATCCTCTACGATCACGCGCGATGGGTCGAGAAAAGCACGCTGGGCCAGAGAAAAGGAGACGCCGTGCTTGCACTGATTCTCTACGTCTTTTTTCTCGTCCCAGTCGAATGTCGGCTTTTCCATGAAGAGAGATTATCCGAAGTGCAATATGAATGCAATACTATTATATGGCTATTTGTATTTACAAAGTGGTGCAGATTTCCGACAGGTACATCAAAATGCCTTCTTTATCCAATCCGTATTGCCACTTGTCGAGATTCGGCCCCTTGCCATACCGGGGGGCCTGGCTTCATCGGAGCTTCAGCTTGTGGAAGAAAAAACCGATATTAGTTACGGGAGCATCCACAACACGCCTGCAGGAGCGCGTCCATGGATTTCGGGACCACACTGATTTTCTCGATCCTCTTTGGATCTATCGGCATGGGTTATTTTGTCTATGGCAAAAAGCAGCAGGCGGCTCTTCCTTTGCTCGCCGGAATCGTTCTCTGCATCTTTCCTTATTTCGTCTCCAGCGTCTATATCATGGTGCTCGTGGGGGTGGTCCTGACCGTCCTGCCCTGGGTGCTCTGAGCATCCGGAAACAGGGCACGAATCTCAATATTTCAGGCTGAGCCCGGTGTTTTCCGCTTTTCTCTCATTTATCCGGAATCTGTATCAGGATTTCCCCGCCTTTTGCGCAGACAACGCCTTCCGCGGACAATGTCACGCTCACCGTGACTTTACGGCCCTTGATCTCCAGGATCCTTCCCCTCAACTCGAGGGTCGTTCCCAGCGGCGTCGGCTTCAGATAATCCACTTTCAGGGATGCCGCGACAAAGCGTGGAAGAGGTTTCTCCCCCAGGGCAACCCCCTCCTCCCGTAATTTCGCTGCCGAAGCCGTAGCGGCTCCATGACAATCGATCAGGGAGGCGATGATACCGCCGTAGGCATATCCGGGAACACCCCCCGTATAATACGGCTTGGGCGTATAATGACAGACGCTCTCCTCGCCGTCCCAGTAGCTCTTGATGTGCAGCCCCTCGTCATTGAGCCGCCCGCAACCGTAACAATGCGCAAATTCATCGGGGTAGTAATCCTGAAAGGCTTTTTTCTCCACAACTCACTCCTTCTTTAAAGGATCCCCGGGGGAACCCATTGGTTCTGGTCCGAATCGCAATATCCAAGTCTAACCCCGTTGTTTGTCCTTTCAGGGATCATCAGCCTGTTGGTTCGCTTGTTACTTCTTATGCTCTTTGTGCTCCGTGGCGGCGGGAGCAGAACTCGCGGCAGCGCCGGCATGGTGATGACCGCCTGCGGACTTGATGGCGGCGTGGATCCCTTCGATATAATGCGTATAGGCCACGTAGGCCTCCACATACTCACGGCCCGCTTCGACGCTCTTATCCTTCAACTTCCTGGCTTCGAACGCTTTATTGAACTTTTCTTTGACACCCTTGGCCATATGGTCGCTCATCCTCTTGACCATCTCGTCAGCGGAACCGTCTGCAAGGGACTTGTCGGCTAACGCGACGATCGGTGCAACCGGTTCGTCCTTGATGCCGCTGTACGGGGCATCTTCGCCTGCACGGTGGAGCCGAATGAGGGTTTCGAGGAAGTACTGATCGGCCAGTTCCCTCGCCTCCGGCCCCTTGGCTCGAACCGCGACGGCTTTTGCAAATGCCGCCCCGATCTCCGCTTCGTTCTCCTTCTTGACCCACTTCAGAACAGGGGTCACGTCGCCACTATTCAAGGCAGCCCTGGCTTCCGGGATGATCGGTCCGCTGGTGGTGTCACAGTGCGCAAGGACACTCCCCGCCAAAAGAACTGAAATACCCGCCGCCAGGATCCCTGACATTACCATCCTTCCGATTGCTCGCATCTTGCTCATGTCTCGTAACTCCATTCGTATGCCTCCTGCTTCTCTATTTTGCATGTGTCTCCTTATTTCCCGATTATTATTTGCCCGTATTCATCATGACATTTTATTGCTCTTGCTTCCATTTTTTTCGACGAGCAGGTGAAGCGACTCGTTATGCTTTCCTCTTGTTCTTGAGTTCCCTGTACCTGAAACAGTCTACGACATGATCATTGACCATGCCTACTGCCTGCATGAAGGCGTAACAAATTGTCGGCCCGACGAACTTGAACCCTCTTTTCCGCAGATCCTTGCTCATGGCAACGGATTCCGGGGTGCTGGAGGGAATATCCGCCATCTTTCTCCATGAATTCCGGATCGGTTTTCCATGAACGAATTGCCAGACGTAGCAGTCAAAACTTCCAAACTCCTTTTGAACCTGCAGAAATGCCCTGGCGTTGGTGATCGCCGCGTTGATTTTGAGCCTGTTTCTAATGATCTCAGGATTGGTGAGCAGCCGGGATACGGTATTCTCAGAGTATCTGGAGACTTTCCGGACGTCGAAATTATCAAAAGCTCTTCTGTACCCTTCCCGCTTTCTGAGGATCGCAGACCAGCTTAATCCCGCCTGTGCGCCTTCCAGAACAAGGAACTCGAACAGCATCCTGTCATAGTGGATTTCCACACCCCATTCATGATCATGATAGGACTGCTCGAGTGCGCCTCCATTGGCCCAGTCGCAGCGCTTCATCCGTCACCATCACTTGAGCTGATCGGACTCATATGGGTGCATAACGCCATCCCTCAACGGCGCGCGCCCGGGTCCGTTGCAGGTATCTGTTGAGCAAGCATGTGCTCGAAACTTCCGACAAGTTCTGTGAAATAGGAGGGCGCCTCTGCTTCAAACGTGAGCGCCGCGCCGCTGACGGGATGCCGGAAGGAAAGGGATCTGGCATGCAGTGCCAGCCGTCTGTGCGTCGCGTCCGCTTTGCCATACCTCTTATCGCCCACCACCGGGTGGCCCCGATCCGCCAGATGGACGCGGATCTGGTGCTTCCTGCCCGTCAGCAATTCCACGTCCAGTAAGGTAAAGTCCTTCGTCTCCTTGAGCACGGTATACGCTGTCTGCGCCCTTTTGCCCTTCCTGGGATCAACGGTGGAGTACACGCCGTGCGCGCTGTTCTCGGCCAGATAGCTCGTAAAGGTCTCCGCGCGCTTCTCACACCGGCCATGCACGACGGCGAGATAGCGCTTCTTCGTCTCGTCCCACCGGCGCTGCAAGCAGGCCTTTGCCCCGGCGGTCTTCGCGAAGACGAGGACCCCCGAGGTCTCCCTGTCCAGGCGGTGGACGATGAAGATACGGGCCCGGGACTTGGCAGCCCCCTTGCGGACATACTCGGCCAGGGAAAAGTAGGCGGTGCGCGCTTTCTCTCGCTCCGTTCCCATCGTCAAGAGCCCGGAGGGCTTATCCACCACCAGAATATCCCGGTCCTCGTACAGAATCGAGAGTCCTCGCTCCAGAAATCGGCTGGTCCGTGTGGACGGTCTTTGCATCATCGTGTGGTTCCACTCAAGAGCTTTTCGTTTTTTTATCGGTCAATTCCAGATGAAAGCGATGCAGAAAGCGGTGGAATACCGGGGCAAACAGCAGACCGGCGACAATCAGGAAGATAATGCCGGAATAGAGGGCATAGAAGGAAGCGAAGATCTTCCCCGCGGCAGACCAGTCCTGCAAATCGCCTACCGGGCCCATTCCACCTAAAAGCATTGCTGCATTCAACAAAGCGTCAATCCAGGCCAGGTCGGCCAGAAAGTGAAAACCGATGACCCCCATCGCTAAAGACCCGGTGACGATGCCCATGGCTATACCGGCATGATGGACGAGCCGTCGCTTGAATTTTGCAGCAGTCAGCAGGGGGTCGCGTCTATGTTCGTACATGCAGAGTATGACTCCTGAAGCCTGGGCTGTTACATTTCCTATCCCATTGCATACTTTTTCCCGCATCGCCGCTTTCGAAATAAGAGGTAGAACACCGCAGCAATACCCGCCCCAATCGCAACGGGCGACCCAAACGGAATTGCATCCCACAGGCCCTGCATCTGCCCGATGATGCCCGACAAGATCTCTGACGATTTGGACGCCAGGAGCCCGTATTCGACCATTACTTCCTCAACACGCAATCCCTGGAGTCAAGCTTGAACGTTGACCTTGGATAGGTGCCAATCTCAATATGCAAGTCCGACCCCGTTGCTCTAGCCCCTTAATTTACCCTTTACCGTACTGTTCACGGGCCAGGGGCAGCAGCCCTGCGCTCTTCAGCTTGTCGAGAGGCGCCAGGAAGGTGACCTGGACCACTCCCGGAAGGCGGCCGATTTCAATGGCCCCCGTGATCGTAGCGCGGTTTCTGACTTCCCCGACGCTCATGTCGAGAAGCTTTGCCGCCCGTTGCAGCCCGCACTCGGTTGCCTTGTTGAGGTCGGCTCCCGTACCGACAACTGAAATGGGAGCCGTTTCTTCGAGGCGACGGATCCCCCATTTTTTCGCCAGGGCCAGGGCCCGCTTCCTTTCAGCCGCTGTGATGGGCCGCGCAAGATACGGAAGGTCTTCGGCCAGGGGGAACAACACCGGACCCTCGAGGGTGCGGCCCTTGATGAGATTGACCTGGAGGGTGACGATGCCGGCGACATCGATCGTGTGCCCGGCGATTTCCCCGTCGCCCTGGAGTGCGTGCATGTCTCCCATGTAGATGCCGGCACCGGGAACTTTCACGGGCGCCACGACGATCGCGCCTTTCCTGGCGGCGTCGATATCCATGTGCCCGTCCGTTCGTTGCTCGAGCTGTTCGGACGTGAGCGCGTACTCGTGGGGCGCCCCGACGAGGAAGACACCGAAATCGCCGGCGTTGTGAGAATCGGGCATCGGGATGGACGGGGTCGTCCCGAGCTGGCCCATGAAGGGTCTCATGCGGGAAATCACCCCCGGCATGTCATGGGGCGCAAAGAGAAGAATCGGATGCTGCCGGCAGCTCTCCGAGAGCTTCGCGTAGTTTCTCGCATCTTTTGCGATGAGTTCCGCCGTTTTCCTGTCGACGGTTATGCTGACCTTGCCGGCCTTGTCGAACGTCGCCGTGTAACCGTGTTCAAATTGAAAGGGCTTGAGCGTTGTGCCGCAATTGATGCAGCGCACCGCCTCCTGCCCGATCCCCTCGATGGTCGTCTCGGGACGCATGGCGCCGCACTGGGGACACTTCTTCGCCACGTAGGGATCCCCGTTGAAATAATCGCCCATCATCCGGTCAACACCGGATGCGGCGGCAATGGAAGCGACCTTGATGTCGCGGATCCGGATGACCGCAGCGTCGCCCGCTTCCGCGTTCTCGACAAAGACAGGCTGTGTCACCTCGTGCCCGCCGCGAAGCTGCGGGGTGATCATCGGGCCCCAGCATCCCGGCATGGTGTTGGCCTCTATGATGCCCCCGTTTTTGAGCGGGCCGAGCATGGGCGCGCCGGGATCGAGGATACCGTCGGTGTATGTCGTAACGACGAGTCTTTTCGCTGTCATGATCCTTCCCTCCTTTGTCAAAAGGTTTAGATCCGATTCCAGGGGTTCGCTGGCCATCCTCTGGGGGTGGCTTCCCCTTTTCTTTCTGGCACGCTTTATTTCTGCAACTCCTCCAGGTACTCGCGCCAGGGCTCCCAGTAGTAATCCTGCCAGCCCTGGCTGACGCCGGCAAAATCGTCGTCCGCCACGTTCACGTGGACCAATTCGATGCGGCCACCATCATCGTCGGGCCAGAACGTGAGGATCAGCGTCGAGTCGATATCCTCGTCCGCCCAGTGCGCCGCCCGCCATGACTGCACGATGAGCCGCTTCGGGACGACCTGAAGGATCGTGCCCGAGATCCCGCCGTCAAAGGCCTTGAATGGAGCACCCGGCTGGCTGCCGATAACGACGGGAGTGCCCGTGAATTCCGCATGCGCCACGGGATCGAGATACATGTCAAACAGCCGATCCGGTGGGGCGGGAAGAATGGCCGCCTGAATGATTGTCTTCGGCATGATGAGACCCCCTGAATATCGGTCACCCGGAGATTTCGATTATCTACGGTCATTTCCGGGTAAGACATCAGTCAAAGCGTGGAAGGCTGAGCGGTCAGGTCCTTAATTATGAGTTTCTCTGAAATTCACACTTCAAGACCTGCCCCCTTCGATCGGCTTGTTCAACTTGCCTGCTTTTACGACGTGATCGGGTGGAAATGGGGCTCCCCCCGAAATGAAACCATCGGGGGGAGCCCCATCACATTGGAGATGCCCTCGGATCATGGAGAAGCTATTTGACGATAACCAGGTCCACACGGCGGTTCTGGGCCCGGCCCGCATCTGTCGTGTTCGTGGCGACGGGCTTGCCCTCGCCGTAGCTCACCTCCTTGAGACGGTCGGGATTGATGCCCTTGGCCTTCATATAGTTGAACACCGCATCGGCCCTTCTCTTTCCCAACGCCTGGTTATATGCGTCGGTCCCAACATTGTCGGTGTTGCCTTGGAGCTCGAGCACCACATCAGGGTTATCCTGCATGATCTTCACGGCCCGATCCAGCTCGACCTTGGCCTCTGGCTTCAGGTTCGATTTGTCGAAATCAAAGTTCACTGCGTGGAAGCTGATGGGCTGCCTGGCCGCTGGTGCCGCGGCTGCCGGAGCCAGCGCCTGGGGAGGCGGTGGAGTTACCACTGCAGCAGGCCGACAAGATTCGGCCTCTTTTGCCAGGTCCCTGGCCTGGCCGAGAAGGGCCATAGCCTCAGCAGTGCGGCAAATCCAGTAAATCTCCGCCGCTTGCCTACCCATCTCTTTGGCTTTGGCGATCTTTTCCGGGCAATACTTTGCCCCTTCAGATCTCTCGGCACTTGCAATGGCTGCCTCTGTCTGGTCGAATTCAGGAGGGGTCCACATCGCCTTGTCGCGGACACCGAAGTGAGTCTTCGGAGCACACCCAGCCACGATAAAGAGCAGAACAAACCCTATCAAAATCGATTTCCCTCTCATAACTCTGTCCTCCTTTCATTGAATCGTTGTTTCCGAAAAAGGGATTCCTCTTCTTGCTGTCCCCCCACTTCATCGCGCGTTTTATGAAAATGCTTTTTCACGACGTGACCGTCAACCATTCTCACGAGGAAAAGACGGATCGTTTCTTCTTGAGCAATGTTGATCCTCTGCAGTTTCTCAGCGGGCTTTAGGGGATTTGCTTTTAGTATGTTTTTACCTGAGCGAAATTCTGACCAGCCGTGTCCGGCTTTAGCCTTCCCCGAAATGAAAGCCGCTTCCTGCTCTTTGCGAAAATTCAGATGGTTTTTATACATGGGAGCGATTCAGGAGATGGCGACAGCAAAGACCCCAATGAGATCATGAATCCCAGTGGGGCCAATCACATCAGCGCCTTCCGGTTACACCCCGACATACTGGACTCCAGAAGGTTAAGAGGGATTTGTGGGATTGATGGGTTTCGGACGGGAACGTTTAGAAATAATATGCCCTTCATTACAGGGGCAGTCAAGGGGATAATGGGCTGCACGGACTGAGCGGTCAGGTCTTGAAAACGATTGCACGCGCATTTTCCGCAGCGCCTGACGTGAGCTTGTCGAACGTTGCTGCGGGGTAAGCGAGCATAATAACAACTAACCCATTTCCTTAAGTTTCTAAATTCCTGGCACCTTGGTGTGAGGAATTTTAATCATGAGTTTCTCCGAAAATTCACACTTCGAGGCCTGCCCCCCGTTTCCGATCTGTCATCACGGCTGTTTAAAACTGAAATAAAATGTTTTTGACTCATAACCGTCATAAAAGGAGATGTCCTCCCCGTTCACCTCGCCACTAAAAGCACAGGGTGTCAGGTCATCCCAACCCTTGAACTCATGCCCATCGATTTGCAGATCGATGAGATGCCCATGGCCGAAATCGTATAGATCGAGGATGTTCGCTTCCCTGGGCCCGGCGGTATAACACCCCCTGTCGCTATTGAATATCTTAACGTAACTTGGGCTTATCGAGGCCTCAAAACTTACAGACTTGGATTGCAGATGATCATAGATGGATAACGTGTCCAGGCCCGAGATGATCCGCCCGGCAATATAGGCGATCGTGGTACGCAGTTTCGGCTGCATGGCATGTATTCCTCACTCGAATTTCATTCCGCTTGATTACGTTATCGCGTGATCAATGCGCCGGCCATAGCCAATATTGTGCGAATTATCTTCGTATTTTGTTTTCTCGTCAATGAATTTGAAAGACAGCGAAGACTGTCAACCAAGCGGTGCTTCAATCGTTATTCGATATAACGGATCGGGCAGTTGCTGCGTCTATGGTTAGCTTGAACTCGTTGTACATGTTCAGCATCGGCAGTAACAAGGTCCGCCCCTTCCGCACACTGTGGAGCTGGCAGGCCCATACTACGCCTATAGTGGCTATCACTATTATCACAATAACGATCGATGGTACTACTCGCAACCAAGTGGCGGTCCTTGGAGAGATCTTCCAAGGGATCGTTACCCAAAAGAAGTCAGGTACAAGTACAATAGATACTGAAGAAATATAAGGCGCAGGAAGAGCCAGCTGAAATATATATCAAAATGAGAAGAGTCAACGTAGAATGGCAAATACAATCGTAGTCGAAGGAGAAAATAATGAAGAATGTGAGTGTATCCGTATTTCTCTGTCTTGTACTTTTGGCCGGCTGTGCGGCACCTGAAACTCAAACGAAGACCCAGAAAGGCGCCATATATGGGGCAGCGGGGGGCGCAGCAGCGGGAGCCATTGTCGGACAAGTCATCAGTCACGATACGAAAGGCACCCTGATTGGCGCAGCGATCGGCGCGGCCGTAGGCGGGCTCGGGGGTGCCGGGGTCGGCAAAATGATGGACGATCAGGAGCGAGACATACGCAAGGCTGTGGCGAGTTCGGAAGCCGCTTCCGTTTCGAGAGAAGGGAACCTCCTGGCGGTAACTTTTAAAGGCGACGTCACGTTCGATACCAACTCCACCGTCCTGAGACCGGGGCTTCAATCCGAGATAAACCGGGTCGCGGGTGTTTTGAATCAATACCCCAACACCCTTGTGAGAGTGGAAGGACATACTGACAGCAAAGGCACCGATGCATACAATATGGACCTTTCGAATCGACGTGCCATGGCGGTAAAAAATCTACTGGTTCAGCGAGGCATCGCCGACAGCCGTATTGAAGCGGTTGGATATGGGGAAACCCTGCCCGTGGCAACCAATGACACCGAAGCCGGGCGTCAAAGAAACAGGCGAGTGGAAATCAAGATCGCGCCACAAACACAGCAATAGGGCATTAAGGACTAGCCATATAAACGCTGCAAAAGAAAAGCGCCGGGTTATGCAATAAAATGCATCCACCCGGCAATTACGACGCCCAGACCGCTATCCCCACCGGCCAGGACCTCAACGGATCACTCTTAATCGTGCCCGTGCTTGTCCTTTTTGTTCTTCTTCTCGTGTCCTTTGTCATTCTTCCCGCCGTGATTTTCGCCTTGATCATTGCCGTGACCCTTGCCGTGGCGAGCCTGATACTGAGGCACATATGTTTCATTGTACCATCTGTCACGCACGAAATAGACGGGTCGGCCGCAAGCATTGTATTTGCTGCAATGCTTGCTCCAGTTCTTCTCGTGACCGGGAGGAATGTGCACGTAGACTGGCTGATAGACGACACCGGCGGGAGCGGCGTGTACCACGACGGGTCGCGCATAAATGACTTCCGGCTGGGGATAGTTCCCGATGTCAATGCGGCCATAAAAACCGGGTTGGCCGACGCTGACAGAGACACCGACATCGGCTGCCTGCGCCGAGACGGCAAAAAGGATGATCATCATGGTGAACAGAAAATGTTTCATACTCGTCTCCTCTTAATGGATGTCTCCTGTACAGTCCCGGACAGGGACTTTTGTTGACCCAACCTTCTACCTTTTTAAACGAATGAGCGCAGTTATGGTTTACAAAGATATGAATCGGTCTTTTCCCTCAATTCTTTAGATAGTTGGCAATAAGCATGCCCTTCCCCAATATCTTGTCTTGGGGCTCATGGGAATCAGGATGTGCAGGGAAGAATCAAGCAGTATGATTCTGAAACAAGAGGCAGGGTGAACAATCTTCTGCATGGCATTGTCGGAGAATACAGCCACGGTCAGATTATCTTCTGCCCGGGACACAAGACATTTGACATGGTGCGAATCGCGATATTTGAGAGTGGCCCTGATGTTTACCCTGAATATTGAAGCTCCCCGCCCACAGGGCGGGGCTTCCCGGCAGGGAAAGATCCAAACATGAATGCGCACCCTAACCCCGCCTGCAAGGCGGGGTTAGGGTGCGCCCCCGGTCAAGGGTAACGATTGACCCCATTTTATACCAGGTCGGCTTGAGTTGGCTGACTCAGCGCCCACCCTCGCGCAGATAGATCTCACGTGCCATCACGGCCGTGTCCGGAAACTCGCTGAACACGCCGTCCACGCCCAGCCCGAAGAACTGCAGGTACTCGGCCTGCGGATCACCCATATAGCTGGAAGCCAGGCGCCGCTCCTCATTGCGGAACGTAAATACGTGAACGAATAACCCCCGCTTGTGAGCTTCGGCCACCAGAGCTGTCGGCGGCTTCGTTGTAGCGTCGCGCAGATCCACCTTGCCGTCGCCATTGACGTCTACGAGCTGTCCAGCCCTGCCCATGCGGCCCTTCAGTGGAACGATATATGGTTTCCAGACGCCGATGCCGTCGGCATAGGTCCCGATTTCAGCCAGGCCCGATGGCGTAACCATGTCGGCAAACAGGCGGTCATCGCCGGACTTGCACCAGTCATAGGGACGGTCGAAGGGAATCGCATAGGTGATCTTGCCGGTCTTCAAGTCGATGTCATCGCCGTCAATGAGTTGCACCATGCGCGTCTTCAACCCCTTGCTGCGCATCTCCTTCAGGCTGCTCGGCTCGAAGCTCTGCACGAACACAGGCGCGGACCGGCTGTTCCACCCCGCCGCATTGAGCGCGGCGATCAGCTTGTCCTCCAGCGGGAGCCCAAGGTCGCGGTGATAGGTCGGGTTCTTGGTCTCAGGGTAGATGATAACGGTACGGCCAAGTTTCGCGCTCTGCGTTTTGACCAGATCGAAAATCTCCTGCATCGTCGCGACCTTGAATTCCCCGTTGTACTCTTGAGGACGCTCAGGATCTGTGATCACGGTGCCCAGCTTCTTGATCTCCGCCAGGGTAAAGTCGTGGGCAAACCAGCCCGTTTGCTTTTCGCCATCCACCGGCCAATCCACTCGCTTGCGGTCAGCGAACTCGCGCCGGGAGGCCACGTTGGTGCTGGTAGCGAGGTTTGGGTCATGGCGTGCGATCAACACGCCGTCCCTGGTCGAAATAAAGTCGGGCTCGATCACCTCGGCGCCCTGATCGATCGCCAGCTGATAAGCCTCGAGTGTGTGCTCGGGCAGATAGCCTGACGCACCTCGATGCCCGATGACCAGCGGCGGCTTGCCATCAAGGGTCGGCAGGGCTTTATCCTCGCGGCTGGCGGCAGCGGCACCGGTCATCGCAAGAACACTTGTCAGCCCGACGGTGGAGAATGCGGTTATGAGTGTGAGTGCCAGCACACAAACAAGCACTGGCGTGGCGCTGCACACGTTCAGCCGATAGTGCATTGTGCCCTCCTGTGAGGGTGCAAAAGTATTACAGTTTCCGCTCTCCATTGACCCCTTCCCTCCACCCGCAGCCGTGAAATCATCCTGCACAATGGGGTGAAACCTGGTTGCTGACATGGACCGGTGCGAATAGCGAGCCCGACACTGTTTCCATGCAATAAGTCAATTAGTTAAGTCTAATTTTGTTTTACCCCATTCTTGCCTTTGGTTCTTCCGTGTACCCGGAGGCTGTCGCCCTGTATCTGCTTCACCTTGAGCGCTTGCTTTTTGATCTGAATTCTTAAAGTGCCCTGTTTTAGTGATATCATTTTAACCGTCTGGTCGTGCGAATCCTCTCCCGTGTAAAGGCCCGACATACTCCCGGGAATTCGAGCCCCTGTTTTAAGAACAAATGTTCCTGTTAG
>DCVI01000119.1 GCA_002327315.1 Syntrophaceae bacterium UBA2192 | reverse complement strand
GATCACCACTGTGCGCTGTTTGCGGCGCGGGCGTTCCAGAGGGCCCTTCGAAGTTATGTGACGGGAAAGAAAGGCAAGACCGCATGAGGGTTTCAGGCAGGACGGCGGATCGCGCAGCTATGGCATAGAACGCGATTTCTGCGGGAAGAAGAAAGAAGGACCGGCCGGGACATCATACCCGGCCGGTCCCGTATCGTTTACTTGTAGGTGCCGCAGCACAATATCACATCACCCACCTTGACGACGTAGGTGGTCTTTGCTTCGATCTTCTTGGTCTCCGGGTTCGTGTATCTGTAGTCCACCCAGCCGGTGCCTTTCGTCTTGGCTACGTCGACGATTTCCTTGCGGAAAAGTTTGCCGTCCGGATCGGGGACATTGAGGAGATCCTTACCGATGAGCTTCGGGTTCTTCGGATGGGCGATGATTTTGCCGCTCATGTCATAGGCAAACACGTAAAGCTCGCCCTTGTCGAACTGGCCTTTGGCAAGATTGATCTCCTTGAGCGTAGCATCCTTGCCGTTGGCCTTCACAAAGGCGGCGGCCTTCTCAACGAGCGCCTTCGCATCCTTCTGGGACGCTGCGGCGCCAGAGGCAAGTGCAAGCCCGAAAACAAAACAAACCGCGAACGTGATCATGAGTACTTTCTTCATCGATCTACCTCCAGGGAGAGTTATGGCTGTCAATCAGGAAGCGTCCCAATAAATGTGACACAAAAATGCATTAGCACAATCCGTGCCACATAGTGGAACTCGGCGGCTATCCCCTCAAGTCTCGCCGGACCGGCAAGAAATAAGGTTTTGCAGCCTGTTTTCAAATGATGTATGGTTCCTCCGTCCGCGGCTCAACGCTGCATGCAGGAGAAGACCGAAGGGAGAGAGGGTTTATATGGCAGAAGACATCCGGTGGGTAAAGACACACTGCGCACGTATGGACCACGGGGGCTGCACGCTCCTGGTGGGGGTTCAGGACAACAAGATCGTCAAGATCAAGGGTGATCCGACGGGCTTTCTCAGCAAGGGCTACACCTGCATCAAGGGGCTGGCCTCGGCGGACAAGCTCAACCACCCGGAGAGGCTTCGTTACCCGCTGAAGCGCGTGGACGGCCGCGGCGAAGGCAAATGGAAACGGATCCCCTGGGATGAGGCCCTGAAGACGGTGGCCGAGGGTCTGCTGAAGGTAAAGGAACAGTACGGCGCCAAGGGCGTCGCCTTCGGCGTGGGCATGCCCAAGGGGCTCGACCACTTTATCCAGATCCGCCTGGCCAATCTGTTCGGCTCTCCCAACATCATCGCCTCGCAGGACGTCTGCCACGCGCCCCGGGAAATCACGGGCGTCCACACCTGCGGATTCTACCCCGTGGCGGACCTGCACCACGCGAGCAAACTCGTTGTCCTCTGGGGGAGCAACATCACCTCCACCAACGAGGAAGGCGAGATCTGCAGCATGCTGATGAAGCAGATCAAGGACGGCACGGAGATCATCGTCATCGACCCGCGGCGGATCGATCTCGCCAAGAAGGCGAAACACTGGCTCCAGCTGCGGCCGGGCACGGACTCGGCGCTCGCCCTGGGGTTTCTCAACGTCATCATCGGGGAAGGCCTCTATGACAAGGAGTTCGTCGAGAAGTGGGCCCACGGCTTCGACGAGCTGGCCGCCCATGTAAAATCCTATACCCCCGAGAAGGTCTCCGAGATCACCTGGGTGCCGGCCGATTTGATCCGCCAGGCCGCCCGGGCCTACGCTGCGGCAAAGCCCGCGGCGATCCAGTGGGGAAACCCCATCGAGCACAACACGCAGACCTTCGAGACGACGCGGGCCCTGATCTGCCTCATGGCGATCACCGGGAACCTCGATATCCCCGGCGGAAACGTCGACCCCCGGGACCCCAAGATGCTGGGCCTGGCGCCCCTGGTCCGGGCCGATCTCATCCCCGACAAGCGCAAAGAGATGATCGGAAACTCCCACGGCATCATCCCGCGCCTCATGACGAACGCACCGGCCTTTTTCCGCAAGGCGATCCTCGAGGACGTCCCCTACCCCATCCGCGGGGCCTACATGATGTGCTGCAACCCGATGCTCTCCTACGCCGACAGCCGGCTGACCTACGAGGCTTTCATGAAGCTCGACTTCCTCGCCGTCGCCGATATTTTCATGACACCCACGGCGGCCATGGCCGACGTGGTGTTGCCCGCCGCAACCCAGTTCGAGTTCAACGACATCGGCCACATCGGGATCGGCCACGGCTACATCCTGGCCCGGCCCAAGGTGGTGGAACCGCCCGATGAGTGCTGGCCCGACATCAAGATCATGAACGAGCTGGGCAAGCTCATGACGCCGAAGGAGCTCTGGAAAGAGAACTTCGACGAGTTCGCCGAGGATGTGGTGAAGCCCGCGGGCCTCACCTATGCCCAGTTCTGCGAAAAAGGCTACCTGAAGGGGCCCGAGCGGTTCAAGAAATACGAGGAGAAGGGCTTCTCGACACCGACGACCAAGGTCGAGCTGCGCCTCAGCACGGCCGAGAAGTTCAAGCTCTCGCCGCTTCCCGTTTACAAGGGCCTGCCCGAGACGGAGGACGCGGCATACCCGCTCGTCCTCACGAGCGCCAAGAGCCGCTACTTCCTTCATTCTTCGTACCGCTGGATCGAGAAACTGCGGAAGCTCAACCCCGACCCGAGGCTGGAGATCCATCCGGATACGGCAGGCAGGTTCGGCATCGGCGAGGGCGACAAGGTCCTCATCGAGACCCCCTACGGGAAGATCACCCAGGTGGCCTATTTCACCGACGCGCTCGATCCCCGCGTTTTGTGCGCCGCCCACGGCTGGTGGTTCCCCGAGGGCTCGCCGGAGACCCAGTACGACTGGCAGACGTCGAACTTCAACATGCTCACGTCGGTCGGCAAGCTCGGGAAAGAGTACGGGACACCGAACTTAAAGGGACTTCCCTGCAAAGTCAGCAAGGCATGAAGAAGGGTACCGGGTATGGGGAATAGGGTATAGGGGAAGAAACACAGACAAGCTTAATCAAAACAGAGGCCCCGTCCGGATGCGGACGGGGCCTCGTTGCTTCATCGACTGCAGGCAGGGATTCGCCCGCAGCCCCGCACCTTGATGCCTCAGCGCGGCAGGCCGTCATGGGCCTTGGTATAGGGAACGAGATCCGCAAACACCGCGGACAGCGGCCGGATAGGCGTTGTGCTCCCGTCTTCCTTCACCCCCGCAGCCCTGGTCACTCCTGCAACCTGGTAGCCGAGCAGATAAAGGTTGAGTGCCGGGACCTCGATCAGGAAGATGGATGAGAGAGGGACGCCGGCACCGGAGGCGACATTGCCCCTTGCCGCAGAGAGCATGCGGATCATCCTGGGGCTCCCGAACGATACCGCCTTCCAGCTTCCCTGAACCTCGCTCATCATGATGGACGAGCGCGCCTGCGCATCGACGAGGATGGGATAGAGGGCATGTTTCGTGTCGACGAGCAGGGGTTCGGGCGCCATCCCGCCTTGATAGCCCTGCAGCCGATCGAGGGGCACCATGAAGACCTGCATCGGGATCCCCGGAGACATCCGGTCCAGCTCGGCCATGGACTCGAAGCCCATCTCCTTATAATTCTGTTTTGCTGTCACAAGGGCCTTGAAGGCGACCAGCGACTCGGAAGCCCCTCGCTCGAGCTGCCCCGGCGGTGGCTGGGCAATCGCCGTCGCGGTCAACAGCAACACGGCAAATATCATGGCAAGCATGCTTCTCATGGTCTCTACCTCCTTGTGACATTGTAGTAATCGTCCCAGTGAGTGTGGTGCCCCGCACTCTCGACATAGTAGTCGTAGGTGATGATCCGCTCATCCCCCACGCAGGGAGACCAGGGGTCGAGCATCACGACGAACCTCCCGACCGCAAGCTCCACGTAGCCCTTGACAACCATCATGTGGCCGCCGCCCCCGGGCCAGTGCCATGAGAATGCGAAAGGTTTCCTCTTGCAATAGGAGTCGTCGGAGAGCTGTTCCTTGAGATCGCCCCAGCTGAGCGGTGCGTTGCTCGTCCTGTCAAAGGTGAATCCGTACTTGTCGAACTCCGGCCACCCGCCGCAGACACAATTGCAGGGGTTCGGCCAGGCAGGGGCAGGCTCCGTGGGTGGCGGACAGAGGTCGATGTTGCAACAGTCCGTCCTGCTGAAGCGGTTGTTGGCCTGGGTGCACTGGGCCACATTGTTTCCCAGGTAGTGCATCACCATCTGGCCGCTGGCCGCCCAGCACCACATGCCCGTCTCCTGGGGATGCAGCGCGACGGGAAGGCTCGTCACGGGTCCGGGCACGCAGCAGGCGCCGATCAACGTAGCGGCAGTCAACGCCAGCAAGACAATGATTGTCCTTCGCATAACATCCTCCTTTCCGGTGGATCGATGTGAATCGGGGAGTGAACCGGGAAACGCGGCCTGATGAACCATCCTGGCGGCAGTGGAAACGAGAGGGAAAACCGATTAACGAAATGGTGGCTGAAAAAAGGAAGTGCCGCGGTACAGTCTGACGGAAGCGGCTTGGAGCGGCCAAGGCAGCTAAAAATGTAACGTATTATACCGATGCAACAACGGGAATGTCAATGCCGGTCCTCGACCCGATCGGGGCGGGCCGCTACATCAACCCGTATCTTTTCAGCTTCAGGTGCAGAGTCCGGCGGGTGATGCCGAGGCGGCGCGCCGCCTCGCTCTTGTTGCCGCCTGCCTCCTCGAGGGTCTTGAGAATCGTGGCCTTCTCCACGGCTTCGAGGGAGGTATCAGCCTCCGCCAATGCTTCAACGGCCTGTCCGCCCGGTGCCCTCTGAATCTCCATCTCGAGCACGGGCGCCACGTCCTCCTCGTCGAGAATATCCGCACGGGTCAGTACGACACCCCGCTCTACCGTGTTCATCAACTCGCGGACGTTTCCCGGCCAGGGATAACGAAGCAGGCGATCCATGGCCCGCGGAGTGAATCCCTTGAGCGCCTTGCGGTTTCTCTCCGCAAAGATTTTCAGGAAGTGCTGGGCCAGAAGCGGAATGTCCTCTTTTCGTTCCCTCAGGGCGGGCACGCGCAGGTTCACCACGTTGAGACGGTAAAAGAGATCCTCGCGGAATCGGCCCTCGGCGACAGCCCTGAGCAGGTCCCGGTTCGTGGCGGCAATGACGCGCACGTCGACCCGGATGAGCTCCTCGCCGCCCACGCGGGTGAACTCCCTCTCCTGCAGGACCCTCAGGAGCTTCACCTGCATGCCCAGCGACATCTCGCTTACCTCGTCGAGGAAGATCGTCCCCCCGTCGGCCTGCCGGAACTTTCCCTCCTTGCGCCGGTCCGCGCCGGTGAAGGAGCCTTTCTCATGGCCGAAAAGCTCCGACTCGAGCAGCGTCTCCGTGATGGCGGCGCAGTTGATGCGGATGAAGGGTCCTGACTTGCGGGGGCTGTTGAAGTGGATGGCTCCCGCGATCATTTCTTTCCCGGTACCCGACTCGCCCGTGACCAGGGCCGTTGCCTCGGAGGGAGCTACCTGGGCCACAAGGTCCAGGAGCCTCGTCATGGCATCGCTCCGGCCGATGAGGTTTCCGCGATCGAAGCGGACACCCAGGCTTTCCCGGAGCATGCGGTTCTCCTCCCGCAGGTGCGTATGTTCGAGGGCCCTCTCCAGGGCAAGCCGCAGCTCGTCGAAGTCGAGGGGTTTTGTCAGGTAGTCGTAGGCCCCTTTCTTGAGCGCCTCGACGGCTGTCTCCACGGAGGCATAAGCCGTCATCAGGATCACGGGGAGGGCGGGGTTGTAACGGCGGATCTCCTCCAGAGCCTCGAGCCCGGAGACGCGGACCATGCGGATATCCATGAGGACAAGATCGAAAGGATCGCGTAGCACGGCTTCCAGGGCCGCTGCTCCGTCGTCCGCCTCGCGGACCTCGTAGCCCCATCCGGCAATGAGGGTCTTCAGCATGGTCCGGTGAGCGAAATCGTCGTCAACGACAAGAAGGGTGTTTTTTGCATTCATGTTAAATATCCAGCCTTCGCGTTATCATTCAGGGACGGTTTTCCCGTCGACGGGAAAGAGGATCGTAAAAGTCGTTCCTTTCGCCGGTTCGCTTTCCAGGCGGATCTCACCGCCGTGGGCCTCGACGATGCGGTGCACGATGGCCAGGCCCAGCCCTGTTCCCGAAGATTTTGTCGTGAAATAGGGGTCGAAGACCCTCCCGAGATCTTCCTTGCGGATGCCCGTACCGGTGTCGGAAAAGGAAACGCGCAGGGTTCGCCCGTCCTGCCTGGCGACACCCACCGACAGGATGCCTTCCCTGTCCATGGCGGCCATCGCATTCAGAAACAGATTCAGAAAGACCTGGGTCATCCGATCCGGGTCGACGGCAGCCTCCGGAAGGCCGGGCAACATGTCTTCTTTTACGGTGATCCCCTTGTCGCGCAGCTGTCCCTCGATCGTGCCCAGGGTGTGCCGCACAAGGCCGGCAAGATCCGCCTTTGTCCTTTTCAATTCCATCGGCCGTGAAAATTCAAGCAGTTCGGATATGACCCGGTTGAGGCGGTCCACCTCCTGGATCATGATGTCGGCGATCTTCACGTCGTCGGGCACTCCGCCGTAACGCTGGCGGAAATAGGTGGCGAACCCCTTGAGCGAACTGAGCGGGTTGCGGATCTCGTGGGCCACTCCCGCCGCGAGGCTCCCGACGGCGGCGAGCCTTTGGCTGCGCTCCACCTCACTGCGCAGATTCTGCAGCTCCGAGAGATCCCTGACGAGGGCGATGCGGCCGATCAGCGCTCCTTCGTCATCCCTCAGGACGGCGGCAATTACTTCCAGGGGAACGGTGCGGCCTTCCCCGACTGCGCAGACGAGCTCCTTCTCGACAATCGGCCGCTCCTTCCCCAGCTCCCGCAGCATATCCATGCACGCGGGGGGAAGAATCTCCGACGAGGGCCTTCCGATCACCTCCGTCGAGGTGCGGCCGAGCAGCTTCTCTGCCGCGTCGTTGAACACCATGACCCGCTCGTCCGAGTCGACGGCCACGATCCCCACGGGCATGTGCTCCACGAGACTGTCCGAGAGGGCCTTCACTCTCGACAGGGAGGCCCGGGCAGACCGGTACCCCAGGGCGAGCAAAAGGGAGACGATGCCGGCGATGCCGATGAGAAGAAGCACCGCGGCTGTGATGATCGTGTTACGTGTGTCCTGATCATGGGCCGCCTGGACAGGAGCCATATTGAGGCCGACGAAGATCACGTAAGATGCCCCCCGGGCCTGGCCGTTGAATCCCCCATAGGGTTCCTCCCGGGGGGCAAAGCGGCGATAAACCTCAAAGGTGTCCGGGCCTTCGGCGCCGGTGACGATTCTCCACTGGGCGGCACCCTGCCGCGAAAGGGCGGCAAGATCGAGATCCGTCCCGTAGGCATCCCCGACCATGCCCGGGTCACTGTCGGTGACGATCCGCCCTTCCGTGTCGGTAATGATCAGGTAGTCCACACCGGGTTGCTGGGCCGTCTCGATGAGCAGCTTCTGCAGTTGAAAGCTCCCCCAGGCCATCCCTTCGCCTGCCCTCGCGCCCGCCTCGAAGGAACGGATCAGGGCCTCCCCCTTTTCCAGAAGGAGCCTCGTACTCATTTCCATGTGGCGGTTGACATTCTCCCAGGTGAAAAATACGAAAAGCGGGACCAGCACCGCCACGGCCCCGAGGATGACCCAGGGCGGGACGAGTAACCATACCTTTTTTCGTTCAACTGCTACCACTGGGTACCTTCTTGCAACGCCGGGCATGGCCGGGCATGAAGTTAAGAAGTTGAGAAGGTAAGAAGTTCAGAAAAATAAGAGTTCCTTTCAGCCTTACGCCCTATGCCCTGAGCCGTTAGTCCGTCACATGGATACTGCGTATCCATGTGTATACACGAGCTGGATACTAAATATCCATATTTTTCTCAAACCCGGACGGGCCCATTCGGTGAAAAATAGCAATAAGCATACAATTACATTGACTTACAAATTATTTTCTCTCCTGGCACGTTCGTTGCCCTATGGTCTATGCAAGAAAACAACTCCAAAGGAGAGTGAAACCATGAAAAAGATGATGATTGTAATGACCGCGCTTCTTCTTGTAACGGCCTTCGTGATGCCGGCCGACGCTATGCGAGGAGGCGGGAAAGGCCAGGGATACGGCTTTTGCAACGGAAACGACCTTTCGGGCGTGCAGGGCCTGAACCTGACGGCCGAGCAGAAGACGAAGATCGGCGATATGCGAACCGCGCACCTGAAGGACATCAAGCCCCTCCAGGACCAGATGCACAGCAAGGCGGGCGACCTGAGGCTCCTGTGGCTGGAGAAGACCCCCGATGAGGCGAAGATCCGGGCCACGCAGAAAGAAATCCGGGCACTGCGCGACCAGATGCAGGACAAGAGCACCGATTACCGCTGGGCCGTCTACAAGTCCCTCACCACGGAGCAGCAGGAGCTGCTGAAAAAGAACAGGGCAACGGGCCGCTGCTTCGGCGCCGGGCCCGCCGGCAAGGGCATGGGCGAAGGCCGCGGGATGGGTCACGGCATGGGCCCTGGGATGGGCTCTGGGATGGGCCCCGGCATGGGCGGAAACATGAAGTAACCACCAGAGGCGAGATCTTCTTCTTAGACACTTCCCCCTTCAGGATCACCCGGCAACCCTCCGCCGGGTGATCCTTTTCATAACGCCGAAATTTCCTGGACCCTGGACCCTTTTTAAATTAAAATTCCTCGCACCAAGGTGCGAGGAATTTAGAAACTTAAGGAATGGTTTTATCTGTTATTATGCTCGCTTACCCCGCAGCAAGCTGCGGGGCATGCGCGTGCAATCGTTTTCATTTGACTTTTACCCGGAAGCAGTTCAGAAACAACGGCAATCCTCTTTTCGTACAAAGGTATCCGGCAGGACAGGCATAACGGGAGTATGAAAAAAGACGATCTTGATCAGCAGCAGCATCAATGGGATCGGGCCTTCACCGCGGAGATGGATTTCTTCGGCAATGAGCCCAGCCTGCCGGCGCGGCGGGCTGCAGACCGTTTTCTGGAAGGGGGTTGCAGCCTCCTCATGGAGCTCGGTGCGGGCCAGGGTCGCGACACCCTGTATTTCGCCGGCCTGGGATTGCGCATCTACGCCCTTGAGTACAGCGAAAGCGGGCTCTGGGGGATCATCGACAAGGGGGTGAAGACGGGACTGGGCGAATCGATCTCGCCCGTCTTTCACGATCTTCGCAAGCCTCTGCCTTTCGAAGAGAACTCCATCGACGGCTGCTTCTCCCACATGCTTTACTGCATGGCCTTCAGCAGGGCGGAACTGGAGTTCCTCAACGGGGAGATCCGACGGGTCCTCAAGCCGGGCGGTCTCAACGTCTACACGGTCCGCCACAAGGGGGATGCCCACTACGGGCAGGGAACCCACCTCGGCGAAGATCTTTACGAAATGAACGGTTTTGTCGTACACTATTTCGACCGGGCCATGGTGGAGCACCTGGCCGGGGGGTTCGACATCCTTGACATCGAGGAATTCGAGGAAGGCTCGCTCCCCAGAAAACTCTTCCAGGTTACCCTTCGGAAGAAGTAAGGATGGTACGGATCTTGATAAAAAGCATGGCCATGAAAACAGCCCTGACCGGAAAAGAAAAAATCAACATCCTCCTGGCCCTGGCCGGGATCGCCCTCGTCTTCGTCTACGCCTATTGCGGGGACTCCTGCTCCTACCTGAAGGGTTCGATCTTCGGGATTGACCTCAAGTACATGGGGGTTCTCTTCATGGGAACGCTTGTCGCGCTCGGCCTCTTCGGCCTCAGGGACTACAGGCTCCTGCTGCTCTCGGCCGGCGTGGGGGCTGAGGTGTTCCTCATCGGCTTCCAGGTGCAGAACGACGTCTTTTGCCCCTACTGTCTTTCCTTCGGGGCCGTCCTGCTGCTTCTTTTCGCCATCAACCTGGACTGGTCGAAGCGCAAGCTCGTCGGTATTTTTGCCGTCCTCGGCCTGCTCTTTTTCGTGGTCTTCTTCGACGGGTCGGTGACGCCCGCCTTCGCGGCGGAGCCGCTGAAACCATCCTTCGGAAACGGCCGGGTTCACGTGCGGATCTACAGCGACTATTTCTGCAATCCCTGCTCGAAGCTCGACCCCGAGATCGCAGGCCCCATCGCGAATCTCGTGAAGAAAAACGTCATCACGGTGACCTTCGTCGACACCCCGGCCCATCAGCACACGGCGCTCTACGCCCGCTATTTCCTCTACGCCCTCAACGAGAAGAAAGATATCGACTACGCCAACAAGGTGCGGCATGTCCTCTTCCGGGCCGCCGTCCTGAATATCTCGGATCGGGAAAAGCTGGAAGAGCATCTGAAGAAAAACGGCGTCAAGTTCAAGGTCTACGACCCCACGCCGAGCTTCAGTATCCTGTCCGGCTACCTCAACGAGGACAAGATACGATCGACGCCCACCGTCGTGATCCTGGACAGCGGCAGGAAACAGGCGGTCAAAGGCTCCGCCAACATCACCAAGGCCATCGGGGAAATTAAGTAAGGCGCGAGGAACGAGGTCCGAGGAGCGAGTAAAGAAAAGATTGCAGTCTCCAGACTAAAGGCAGAATCGAAGAATCTCCATCAAGCAGTCGGGTGACTCGAAAGACAGGTGGAGAAATCGTAAAGCCCATGACCGCTGAGTTCATGGGCTTTACTTTTGCCAGGTGTACTCTCCAGGTCGTGTATATCGACTACAACTGTTTGGATACAGAGTAACGCCCGATGGTATGATTGCCAATCGAAGTCTTGCATTTTGAGGATTTTTAAGAAACGTAGACTAGCGTGGCGCATCGCCCATGCGAAACTCATGGGTCAATTCATCAAGCTTGGCCTTAAGCGCAGGATCAAGCTTCAGCTCAGCAGCGGCGAGGCTCGCGCCCAATTGCTCGGGTTTGCTGGCGCCGATGATGGGGGCGGTTATGACCGGATTGGCGATCACCCAGGCCACCGCCAAAGTCGCCGGTTCCACACCCGCTTCCCTGGCCATTTTTACGAAGGTGTCCACCGTATCCAACTCCCTGTCATGCCAATATCGATCGGTGTACATCTTGGCTGCCTCCCCAAAGGTAAAGCGGCCTTCGGCGGGCGCCGCGGAACGTTTGTGCTTGCCCGTTAGCAACCCTCCCGCAAGCGGGTTGTAGGGAATGACGGCGATTTCTTCCTCCTCACACAGCGGGAACAGTTCCCGCTCGTTTTCCCTGAAAAGAAGATTGTAGCGTGGCTGTACAGATACGAATTTGTGCAGCCCCATCGTTTCGCTACGACCTATCGCGCGGGCCAGACGCCATGCCTGCAAGTTGGAACAGCCGATGTAACGAGCCTTCCCACTGCGTAGAACAGCATCGAAGGCTTCAAGGGTTTCGTCCATCGGTGTATCGGCATCCGGATGGTGTACCTGATAGAGATCCACGTAGTCCGTACCCAGGCGTTTGAGCGATGCATTGATGGCATTCAGCACATGCTTTCTCGAAGTGCCTTGTTGCCAAGCAAACGGTCCCATCCTGCCGCTGCACTTGGTGGCCAGAATAAACTGTTCGCGCTTTCCGCGAAGCCACCTACCGACGATTTCCTCCGTACGCCCCCGCAATTCCGGCGGGCTCCCCAATGGATATGCGTCTGCGGTGTCAATGAAGGTCATGCCACCTTGCGCTGCTTTGTCGAGAATGGCCAAGGAGGTCGTCTCATCGTTCTGCAGCCCAAAGGTCATGGTGCCCAGACACAGTTTGGATACTTTCAGCCCGGTGTTGCCGAAGCGAACATGTTGCATGGTTGTTTGCCTCTCATTGATCACCCGTATAGGGGGTTTTCTGTGACAGGAACCGCCCCGCTCCCTGGATCGGCATTATTCTGCTGCGATCCGGAGGTTAGGAGGGTTCTTCTCGAAGAGATGCATTTTGTTCAGATCGATAGCCAGTTCTATTTCCTGATGCATCCGGACGTTGGTCTGCGTGTCCACCATCGCTACAAGATTATGTTTCCCTGCAGTCACATTGAGATGGATCTCTGAGCCCAGAGGCTCAATAACATCGACCACTGCACGAATCGCATTTTCTTTGAGATGTTCCGGTGCAAAAAGGCGATCGTAGATATCGTTGGGCCGGATTCCAAAAAAGGCCTCTGATCCAGCCAGCGCTTGATAATAGGGAGCCTTCTTCTCGGGAATGGGGAGCTGGAACGCCTCGGCATCGATCATGAGACGGCCGTCCTTTGAGAGAACTCGACAAGGAATGAAATTCATCACCGGGCTTCCGATAAAACCGGCGACAAAGAGATTGACGGGGAAGTTATAGACACCTAAAGGGGTGCCGATCTGCTGAATCAGAGCATCCTTCATCACCACGATCTTCGTCCCCATGGTCATCGCTTCCACCTGATCGTGGGTGACATAGATAATGGTCGTCTGAAGACGATCATGGAGTTTGGAAAGTTCTGCTCGCATCTGAACGCGGAGTTTGGCATCTAAGTTCGAAAGAGGTTCATCGAAGAGAAAAACCGCTGGTTTTCGGACGATCGCCCGTCCCACAGCCACCCTCTGACGCTGTCCGCCGGAGAGCTGCTTCGGCTTCCGATCGAGAAGATCCTGAATGCCCAGGATGTCTGAGGCTTCCCGAACCCTTTGATCGATCTCCTCCTTTGGGAACTTTCTCAATTTCAGGGCGAAGGCCATGTTCTTGTAAACGGACATGTGGGGATAGAGGGCATATTCCTGAAAGACCATGGCGATGTCCCGGTCTTTCGGGGGAAGGTCGTTGACGGCCCGATCCCCGATATAGATTGTTCCGGTCGTGGGTTCTTCTAACCCTGCAACCATCCGGAGGGCAGTCGATTTTCCACACCCCGAGGGTCCCACCAGGATGACAAACTCTTTGTCCTCCACCGTCAAGTCACAATTCTTAACCGCCGCCACCTTGCCAAACATCTTTGAGATATTCTCTAGAACAACTTTAGCCATCCATCAGCCTCCGCTATCGCCTAATGAACATATCGTGGTCAGATAACTTTTCGTGTCCATCTTTATCATTATCGTTTGACTGCTCCGGCCGTGAGGCCCTCGACATAATACTTGACGAAGAAAGAATAGAGAAACGCAATCGGAAAGGACCCCAGCACTGCCGAAGCCATGAGGGCTCCCCAGAACAGGGTGTCCGCTTTGATCAGGTCGCTCACGGTTCCAACGGGAATCGTCTTCATCGGTCCCGATGACATGAAGATGAGGGCGTACAGGAACTCATTCCAGCACAGGGTGAAGCAGAAGATGCCCGCTGAAATCATACCGGGTAGTGACAGGGGAAGGATGATCTTGACGAGGGCTTGCATTCGGGTGCAACCATCGGCCATGGCACACTCCTCGATTTCTTTTGGGATCGTCCGAAAATAACCCATGAGGAGCCACGAGGCGAACGGGATGAGCTGCGTGGGATAAGTCAGGATGAGGGCCCAGTACGTGTTATACAGGTTTAGCTTAGCGATCACCTGGGAGAGTGGTATAAAAAGCAGGGTCGGGGGAACCAGGTAAGCGAGGAAGATCCCGACGCCCAGAAAATTGCTTCCAGGAAACCGCAACCGTGCAAGGGCATAGCCGATGAGAATGCTGCAGCCCAAGGAGAGGACGGTGGAGACTACGGATATGATGAGGGTGTTCTTTAGCCATTCGGAAAAGTCGGTGTTCTGAAAGAGATAAAGGTAGTTCTCCAGCGTGAAGGTTTGCAGCCAGAAAGGGTTATATTTCAGTTCAAACAGATCGTTGGTCGGCTTGAAGGAGACGAGGCTCATCCAGTAGAACGGAAAGAGGAGAAAGAAGATAAAAAATGCCAGCGGCAGATAGATGCCCAGAACACGTTTCCCAAGGGTTTCGCTTCCTACCATTCTAATCCCTCCTCAGGTACATAAGAAGCAGTATAGCGAATACCGCCAGGATGGGAAACATGTAGAGCGCAATGGCAGCGCCCTGGCCGATGTCCGTTGCGGACAGCCCGATCTGGTAGGCATAGGTGCCAAAAATGTGCGTCGTGTTGGCCGGACCGCCCTTCGTCAGGATGTAGATCAGCTGAAAATCGGCAAAGGTCCAGATAATGGACAACAGAGCAGCAATCAGGACTACACCACGGATCGTGGGGATCGTGATATGAATGAACCTGTGCCAGGCGTTTGCGCCGTCAATGGCTGCCGCCTCATGCAACTCTTGAGGGACAGCCTGAAGTCCTGCCAGAATTGTAATGCCGAAAAACGGGATGCCGCGCCAGATATTCACGAGGCACACCGATGAGATTGCCAGGATGGGATCGCCCAGGAAATTGATGTTCTGTTTGATCACCCCCAAAGATCTGAGCAGCCAGGAAATGGGACTGAAGACCGGGTCGAGGATCATGAACCAGCCGAGCGTGGAGAGCGCCGTGGGCACAATCCACGGCATCATCACCGCTGCCCGAATCGGATTGCTGAAGCGCATGCGGTTGCTCAGAACCATGGCGAGTCCCAGTCCCAGCATCGCCTTGAAGGGAACAGTTACCAGGGCGTAAATCAGGGTATTTCTCGCGGTCTGATGGAAGATCGAATCGCCGAGGAGATCGGTATAGTTCCGGAATCCGATGAAATCACCCATTTCACCAATGACACTGTCGGTAAGGGAGAGCCAGATGCCCAGAAAGAAGGGATAGGCCATGAAGATTATCAGCAGAAGGGCGCCCGGCAGCATGAGGATGATCCCCAGGCTCGATTCGCGGTCGAGTAGCCGCCGTAAAGACCTGCCGCCACGGGATTTCACCGTTTCAGAACCCATCACCCTGCTCTCCAAGAAGAGGGCAGTCACACCCTCTGCAACTACCCTCTTCATTCCTAAATGAAACAGTCAAAAGCATCCGGACAACGCGGGCTGTAGAACCCGCGTGTCCGGCACGCTGCCCGGAAATCTAAAAGACTTACACACGATAGATCCGTTTGAGTTGCTCGGCGCCCCACTCGATCGACGCCTTGGCATCACCGGACTGCACTGCCTTGGCGAACGTATCCACCACGATGTACTTCGACCAGGCGAGCGCGGCCCTCTGGTTGGGAGGCCCGGCATAGCCCTGGTTAATCCCGTACTTGGGCTCTTCCCGGAATGGCGACATCTTGGGGTCCTTGAACCAGGTGGGGTCATTATAGTACTTCTTGACGGGTTGAAGCATATAGCCTTCCTGTATCCGCCACCAATCGCCATATTGCTTGTCTTGGAACCACCACTTCAAAAACTCCTTCGCGCCGGCGATGTTCTTGGAGTTTTTCAGGATGGCAAAGGTCCGGCTCTCCAGCCAGTAGAACCGACCAGCGGGCCCTTTGGGGAAGAGCATGTGATGGATGTCTTTGGCGAGCTCCGGTTTGTCCTTTTTGGCTGCAAAATAGATGCTGGAAGCATTGACGGTGCTGGCGATCTGCCCTGACAGAAACGCCCGGTTGTTGTTGCTGTCGTCCCATGAGGTGCCGGTCTCGTCATAGCCATCCTTCCATGCCTGGATGAACTTCCGCATGCCATCCACGAACTCCGGCTTGTTGAACTGGATTGACTTCCCATCCTTGGAGACCTCCATGCCTCCATGGGCCCACATGTAGGGGTAGCAAAACCCCGGAGGATCCCCGGTGCTGTGGCCCAGGGCCTGACCAAAGGGGTGGCCAGCCGCCTTGCACTTCTTGGCGATCGCGTGGTATTGATCCCACGTCAACTCGACCTTGTTGCCGTCCTCGGCGTTGGGGCAGCCGGCTTCTTTGAGCCAGCTGATCCGGTAGTTGATGGAGTTGTTGTTATACCCGTGAGGGATCCCCAGGAACCGTCCTTTCACTGGCGCCGAGTTTAGGACGTACGGCTCGAAGCCGCCGCCTCTCTTTCCGAATTCCTGCGCCATATCGGTCACATCTACCAGGCTCTTCTCGTAAAGATAGTTCCAGCCCGGCCAGAGCTCTACGATGTCCACGCCGCCGCCCTGAATGGCTGCAGCGATCTTCGGCTGCAGATCGGGCCAGTTCAGGAAGTCCGCACTCACCTGCACGCCGTTGGCCTGTCCCCACTCCAGGGCTTGTTTCTTGTAAAGATCTTGGCCCGGTGCGATGAAGTAAGTGCCTTGCAGAATTGTGAGCTTCGTGCCCTTGATCACCGCGGGCGCTCCGAAGGCCTTCTCGGTCAGCCCTCCCATAGCCGCCATCCCCAAGCCGACGACTCCTGCCTTCAGAAACTCCCGCCGACTTATCTTCCCTCTTCTTTCCCGTTTTTTGTCCTTCATAAATGGTCCTCCTTTCCCATTTTTTAATTAGAGGCCCTTAAAAAATGAATCCAATAACGTCGCCCGGCCTTCCTTACATCCACCTCATTCCGTCACTGTTAAATCTCAACCCTTATCTCCGGTATTTAGAGTATTTGCCGGGTCAATAAATACCGGGAGTTAACAGCGGCGCCGCCCCATCCAGGCAAATCACATCAGAACTGCGAAACCCAACACAAGAACTCTTTTCGTTTTCATCCCTCCTTTGTGATGAAATTGTGTAACAACCTGCCCCTGACGATTAGGCCCTATCACCTAAGTCGGTCAGAAACAAGGAAAACTGCCGAGTTATCCTGGTAAGGATCCCCCTGTCTTGCCCCCACGACTCCTTAGGTTTGCCCTCTGTTTTCTGCCGCCTTTTCGTAAATCCGGTTTTCCTGAAGCGCCCGGTAGATTCCGTGATGCAGCTCAGAGAGCTTTTGATATGTTACATGAGCCTCTGGATTTGGTTCGTAACACGCGGTTGTATGAACCACCTTTTCGACGGTGTTCTCTATAGTGGGATACCATCTCAGTGCCACCGCTGCCATAATGGCCGCGCCCAACGCTGTAGCCTCCGTAAAGTTGGTGGTCGCGACACGTGTTCCGTATACATCTGCCTGAATTTGGTTGAAGAAAGAAGACTTCGCAGCTCCGCCGGCAATCCGAATTTCCTGAACGCTTCCACCCATTTCCTTCATAATGGAGATGTTTTTATTCACCTCGATCGCAATGCCTTCCAGAATCGCACGAATAATCTCTGCGCGGGTCGTGCTGAGAGACAGATTAAAGAGAACTCCTTTGGAATAAGGGTTCCAATATGGCGCCAGGCTCCCGGTGAAATGAGTGATCCACAGCACCCCTGACGACCCGATCGGAGCTGTTGCCGCCTGTTCATCGAGCAGAGCAAAGGGGTCTACATTGCGTTCCCGCGCCAATGCAATCTCTTGCGAACCCATTTGGTCCCGGAACCACTGGTATACACTGCCGGTAGTATACATGCCCGCTTCCAAGACCCATTTATCGGGGACTGCGGCGATGCTACAGAGAATCCTCTCCTGAGGGTCGAGGACGGGCTTGTCAATCTGCGAAAGAACAAAGGAACCCGTGCCGGTATTTGCCTCGATCTTTCCGCTTGTGACGATACCCAAGCCTACCGCAGCAAATTGCTGATCCCCTGCTCCGGCAAAAACAGAGGTACCCTCGCGGATGCCGGTCAGGGCGGCTGCGCCTGCTGTGATCGCGCCAACACGCTCGCCGGCCTGAAAGGCATCACAGAACTTGTCGGCATCGAGGCCGGTTGCTTTGATGATGTCCTTGTCCCAATACCGGTTCAGATTGTAAGCCATTGTGCGGGAAGCGTGGGAATGGTCGGTAACAAACGCGCCCGTCAAGCAGAATTGAATAAAATCGTGGACCATTAAAAATTTGTGTGTTTTCTTGTAAAGATCAGGCTCATGCTCCGCCACCCACATGATCTTAGGCACTGAAAAGTACGGGTTGACCTTGAGTCCGGTCCGTTTATAGATTTCCGTATCACCGACAAGCTCGCTGATTTGCTTGCACTGGGGAATGCTGCGACTGTCCTGCCAGAGTATTGCCCTCCTCAATACCCGACCTTCCTTGTCCACGGGTATGATGGTCGCGCGCTGGCTGGCAACAATCACTGCGGTCAACTGAGCCCGCGCCTTCATCTGCGCCACGCATGCCCTGGCCACTTCTGCTGCAGCGTTGAACCAGACTTCCGGATCCTGTTCCACCATCATTGGCCCGGGATAGATGTTCCGATATTCGCGGTACGCTGATGCAACAACCTGAAACTCGCCGTTAAATACCATGGCTCTCGCTCCGGTCGTCCCCACATCAAGCACGAGCACAGCATTGTCAGCCACGGGTTGCCTCCCCTCGCCGCGATCAGTGGCGAGCCATTGCGAATGATCCTTGTCTCTTGCCTGAGCTGCCGAAGAATTCCATGTATTTTTTCACCACCCCCACCATGGAGTGACGCGCCTCGATCATCAATTCTTCAAGACGTGTATTCTCATTGCCCCTGTTGGCCAGAAAACCCCGAATCGCGTCTACTCCTTGTATGGATATTTCTGTATTGACGTTCAATTTCGCGACGCCCAGTTGAATGGCGGACTTGATCAAATGATCCGGTAGACCCGATACGCCATGCAGCACAAGGGGAACGGAGACCTGTTCCGCAATTTGTGAAAGGCGCGCAAGGTCGAGCATAGGTTCCCCCTTGTACAGGCCATGCACAGTTCCTATTGCAATCGCCAAGGCGTCTACGTCCGCCTCCTCAACGAATTGTCGAGCCTCCTGCGGGTCCGTGAACAAATCCGCCTCTGCCGCACCTGTTCGAACGATCCGTCCCAGTTCAGCCTCGACCGATACCCCGCGCGGCCGCGCCAAAGCCACCGCACGCTTCGTCAGAGCAATATTTTCGGAAAGGATAAGCTTTGAACCGTCAATCATGACAGAAGTAAATCCTGCCTTGATTGCCTGCTCAATCGACTCAAGCTTTTGGGCATGATCCAAATGCAAAACGACCGGGACGCACAAGTCTTGCGCCATCGTCTTGACAATCGCCGCTACGGCCTGGATGGGAAAATGTTTTAGATATCGTTCCCCCAGCGCAATGATCACGGGGGAATCGAGTTCACTGGCTGCTGCGAGCACGGCATCAACCGTCTCCAGATTGTAAACATTGAAGGCACCGAGCGCGTAGTGGTGTCGCCTTGCCGGCAAGAGAACTTGGGTCAGATCGACAAGCATGAACAGAGCTTCCTGTATTTTTCAATTTCTCTACAGCTTTTTCGCTGCAGTCCTGCGAAGGCCGGAAAGCCATGTTTTGACTCTCGGATCGTCCAGAACCTCGGGGTTGAGGATAAATTGAGGTTTCTTTCCACCCAGCAGTTTGTTTATGTCATGCACAAGCAAGTATGGTGAATTGGTCAGCGCCTCTGCGGTCGTTCCGGCAATATGGGGGGTAAGGGTCACGTTGTCCAATTTGAGCCACTTGCTGTCCTTCTGCAGGGGTTCAGACGAATGCACGTCAAGAGCGGCGCCGCCGATCTGCTTTTTCTTCAGGGCGTCATAAAGGGCATCCTCATCGATCAGACCGGCCCGCGCCGTATTGATGAGTATCGCAGTCGGTTTCATGAGACTCAAATACTTCTCCCCAACCAATCCCTTCGTGCTGTCGGTCAGTCTGGCATGGATGGAGATGAAATCCGACTCTTTAAAAACCTCCTCGATGGATGCCCTGGCAGCGCCAAATCCGCGGAGCGTTTCATCCGAGACAAAAGGATCGTAGACCAGCAGCTTCGGCTTGAATCCGGACAGTTTCTGTGCCACGAGTGTGCCGATGTACCCGAATCCGATCAGTCCAACGGTCTTACCCGTGATCTCCGGTGTGAAGTGGGAATTGGAATACTTCTTCTGCCAGGTGCCGTTCTCGAGGGAATGGTGCGCCCTGGCGATATTCCGGGCTTCGGCAAGGAGAAGGCCGATGGCAAAGTCGGAAACCGCGTGGGCGTTGCGCCCCATAATGTTGTGCACCACGACTCCCCGCTTGGTCGCAGCTGCAACGTCGAGGTTCTCCTGGCCGGCACGGGCGGCCCCCACGAGACGCAGATTGGGCAACACATCCATGGCGTCCCCGGACACCGGAGCAAACAGCACCAGGAGCACCTCGGTGTTCTTGTCGGCGTCGAGGATCATGGGCAAAACGGGTTCGGCTGCCGGTCCCTGTTTCTCGATAACGAGGCGCCGGGCGGCCAGTCTGACCGGATCTTTTTCCCAGTCGTCTACAGTGATTTCCTTGTCCACGATATCTAATTCCCCGCAGGCTTTTTCAAAACCCGCGCCGGGTATCATTGCATCACCCAATACAAGCACTTTCATTTTTGGCTTCTCCCCTTCCTTGCGTAATCGACTTCGATTCCTTTGGCGCGCTGCGTTTCACCAAGCAACGCATACCGGCTTCGTTCGCGATTTTCGCTTCTTACCCGCCACGGCGAGCCTGGACTGGTTTGGTCTCGCCACAGCCGCCGAGCGCATCTCCAGAACGATAGCCACATTAAGAACGTCGATGATAACAAGCTGGAGGATACGGGACACCATGGCGTCAGACCGATACCTGGTCTCATTCGCCATTTGGGTTAGAGGGTTAGCTGTTTGTCATAACCAAATACTTATTATTCGATATCGGTTCTTATAACGATTTAGCTAATCATAATCAATACATTTCTACACAATTTCCTTTGGTAGACGGAATCGAAATTATAACGACGAGATATCGCAATATCTCAAGGATGAACTATCCGCCCCTTTATCCTTCTGCTCCCAAAGTAACACGGAATAAAAACAAGAAGACAGTCTCTGTCACCCATTTCTTCGACTTAGGGCACATACCCATAAAAATAATCGCCACGTATAATGATTGGATCGTACTAGAAAGAAATATTTTGACTCACGAGTGGCATATGGGATTTGCCGCCATCGAATCTCGTATTCGTAGAACGTCGAAGCGAAATGTCGAGGCTCTGTAAAATTATGTTGTTGAAAGACAGGGGCAAATCGATCCCGCCTTTTTTATGGTTGCTACATGATTGCCGATTGTAATCTGCTGCTCAATGGCTGAATCGAATTTCACCGCTTTCAGGAAGAACTTTCGTCTCTCGTTTAATTTGTCCGTCTAACAGCCGTTTAGCCGGCTTCACAAATCAATCAGCCTTTCAGATCCTTCCCGAAGATCCAGAAATAGACCGTGCCGATCAACCCGCAGGCCGTGGCCGTCAGGAGGTTTATCTCGGGGGAGATCTGCCAGAGAAAGGCCCCTGCAAAGGCGGCCACGGAGACGATCACATCGCGGACGAGGTAGTACAGTCCGAACATTCCCGCCTTTTTGTCTTCCGGTGCAAGGTCCATGATCAGGGCCTTGCGCGTGGGTTCCCCGAACTCCTTCATTCCACGGATGACGAAAGCGATGACCATGGCCCAGAAGGAGTGGGAGAACAGCAGGACCAGGGGGAAAAGCGTGAAGTTGAAAAAGGTGATGACCACAAAGGGCTTCTTGGTCGTCCGATCGGCCATGTAGGCCACGGGGATGTATACCAGGACGGCCGTGGCCATCTCGATGGTGGTGAGAATCCCGAATTGCACCGGTGTAATGCCGTTGTCCCTGATGCACCAGACGACCACAAAGGCGTAAGGAATCTGCTCTGCGAAGCGGATCAGGATATCCGAGGCGAGCAGCTGTTTCAGGGCGGGGGCCATGGAGCGCCAGAGCCGGGAGGGCGTCGCTTCCGCCTTGTTCCGCGGGACATCGTCCTCGATCATCACCTGCTGGAAAAAGAGGGAGATCAGGCCGAGCAGCAGGGCACCGGCAAAGGCCAGTCGCACACCGTCTCTCTCCCCATAGAGTTCGATGAGAACGCCGCCGATGACCGGACCCAATGCCATTGGGATCCGCCGGACCAGGGAGTGCATGGTGACCCCCATGGTCCGTTTGTTCTCCGGCAGGACCCCCGAAACCAGGCTCATCGTGGCGGGAAGCGAGACGGCTGACCAGGACATAAAAAACAGGGACCCGATAATCACTGCCTGCCAATAAGGGAAGAGGATCACGATGAGGTAACCGAACATGGCGATCAGGTTGAAGACGATCAGCGCCTTCTTGTAGCCGAGGCGATCGCTCAAATAGCCGCCGGGAAAGGAGTAAAGCGCCGACAGCAGGTTCTGCATGCCGTTGAGCAGGCCGATGGACAGGACCCCGCCGCCCAGGGCCAACAGGTAGATGGGCAGGAAGCGCTCCGCCAGTCGCTCTCCAAGACCTACGAAGATCACCATGGCCAACAGGGCCACGATGCTCCGCTTCAGACCGAGGAAATCAATGATTCGAGTATGCCAGGTCATCCGTGAAACAATCGGCCTCCTTTGCAGGTAAGATTGATGTTTTGAAACAGGTCATAACGTATTCCAACGTGCGATCGCCTCCGCAGCCAACGCGCGGCCCTGCTCGTAGCCTTCCTGAAGGATCATTCGATCCTGACTGAGGCGCGACACGCGAAAGCTCGCAGGCGGGCATATTTCAATAATCGATACGCCCTCGGGCGGTCTGCGGATGAGCGCTACCGCTTCGTTGTAGCGCTCGACGCGCTTCGCCATGGCCTGCCGCAAGAATGGGTAATGCCGAACATGCCATCGCATGACGCGTTCGGACAGGCCATGGCGTTTCATGTAATCCCGGCGCCGTGAGCGAATGACCATGATGCGGCGGGCGCCTCGACGGATCGCCTCCCCGACCGGGATCGAGTCTGCCACGCCGCCGTCCGTCATCGGTCGGCCGTCGACCTCCGGATAGGCACGGTATAAAAGCGGCATGGCGCTCGAGGCCTTGAGGACATGCTCGAGATCGTGGGCGCCGGTGAGCTTGTAGTGCGCATCGCCCGTTTGCGCGTCCGTCAGGACAACGACGAAGGGCTTCGCCCGGGAATAGATCGTTGCCAGATCGAGGCGGATTTCCCGTATCGTGATATCCCAGAGCCAGTCCAGATCGAGAAGATGACCCCCGCGCAGGAACTTGGGAAAGCTGATGAACTCCGGCCGCAGGGAGTAGTCCATGTAGATACTCCTGTTGCGGCCGATCATCCCGCCGAGGTATGCAGCGAGATTCGACGCGCCGGAAGAGACACCGATAAACAAGTCAAAGGGATTGAACCGGGCTTCGAGAAAGGCGTCCAGAAGCCCCGTGGAGAATACTCCCCGCAGCGCGCCTCCCTCGACAACCAGGGCCGATTCTGATGGTTGCTCTTTCAACATCCCTTCCCCGATGGATCAATCAGGCTGGACGGGGTTCAGATGACGGAGGATCTCTTCGGCGAGTTTTTCGGTTATCCCCGGGACCTTTCGCAACTCTTCCGTTCCGGTCCGGCGCAGCGAATCGATATCGCCGAACTGCCGCAAAAGGGCCTTCTTCTTCGCCGCCCCCACCCCCGGGATGTCGTCGAGCAGTGAACGGACGTCGCGCTTCTCCATCCTGCGGCGGTGGTGCGTGATGGCGAAGCGGTGCGCCTCGTCGCGGATGCGCTGCAGGAACAACAACGCGGCAGGGTGCTTGATGAGATAGACGGGGTCCTTGCGCCCCGCAAGGTAGACATGATCCTGCCCCTTCATCGAGGGCCGTCGGCGCAGGCCCCCCTCATCGCCCCCGGGGGTCGAGCCCTTGGCAAGACCGATGACATCGAGGTTCCCGATCTTAAGCTCCCGGAGGACCGCCACGGCCATGCCGACCTGCCCCTTGCCGCCGTCGACCATGAGCAGGTCGGGCAGGTTTTCCCGATTCTCGAATCGCCGTTTCAGGACCTCGTACATGCTGGCATAGTCGTCGGCGCCCTCGACCCCTCGTACGTGGAACAGCCTGTAGCCGGACTTGTCGGGTTTTCCGTCCACAAAGGACACCAGGGAGCCGACGGGGAGCTGTCCGCCCAGGTTGGAGATGTCGAAACACTCGATCCGGCGGGGCAGCTTGTGCAGGTGCAGCTTGTCCCGGAGCAGGGCCATGGCGCTCTCCTCATCCATGCGGCCGGATCGCTCGGACTTGAAAACGTCCTCGGCGTTCTGCCGGGCGATCCCGCCGAGATCCCGCCTCGGTCCCCGGCGCGGGACGATGAGGTCCACCTTCTTCCCCCGTTTTTCCGAGAGCCACTCGGCAAGGACGTCGCCGTCCTCGATCTCCCCGGGGATGACGACCTCCGCGGGGATGAAAAGCTCCCCGTCGTAATACTGCCGGAGCAGCGACGAGAGGACCTCGGCATCGACTGCCGCCGTCCGGACGGGCGGGAACTTCTTCGTGCCGAGGGTCTTGCCCTCGCGGATGCGCAGGATGCAGATCTGGACATGATCGTCCTCCCGGTAGAGGCCGAAGACATCCTGGTCCTTGAAATCGGCCGACACCATGCGCTGCTTTTCCACCGTCGTCTCGACGGCGGCGATCTGGTCGCGGAGCCGCGCGGCCTCTTCGAACTCGAGGCTCTCCGCCGCGACGGCCATCCTCTTTCTCAGCAGGTCGAGCAGTTTCGTCTCGCGGCCCTCCAGGAAGAGAACCGCATCGTCGATGAACTTCTTGTATTCCTCCCTCCCGACGAGGCCCACGCAGGGACCGACGCAGTTGCGGATCTCGTACTCGATGCAGGGCCTGCTCCGCGTCTTGAACTCCCTGTCCTTGCAGGTCCTCAGCGGGAAGAGCTGGTGGAGGTACCTCAGCGTTTCCTTGGCGGCGAGCCCCGACGGGTAGGGCCCGAAGTAACGGGCCCCGTCTTTCCTCATCTTTCTCACCAGCTGGAAGGCGGGGAATTCCTGTCGCGTGTCAAGGCGCAGGCTGAAATAGGTCTTGTCGTCCCGGAAGATCACGTTGTAGCGGGGCCGGTGCTCCTTGATGAGGGTGTTCTCCAGGAGAAAGGCCTCTTTCTCCGTGTTGGTGACGACAAAATCCAGGTCGCGCACGCGGGAGACGAGGAAAGGCACCATCGCTCGCGTGTCGGTCCCCTGGAAATAGTTGCGGATGCGGCTCCGAAGGTTTTTCGCCTTGCCGACGTAGATGACGCTGCCCTTCTCGTCCTTCATGAGGTAGACGCCGGTCCTGGGGGGGATGGCCCTGACCTTCTGGTCAAGCGCCTCCGGTATTCCCATGCGATGGTTGTTTGGCGTCTCTCTATCCATGGTCGCCATCCCCCGGGTCTCGGGCTTCGGGCTGCGGGCTTCGGGCTTCGGGAAAAACAGGACGGCGGCTTTCAAGCCGCGCTTCTTACCCTCTTACCCTCTTACCCTCTCACCTTCTTACCCTCTTACCTTCACGTCGCTTAACGTTGCGCTTCGCGCTGCTCGGCAGACGGTCGCCCGGCTCGGCTTCCTCGCCGTCCGTCTCGCCGCCAAAGCCGATCTCCAAATCGGTGAGTTTGCGGATCCGGTCGCGAAGCTCGGCCGCCCGCTCGAAATCATAATCCCGGGCCGCCTCCTTCATCTCCTCCCGCAGTTTTGCGATCAAGCCCGGAACCTCGGCAAGGGATACGTACTCGACCTTCTGCTCCATGACGGGCAAGCTGACATAGTCTGCCTCGTAGATGGAGGCCAGCACATTGTCGATGGACTTGCGGATCGTCTCCGGGGTGATCCCGTTGTCCTCGTTGAACTTGCGCTGGATCGCCCGCCGGCGTTGAGTCTCGTCGATGCAGGCCCGCATGGAGTCGGTGATCCTGTCGGCGTACATGATGACCTGGCCCGCCACGTTTCGCGCGGCCCGGCCGCTCGTCTGGATGAGGGAGCGCTGCGAGCGCAGGAACCCCTCCTTGTCGGCATCGAGAATGGCCACCAGCGACACCTCGGGGATGTCGAGCCCCTCCCGCAGGAGATTGACGCCGACGAGGACGTCGAACTTGCCCAGCCGCAGATCCCGGATGATGACCACGCGCTCCAGGGTATGGACATCGGAGTGGAGATACTTCACACGGACCCCGAGGCTCTCGTAGTATTCCGTGAGATTTTCCGCCATGCGCTTCGTGAGGGTCGTCACGAGGACCCTTTCGCCCTTCTCGACGCGCTTGCGGATCTCGCCCAGGAGATCGTCAACCTGGTAGGTCACGGGTTTCACGATGATCTCCGGGTCCATGAGCCCCGTGGGCCGCACGATCTGCTCCACCACGCGCCCCCGGGCCTTCGTGATCTCGTACTCGGCAGGGGTGGCCGAGATATAGAGGCGCCTCTGGGCAAAGCGCTCGTATTCTTCGAACATGAGCGGCCGGTTGTCCAGGGCCGAGGGCAGGCGGAAGCCATACTCGACGAGGGTCGACTTCCGGGAGCGGTCGCCGCGGAACATGCCCACGATCTGCGGGACGGTGACGTGGCTCTCGTCGACGATCACGAGGGCGTTGGCCGGCAGGTACTCCATGAGGGTCGGCGGCGGCTCTCCGGGCTTGCGCCCTGTGAGGTGCCGGGAGTAGTTCTCGATCCCCTGGCAGTAGCCCATCTCCTCCATCATCTCGATGTCGAATTTCGTCCGCTGCTCGAGACGCTGGGCCTCGACAAGCTTACCCTGCGCCTTCAATTCCGCCAGCCTTTCCACCAGTTCCTGCCGGATGCTATCGATGGCACGCCGCCTGTTGTCCCGCGTGGTGACGTAATGACTCCCCGGATAGACGGTCACCCGGTCCAGGCTCTCTATCCTCCTGCCCAGGAGCGGGTCCACCACAGAAATAGCCTCGACGGTGTCGCCGAAGAACTCCACGCGGATGACCTTTTCTCCCTCGTAGGCGGGGAAGATCTCGACCACGTCACCACGGACCCGGAAGGTGCTTCGGTGAAAATCGATGTCGTTGCGCTCATACTGGATATCCACGAGCCTACCGAGCATATCGTCTCGCCGGAGTTCCATCCCCTTTTCCAGACGGAGGATCATCCCTTGATACTCCTCGGGGGCGCCGATGCCGTAAATGCAGGAGACGCTCGCCACGATGATGACGTCCCGCCGGTCGAGTAGTGATCTGGTCGCCGAGTGCCTCATCTTGTCGATCTCGTCGTTGATGGAGGCGTCCTTCTCGATGTAGGTGTCGGTGCTGGGGATGTAGGCCTCCGGCTGGTAGTAATCGTAATAGCTGACGAAGTACTCGACGGCGTTCTGAGGGAAAAAGGTCTTGAATTCCGTGTAGAGCTGAGCGGCGAGGGTCTTGTTGTGGGCGATGACCAGTGTCGGCTTCTGCACCTCCTTAACCACGTTGGCGATCGTGAAGGTCTTGCCCGACCCGGTCACACCCAGCAGCACCTGGTGGGGATAACCTTGGTGTATTCCGGAGGCGAGTTTCTCGATCGCCTGCGGCTGGTCGCCTTTCGGCTCGAAATCCGTTATCATCCTGAAGTTAGTCATAAGTTTGCCGAAGGAAAGTATATTCTATCGAAAAATGAAGGTCAATGCCCTGTAAGATTCAGTTTACGGGCTGACGAGTCATGTGATAGTAATAATAGATACGCCGTAAAAAAGCTCAGTACTCTTTATCAATGAAGGAGAAACAGCAATGAAAATCATCCGTTTCCTGTCAGGTAACGGCAAGGCCTTCTACGGCACGCCGGACGCCGGTGACCTGCACCACGCTCGGGTCATCGAAGGAGACATATTCGACCGCTTCGAGATAACGGAGACCAGAATCGCCGTCAGTAAGCTACTGCCTCCCGTCCCGGCCCCTAACGTCCTCGCCCTGGGCCTTAACTACCGGAGTCACGCCGACGAAATCAACATAACTTACCCGGACATGCCTGTGCTCTTCCTCAAGGCGACGAACAGCCTCCTGGGGTCGGGCTCACCGATCCTCCTCCCCAAGGCCGGCCCGGACCATGTCGATTACGAGGCCGAACTGGCCGTAGTCATCGGCAAGGAGGCCAAGAACGTCAGCCCCGAAGACGCCTGGGATGTTATCCTGGGTTACACCTGCGGCAACGACATCAGCGCCAGGGATTGGCAGTTCGAAAAGCAGAAAGGGCAGTGGGTGCGGGGGAAGAGTTTCGACACCTTCTGCCCTCTCGGCCCATGGCTGGTCACAAAGGACGAGATCCCCGACCCCGGCAATCTCAGGATAAGGGCGCTTCTGAACGGCGTCGTCATGCAGGATGCGACGACGGCAGCCATGATCTTCGACGTCCCGGCGATCGTGAGCAATTTGAGCCGGTCGATGACCCTCTACCCCGGGACGGTGATCCTGACAGGAACCCCGGAAGGCGTGGGTTATACGCGTAAGCCCCCCGTCTTCCTCAAAGATGGCGATACGGTCGTTGTCTCGGTTGAGAAGATCGGCGACCTCGTAAACCCCGTGGTGCGGGAAGTCTGACGCCCTCCCGAACCGATTCGATGAATTTGGTTAGGTCGGCAACATCGAGGAGTTGAGAAACGGACACACATCGACGCAGAGGCCGCA
>DCVI01000183.1:5281-7431 GCA_002327315.1 Syntrophaceae bacterium UBA2192 | reverse complement strand
TGTTTCAAGGGCTGCTTCTGTGCGGTTTGCCGGCGTACGGCATCGACGTATCGGTTCCAGTCATCCTCGCTGATTCGGTATTTCCCGGGATTCTGCGCCGTATGCGCCATCCGATGCTCCCCTTTGATCGCCACAGCCCGAGTCGTGCTCTTCTCCTGCCGATCCGCCCTCCCTTCTCCATCCGTTCACGGGCGGGGCGAATCCCCGCCCGCAAACGAATGTCAAGGAGATAGTCAGTGACGTGTTGCAGAAGACGACATGACTGACCAGGAATCGATGTTTTGCTTATCGTCAGGGCCGGATCGGACCGCACATCGGGTCGTACCAGTACTTCCCGGAGAGCAGCTTCTCCTTGCCCTTCTTCGCATCTTTTTTCGTTTCCTTGTTTTTCATGATGATGATCCCTCTTTGGGTTCGCTCGTTATCAGGGGACAACCTGCCTGCGGTTGCCGTTTTTAGCGGAAGATGGCCGGTCCCTTGTCCTTGTAGTAGGAACGGCTCGCCGGGTCACCGGGGATTCTCGCGGCGCGTTCGCCCATCAGGGTCCCCTGGGGGTTCATCTCCGTTTTCGCTCTCATCGCCAGCCTGCCCGTCATGATCTTTGCCTTTCCTCTGCTGTTGGCCTGTTCTTCTTTCTTTCGGGACCACCCTAACTCAACCGCGTCTTGAAAAAAATCGGCCACTGTCTGAAACTGGGATCAGACAATCATGGACTCGATTCTCAGACATTGGCGCAAACGCCCATCAGACATCGTCTGATAATGCCCGGGAAAGGCTGCCGGACCCATAGTCCGGGAAGGGCGGCGCGGATCGACGGCCTCCGGGAAGCCCGACAATGAAGCCGGGGCTTCCATCAGGGGGCAGGGAATGGTTTGACAATCGGGGCGGATCGTATTAAACCTGCGAACGGTAAATCATTCATGGGTTCGTTGGTCCCACCCGTTTTAACCATAGAACCGGGGAGCAGGCATGGGCCGGGTAAAATCGCGGGAACAACTCGTTACGGAACTGGCGGATCTGCGCAAGCAGATCGACGAGATGAAGCGCTCGGAGACGGACTGCCTCTTCGAGGAGGGCCTCTACCGGAGCCTGGAACGATCGTCCCGTGCGGGCATCTACGTGCTCCAGAACGGGAAATTCCGGTTCGTCAACGAGCACGCCGCCCGCTACTGGGGATACAACCGCAACGAGCTCCTCGGGATGGCCTCCATGAGCCTCGTCCACCCCGATCACCGCGAGAGGGTCCGCAAAAACGCGATCGCCATGTTGAAGGGGAAACGCTCCCACCCCTACGAGTTCATGACGATCGGCAAGAACGGGGATCTGCGCTGGATCGCCGAGACGGTCACCCCCATTCACTACCGCCGGCAGCGGGCCGTCCTCGGCAACTCCATGGACGTGACCCGGCAGGTCAAGGCCCGCAACAAGCTGGCCGAGCTGGAGGCCCTCGAGGCCTCCATCCTGGATGCCATCCCGCATGCCGTGATCGGGCTGAAAAACCGCCGGATCATCTTCGCCAACAACGGTGTCGAGAACGTCTTCGGCCGGAAGGCCTCCGAACTCATCGGCCGCTCCACCCGCCTGCTCTACCCCACCGACGAGGGGTTCAAGGAGATCGCCAAGGTCCTCTACTCGAATCTGGCTCGCCAGCGTACCTTCAGCCTGGAGTTCACCTGCCGGCGACGCGACGGCAGCCCCTTCGAGGCCCTGATCGGCGCCTCCCGGATCGGCGATACCCTCCAGGACAAACGGATCGTCATCACCTACGAGGACATCACGGACCGCAGGCGCGCCGAGGAGTCCTACAAGCTCTTTGCCTCCAGCGCCCAGGCCGGCGTCTACGTCGTCCAGGACGGGACCTTCCAGTACGTCAACCATCATGCCGCCGCCTACGCGGGCTACAGCCCCGAGGAGCTGGCGGGCATGAGCTCCATGGGCCTCGTTCACCCCGAGGACCGGGTCAAGGTGCGCAAGCATGCCCGGGAGTTGCTGCGCGGCAAGCGCGCCGCGCCCCACGAGTTCCGTATCGTCACCAAGGACGGGCGCATCCGGTGGATCATGGAGACGGTGGCCTTCATCCCCTACAAGGGATCCCGGGCCGTCCTCGGGAACTCCATGGACATCACCGAGCAGACCGAGGCGCGCAACCG
>DCVI01000183.1:0-5134 GCA_002327315.1 Syntrophaceae bacterium UBA2192 | reverse complement strand
GCCTCCCGGATCGGCGAGAGCCTCAAGGAGGGCAACATCGTCATCACCTACCAGGACATCACGGACCTCAATCGCGCCAAGACGGAGGTGGAGCAGTCGCGGGAGCGGCTGCGCAATCTCTCGGCCCACCTCGAGTCGGCACGGGAGAAGGAGCGCACCCGCATCGCCCGGGACCTGCACGACGAGCTGGGGCAGCTGCTGACGGCCCTCAACACGGACCTGGTCCTTCTCATGAACAGCGTCCCGCCCGGACAGGCCGACCTCCTGAAGAAGGCTGAAGACTCGATCCACCTCGTCGAGATGACGATGGAGACGGTCAAGCGCATCTACATGGCCCTCCGTCCGGGGATGCTCGATCACCTGGGACTTGCCGTGGCCATCGACTGGCTCGCCAAGGATTTTCAGAAGCGCACCGGTATCAAGTGCACCGTATCCATAGAACCCGAGGAGCTGCGGCTCGACGCGGACATGTCTTTTTCCATTTACCGCATCGTCCAGGAAACGTTCACGAACATCTCTCGCCATGCCGAGGCGGGCCGAGTGACCGTCAGCCTGAAGCAGAGTCCGGACCGGGTCGAGCTCGTCGTCCGTGACAACGGCAAGGGGATCACGCAGGAACAGCTTGCAAAACCGAACTCCTATGGTTTACTGGGAATACGGGAACGGGCCTACCACTGGGGAGGCGAGGCCGTGATCTCCGGCAAAAAAGGCCAGGGGACGACGGTCAAGGTCAGCATACCACTCGTGGAGAAAGGGAAGGGTCATGAAAAAGATTCGAATCCTGATCGCCGATGATCACCCCATCGTCCGGGAGGGCTACAAGAAGATCCTCATGAGCCAGCCCGACATGGATGTGACAGGCGAGGCCGGCAACGGGCAGGAGGTCCTGGACCTGATCCAGAAGAAGGACTTCGATCTCATCCTGTTGGACATCTCCATGCCGGGCCGCAGCGGGCTCGAGATCCTCAAGGAGCTCAAGGGCCAGAAGCCGCACCTGCCCGTCATGATCCTGAGCATCTACCCCGAGGAGCAATACGCGGTGCGGGCCTTTCGGGACGGCGCCTCGGGCTATCTCACCAAGGCGAGCACGCCCAAGGAGCTCACCTCGGCCATCCGCAAGGTCTCCCAGGGAGGCCGCTATGTCACCGAGGCCCTGGCCGAGAAACTCACCTACTTCCTGCACGGCGACGTGGACAAGGCCCCCCACGAGAAGCTCTCGGACCGGGAGTACCAGGTCATGCTTCTCATCGCCTCGGGAAAGACGGTGACCCAGGCCGCCGAGGAGCTGTGCCTGAGCGTGAAGACGATCAGCACCTACCGGCGGCACATCCTGGAGAAGATGCAGTTTTCCACCAACGCCGAGATCACCATGTACGCCATCCAGAACAAGCTGCTGGGCTAGCAGAGCCCATTTCCTTTCAGGCTCCCTCTCCCTTGAGGGGAGAGGGTCGGGGTGAGGGTGAAATCAGGTGAGCAGTGACCGGTGAAGATGGGATTCGGGATTCCGGAATCCGGCTTCGGGAAGAAACAGCTAGAAGACAAAGAAAAGGGATCGGGGAATAGGACCTCGATCTCTTCTTTTTTTCCTGGCGCCTGATGCCCGAGGCCCGAAGCCGGCGCCGCCCGGCGCAGCCGGACGGCGCATCAGACCCACTCTTATGCGCCCCCGTCGCCCTGTCTGACAGCCCTGGTTCTCGATGTCTGAGGAAAGTTTCAGAGCAGCGCCGATTGTGGAATAGCTCCCCGGAGCGTAGATTGACCTCAAAAGCAGGGAAGCTATCCTGTCGATAAAGGAGTCAAACAATGCGAAGAAAAGAGATCAGCAGAAGAGATCGCAAGCGGGAACTGATCACCCGCGAGCTGCTCAACGGCCGGCGGTGGGTGGACCCCATGTGCGGGCCCATGGACATCCCCGGTGATAAAAAGTGATTCGTTACAGAACAAACGCAAAGATCTCAATCGTGGATCGTTACGCCTCGGAAAAGCCACCCTCACCCCGACCCTCTCCCCTCAAGGGAGAGGGAGATTATGGAAGGGGTTTTCTAGAGGCTCGGCTCGCGATGGCATCTTTTAGAAACAGTGAAATCGCTTTCATCGTTCGTTGTGGCCGACTCGCACGGGCATGAAAGCTGATAGGATGAATGGTCAAGTTGCAAGGCAGGGATTTACGATCCCTGCCTTTTTTTTGGGTGCGCCCGGAAGGGCGTTCTTCTTGATCTAATACTTTTGTCGTATGAAAAGTCTTGACATTGGATGCAACAAATGCAACAAATGCACCGTCTTTTGGGGAGGGTCCTACACTATTCCGTGTTCGATGCGCGTAAACTTATCCCGTCGTCGTATTGGTGGGTAAATACGGATGCTGGTGGTCTGCCTGTTATCCATCGTCATCATCGCTGCAATCCTTTTCTACTCCCTGTGCGCAGTATCGTCGCGCGTGAGCCATCACTTCGAGAATCGAGACCTCGTATTCCTGACACCGTCCGCCGCGGCGCCTTTCGATGATCTGCTGGCGGCAGGGGATCGGGAGAGTGTCTATCGGATCATGATGGCTCTGGCCCGGCGGGGCGATCTCCATATCATCGAGACGGAGAAGGAAATCCTGATTGCCGCCACCGAACCCCCATCCACGGAAACCCTTCGAAAGAGTACGGTGGATTAGCCGCATGTCCGTCCCGACCGCGTCTCTGCGGTCCATCGGGAAAAGTCTCCCATTGATCCCGCAGTCTCCGCAATTTGCCCATGTTTTTTTCCCACCCGATCGGGACGGTGAAGGATGGACATAGGGGTGGCATGGAGGCGAAAGGCATGGCAGGCATCTTGCAATTTGCAGGGCAAATGTGCTAATCCATGACGCGTTGATCCGGAACCGACGAAAATGAATGTTCGCCCTCTGCATGCCTTGAAAAGAACCGCGCCGGCCCTTCTTGCCGCCTGGGTCTTCCTGTTCGTTTTTTCCGGTCCCGCAACTCCCACAGAACTTTCACCGGCAAACGACGCGGTGGTGGACCGAATCGTCATCGAGAAGTCGAAACGCACGATGACGCTCCTGAAACAGGACCGGGAGGTCAGGACCTACAAGGTCGCCCTGGGCCGCAATCCCATCGGCCCCAAGATCCAGAAGGGGGACCAAAAGACACCCGAAGGGCTCTATTATGTTGATTACAAGGTCCAAAACAGCGTCTACCACAGGGCCCTGCATCTAAATTATCCGAACCAGGACGACATCGAACGGGCCAGATCACTGGGGGTGGCGCCAGGCAACAGCATCATGATCCACGGCATGAAAGAGGATAAACTCTGGATGGGCGACGTCCAGTACCTCTTCGATTGGACCAACGGCTGCATCGCCCTGACAAACCGCGAGATCGAGGAGGTCTGGGTACTCGTTCCCTCCTGGACGCCCGTGGAGATCAGGCCGTGATCGCCGATTGCTTGCAGGAAGCCTTTACCGACTGTCAGGGATATAATGTCTGTGGTGCCTGGTTTCATCGCGAAGCAAGGAAGATCGGAAGTTAGGAAGAGCGGAGAGAAATAGAAAAAAACAGATAGATTGAAAATAGAAAAAAAGGCGGTGCCGGCAGAAAACCGGCGCCGCCTTTTCCGTTTGTGGCCCCCGGGTGTCGATGCCCGCGGGCCTTGGTTCTACTTCTTCATGGATTTCATGAAGACCGCTTCTGACTTCTTTGCGTTGTCCTCGGCGAGTTTCGCCGAAGCAGCTGCCTGGGCCGCCGACTGCTCGGCCTTGGCCGCCGCCGCATTGCATGCCCCGGTTGCCTTCGCGCAATCCGCCTGGCTGGCTGCGGCCGACGCCTTGGCCGCTGCGGCATCCTTTGCGGCCTGGTCGGCCTTCATCGAGGCCTGGTCGGCCTTCATCGAGGCGTCCTTGACCTGCATGCTCAACTTCTCCAGGTCGCCCGTCGTGGCGCAACCCGTGAAGAGGGCCGCAACGAAGATCAGCACCATCAGAACGATAAACCGTGACTTCATCTTACACTTCCTCCTTTTAAAGTATGGTTTCTAAAGGTTTCGAAGCCTTTTAACGACGGCTTGATGGTCTCTTTCCGTCACCTCCCTTCGGCAGGGTGCCCACAGGTACGGGTACCCCATTTTTCCATTCGATGGCCTCATCGACTTTTTCCCAATCCACGTATTCTTCGATACCCCTGCTCTTTGCAACGGAGCGCGCCTGCTGCTCCATGTCCTCGATGAAACCGTAAGGATCTTCGTGAACCTCCACGAAGATGACTCCTCCGCGGTACCCGAACTTCACCGGGTCGTAAACGATCTCCACGACGGTTCCCTTCGCCACGTCGGGAAAGAGCTTCTCGATGTCCTCGGGATAGAGGCGGATGCACCCGTTGCTGAGGATGCGGCCCACGCTCCAGGGGTTGTCCGTTCCGTGGATGCCGTATCCGCGAACGGAAAGCCCCAGCCAGTACTTGCCGATGGGGTTGTCGTCCCCTGCCGGGATGATCTTTTTCTTGTATTTATACTGCAGCTTGTTCGGGATGTTCCACTCCGGGTCGACCTCCCTGTCGACGACACGGAAGATGCCGAGCGGTGTCTGCGTCTCCTCTTCACCGACGGTGACGGGATAGGTGCTGACGGTTCCCTTCTTCGCGTGAAATCGGTAGAGGCGCATTTCCGGGACGTTGACCACAATGGCCCGGTGTTTCGACTCGGGGACGATCCAGAGCGAGGGGACCTGCAGCTGGCTTCCCTCCTCGAGCAGCCAGGGGTCCATCTCGGAGTGGTATGCCTTCAGTTCCGAGAAGCCCATGCCGTAATGCCGCGCTATGTCAAGGAGCGTTTCCCCCGCCTTGACCGTGTGGACCTGCATGCGGCCGATGACGGTCATTTTCTTCGAGGGGTCTTTGGCTGCCGGCGTGTATTGATAGTCGGTCTGAGCGTGGGAGAAGTCGGCGGCCGCAAAAAGCAGGAGGACCGGGATGATGAGATGCTTAACCCTCATGGGTGATCAGTTTTGCGTATCCCTCATGCCTCCTCCCGGAATCGCTGTCAACGATTCCGGTGGGCGGCAATACAATACTTGATTGTGTGCAACGTACATAACAAAATACACCCTTCAGCCTTATGACTCAAGGTTTTTTTCGATGCACCCGAACCGGGT
>DCVI01000219.1 GCA_002327315.1 Syntrophaceae bacterium UBA2192 | reverse complement strand
AGCTCAAGCGGACCGGGAAAGTCTTCCAAGGGCTATGCCCCTTCCATGATGACCATAACCCATCGCTGATCGTAGATCCGGAGAAGCAGCTATGGTCCTGCCTCGGGGCCTGCAAAGGAAATGGGAAAGGGAAATCGAGCGGGGATGTCTACGCCTTCCTGATGCAGCTCGAGAACCTCTCTTTCAAAGAGGCCCACGTCGCCCTCGGAGGGAAGCTCCCCGATGAGACGCCGCTGGACATGAAGGGCAAAGAGCGCGTGGAGATCCTCACCCGGACCGTGGACCTCTACCACAAGAATCTTTTGGAGAACCCCGAGGCCCAGGCCTACCTCAAGGGCCGAGGCTTCACGAACCCCGACACCTGGCGGGCCTTCAAAATCGGGTACGGCTCCGGCACGCTGGCGGCCAAGGCCGAGAGCCGAAGGCTCAAGGCCGTGGGCCTGATGACGGCCACCGGCAAGGAGAGATTCTCCGGCTGCATCACCATCCCACTGATGGACGGTGAGGCCGTGGTGGGGCTCTACGGACGGAAGATCAAGGGGAGCGGCCACTACTACCTCCCCGGTCCGCACCGGGGCCTCTTCAATGCCGCCCACGCCTCCAAGAGTCAAAGGATCATCCTCACGGAGTCCATTCTGGATGCCCTCTCTTTTATCGAAGTAGGATTCCTGAATGTGATCCCGCTCTACGGCATCAACGGCCTGACGGGCGATCATCTCCGCTTTTTCGAGGAGTACGGCATCCGAGGCGTGCTCCTGTGCCTCGACAGCGACGACGCGGGAAAGGCGGCGGCGAAGAGCATCAAGGACAAGCTCCTCAAGCACGGCCTCGGCGTGGGGATCATCGCCCTTCCCGCCAAGGATCCGAACGAATTCCTGACCCGCGAGGGCGCGGACAAATTCCAGAAATTTTTGGAAGGCTTTCTAAAAGAAGAACCGCCAACCGCTTTCACCCCCGCCCCTCAACCCTCGGCCCTCGCCCCCGATTTTCACATCTTCTTCGATGAAGACTTCGAGGCGGCGCAGGACGCCGACCCGCTGGTCTTCCCGCGCGAGAAACGGAAATACATTCTGCAGGGGCCGCCCTCGCCCAACTCCTCCCGCCTCTTCGTGAGCCTGCGCCTGGTCCACAACGGGAAGAACTTCGTGGACCGCCTGGACCTGTACTCGGCGAGGGCGCGGCAATCCTTCGTCAACCGCGCCGCCGTCCTGATGGAGATGGAGCCCCGGCCCATCGAGGAGGATCTGATCTTCCTCATCGAACAACTGGAAAAACTCCGGGACAAGCAGAAGACGAAGGAGCCCAAAGTCATTCCGCTTCAAATGACGGCCCAGGAGAAGGAGGAAGCCCTGGCCTTCCTGAAAGACCCGCATCTCTTTGACACCATCGCCGCCGACATGGAGGCCCTGGGCTACGCGGGCGAGGACGCCAACAAGCGCCTGGCCTACCTGGTCTCGGTCTCAAGAAAGCTCAACGAGCCCCTAAGCATGGTGATCCTCTCCCAAAGCGGCTCCGGCAAGAGCGCCCTGGCCGAGATCACGGAGACCCTGACGCCTCCCGAGGACGTGATGATGCTTTCAAGGCTGACCCCCCAGGCCCTCTACTACCTCGACAGCGACGCCCTCACCCACAAACTCGTCATCATCGAGGAACGCTCCGGCTCGGAGCAGGCCGACTACAGCATCCGCACCCTGCAGACGAAACGCAAGCTCACCCTGGCCGCCCCGATCAAGGACCCGGCCACGGGGAAGATCAAGACGGTCATCTTCGAGATCATGGGGCCGACCGCCTTCATCGAATCCACCACCGAGCCCAGCATCAATTTTGAGAACGCCACCCGGTGCTTTGAAATCTACCTCGACGAGAGCGCCGAGCAGACCGCGAGGATCCATGACTTCCAGAAGCTCTTCAAAACAAGGGAGGGGCTGACGCTGAAGGGGCGGCAGAAGCGGATCATCCAGAAGCACCACCACGCCCAGCGCCTCCTCAAGGGGCTCCCCGTCGTGATCCCCTACGCCAAGCACATCGAGTTTCCCCACCAGAAGCTAAGGACCAGACGGGACCACCAGCGCTTCCTCAACCTCATCGAGGTCATCGCTTTTCTTCACCAGGTCCAGCGGCGGCGGGAGACCATCGAGGGACAGGAAACCATCGTGGCCGGGATCGAGGACTACGGCATGGCCCTCTCCCTTGCCCAGGACCTCTTGGCCGAGACCTTCCGGGATTGCCAGAAACCGCTGCGCGATCTGCTCACGGCGATCCAGGCCATGCTCGCGCAACGCTCCGCCAAGGAGAAACAGCCCGTCGCCATGCTCCCCTTCACCCGCAAGGACGTGCGCGAGCACACGGGCCTTCCCCATCAGCGGATCAAGCGGCTGTTTTCCGAGCTCGAGGAGTACGAATATATCCTCGTGGAGAAGGCCGGCCACGGAGCCCAGCACCATTACCGCCTCGTGGGGGCCCCCGGCCAGGCGGCCGTCTCGGGCCTCCTGGCCCCCGCCGACTTGAAGGCCAAACTGGTACAACTGGTACAGGGTGGTCCAACGGGGGGTGTACCAGTTAGAATGCAATGAACAACAGGCAACGGTGCCGAACTGGTACACTGGAACATGAAAAAGCTACCCCCCCATCAAAAAACCCGTTTGAACCCCTCATCGGGAAATTCCTGAACCGCCGGGCGATGAGCCCGTGGACCCGGGAAAGCTACACAGGCAATCTTAGCCGCTTCCTGGTCTTCCTGGACCCCGGCGGCGTCCTCACCCCCCGGGAGGTCACGAGAGCCCACGTCAACGCCTACGCGGCCTCCCTGGACGGCAAAGCGGAAGCCACCCGCGCCCACGCCCTCGG
>DCVI01000170.1:9466-16019 GCA_002327315.1 Syntrophaceae bacterium UBA2192 | reverse complement strand
CAAGGTTAGTGTTGCTATTGTGGGGGTGTCCTCAACAAGGAGCCTCCCATGTTCGCCCGCATCAAGAAATCAGGCAAGTACCAATACCTGCAGATCGTCACCAACCACAAGGAACAGGGCAAGGTCCGCCAGCAGGTCATCGCCACCATCGGCCGCATGGATGAACTCGAGGCCAAGGGGCGCATCGAGACCCTGATCCGCTCCCTTTCGCGCTTTTCCGAGCGGGCCATCCTGATCCTCTCGGGCCGCGGCGAACCCAGCCTGGAGGCAGTCAGGATCGGGCCGGCCCTGATCTTCGAGCGTCTCTGGCAGCAGGCCGGCATCGGCGAAGTGCTCCGCAAACTGCCGGCCGGGCGCCGTTTCGAGTTCGATGTAGAGCGGGCCATCTTCCTCACGGTTCTGCACCGCCTGATGGTTTGCGGTTCGGATCGCTTCTGCGAGCGCCGGCACCGGGACTACCACATCGAAGGGGTCAAGGAGCTGGAGCTGCACCATCTCTACCGCGCCATGGCCTTCCCGGGAGACGAACTGGCCGACCGGCAGGATGCCACCCCCTTTGCCCCGCGCTGCACCAAAGATCTTATCGAAGAAGCTCTCTTCGGCTACAGGCGAGATCTGTTCAGCAAGCTGGACTTGGTGTTTTTCGACACCACATCGATTTACTTCGAGGGTCAGGGTGGTCAGAGCATCGGTCAGCGCGGCTTCAACAAGGACCACCGCCCCGATCTCAAGCAGATGGTGCTCGGTGTGCCGATCGACGGCCAGGGGCAACCGATCTGCTGTGAACTGTGGCCGGGCAACACCACCGACGTCAAGACGCTGCTGCCGATCGTCGAGCGGTTGCGGAAGCGCTTTCACATCGGCTCCTGCTGCATCGTGGCCGACCGCGGCATGATCGGCGCCGAGACGCTCAAGACACTTGAAGCCCCTGGCAGCCCGGTGCACTACATCCTCGGGGTACGCATGCGCAAGCTCAAGGCCGCCGCCGAGGTGCTCTCCCGGGCCGGCCGTTACCATGAAGTCCGACCCGAAGGAGTCAAGTTAAGCGACCCCGAGCCGCTCAAGGTCAAAGAGGTTCTCCACGAAGGGGTGCGCTACATCGTGTGCGCCAATCCCCGGCAGGCTCGCAAGGACGCCCATGACCGCGAGGCGATCCTGGTCTCTCTGCGCGAGCAGCTCAAGAAAGGCGCCAAGCAACTGGTCGGGAACAAGGGATACCGCCGCTTCCTGACCGTCGAGAAGGACTCGGCCCGCATCGATGAGGAAAAGATCGCCTCCGAGGCCCGTTACGACGGCAAGTGGGTGCTGCGTACCAACACGGACTTGTCCGCCGAAGAAGTAGCCCTCAAGTACAAGCAGCTCTGGCTGGTCGAGCGGATCTTCCGCGATACCAAGACTCTCCTTGAGACCCGGCCCGTGTTTCACCGCTGTGATGAGAGCATCCGCGGCCATGTCTTCTGCAGTTTCCTCGCCCTGGTGCTGCGCAAGGAACTGGACCGCCGTCTGGAGGCCGCCGGCGAGTGCTTCGAGTGGGCGCAGATCAAGCAGGACCTCGAGGCCCTGCAGATCGTCACCATCGAAGAGCAAGGCAAGCGTTTTGCCATCCGCAGCCAGTGCCAGGGAGTTTGCGGCAAGCTCTTCAAGGCCGTTGGGATTGCCTTGCCGCCCACGATACGGGAGCTATAAGCAGTGGGCGAAAGCCCTACGGTAGTGCCAAGATCAAGTTCGAGTCTCGTAGTGCGCTGTAATTATTGAACTTTAAAAATCATACTGTCAAAGATCAGTTTGACAGGAAGCCCCCGGCTATGGTTTACTTCAGCACTCTACCGCAGAAACAGGCTGCGGCATGACTCTAAACCAGAGCAGGTTCCCACTTATCAATCCCTGTTCCCTGTCCAAACAACCCAGACCACCTCTCTGCGGGCTTGATCAGTTGGTATCCCAGCTTGTATCCCAACGTATTATGATGGCTCTGGAAATGACGAATGGCCACGTTGGAGGAGAGAATGGAGCGGCAAAACTTCTAAAGATGAATCCAGCCACGCTCAGATCGAAAATGAGAAAACTACGCATTCCTTTTGGCAGGAAAAAATATCCGTGAATTTCAAGCGTTTATACCGTTACCTGCCTGATACTACTCGAGGATTCTTTTGTCGAAGAGCATCTTTAACTGCGCCGGATTCGCTCTTTTGGGGGTTCATCTATTTTCGATATTCTTGACAAGCTGCTCAAGAATCCTGCGAAGAGCAGCCAGATCTCCAGCGCTGATGCCACTGAATCTCTTTTTTAGGTGTTTCAGGACTATCGGGGTTGATTTCTTCAGCGTATCCATTCCGGACGCTGTCAGAAAGAGTCGGTAGGCACGCTTGTCGTCTTCATCATGCTGGCGCTTTATATGATCACGCTTTTCAAGGATATTGACGATTCGATTTATATTGTTGCGATCTTTTAATGTTTTTTCGCCCAACTGGGCCTGGCTCATACCTGCAGTTTTCTGCAAGTGCGCCATAATCCCCCACTGTTCCGGTGTCAAATCGAATCCCGCCGCCAGCAGGGCCTTTCGCATTGCGGTGGTTCCCTGAGTGTTTACCCGGTAAAGCAAGAAGCTGAGGGACTCATCTAACGGAAATAAACTGGGAGGCATACTTCTTCTCTAAAAATTATTTAGTTGACATTATAACCATATTATAATCAACTCACACAGTATATCTATATTAACAAGTTTATAAATATGCTTTATAAAAGATATTTTTTTAGTCCTAAGTATTGTCAGGGACGTACCCGCAAGAGGCTGAAATAACTGGGGGAAGATAGTGATGTTGATGAAGGCGACGCCTACCTTAAACCAATCCGTTTTTAGACGAAAAATATTTTTCACCACGCTTACCGAAGCCCTGGATTACGCCAGTCAAGGCCAAACCGGATATAATTTTTACTCCCGTACAGGCGAATTGTCTGCGGCGCTTCCTTATGCGACACTGCGAGACGAAGCGAGATCCCTCGCAAAAAAACTGGCCAATATGGGAGTAGCCCGTGGCTCGCGCGTGGCCCTTGTGGCGGACATGAATCCGGACTTCGTGCGTTTTTTTTTCGCATGCCAGTATGCAGGGTTAACCCCTGTCCCACTGCCCGCTCAGCTCCAATTCGGCGGCCGGAAGGCATACGTGGCTCAACTTAAGCGATTGCTCTCCGATTGTCAGGCGGAGCTGGCCATGGCACCTGATGCATTTCTGCCCTTTTTAACCGAGGCGGCCGACGGACCGAATGTACGTTTTCTGGGGACTCCGCAAGACTATGATTTTCTTGATGAAACAGGAGCATCGTTAAGCCCCGTGAAGCCGACGGAACTGGCTTATCTGCAATACACATCCGGCAGTACCCGCTTCCCGCGGGGCGTGATGATCAGCCAGAAGGCGGTATTAAGCAACCTCCTGGCCATCATTCGAGAAGGGGTTAAGGTTCGTGAGGGAGATCGTGCCGTATCCTGGCTTCCTTTTTTTCATGACATGGGATTGGTTGGCCTGCTGCTGTGCCCTATGGCAAGTCAGATATCTGTGGATTTCTTACATACCCGGGACTTCGCAATGCGTCCCCGCCTGTGGTTAAAGCTCATGTCCGAAAACAGGGCAACCATAAGCTTCAGCCCGCCCTTTGGTTATGAGCTGACCGCACGGCGCCTTCGCGATGATGACGTGCACAAATATGACCTGCGCTCATGGCGGGTTGCCGGCGTGGGCGCGGAGATGATTCGCCCTGAATTCCTCAGTCATTTTGCCGAGAGGCTTGGACCAAGCGGTTTCGATCATCGTGCCTTCCTGCCCTGCTACGGAATGGCGGAATGTTCCCTTGCGGTGTGTTTCGGACTGCAAGGCCAGTCCCTGCAGACGGATCATGTGGATGCCGATTTGCTTTCCGAACACCAGATCGCCGAGCCTGTGGATCCCCGGGCAGGCAACGGGAATGGACGATACAACACCTTCGTCAACTGTGGCGTACCGCTTTCCGGATATGAGGTGGAGATTCGGAACTCAGCGGGGAAGGTACTCCCGGAGCGACATTGCGGCACCCTGTATCTCCGGGGTCCCAGTGTAATGTCCGGCTATTGGGGGAACCCCAAGGGCACGCGGGAAGTCCTTTCTGAGGACGGTTGGTTGAATACAGGGGATCTGGCTTATCAAATCGGCTCGAGCGTTGTCATCACCGGGCGCGAAAAGGACATGCTCATCATCCATGGCCGCAACATCTGGCCTCAGGACATTGAGTGCCTGGCTGAATTGCAGCCCGAAGTAGGGACAAGAGATGCCCTGGCGTTCTCGGTTCCGGGTCCCGATGGCGGGGAGCAAGCCATTGTGATGGTCCAGTGTGGTGTGTCGGACGAGCAGAAGAGCGCCGAGTTTGAGGAACGCATCCATCGATTGATCTACGATGAATTGGGCATTCTCTGCAAGGTTGTATTGGTGCCGCTGGACAGTCTGCCCCAGACCACGTCCGGAAAACCATCTCGCAGTGGCGCACGAAAAGAGTATATCAGGCGGACGATGCAGGATCAATCCGCAAACCAAAAAAAAGAGGTGGATACCGGCGGCGTCGCGGCTCGTGACTAAGTACCATTCCTATCGAATGGCTTCCCCCTGGCGTCTTTTTCAACTCCCGTCACTCCACCCGCTTCAAATATCGCACCTCGGAAATAGGTGTAGAATTCTACCGAAAATACTGCTAAATCTGTCCACCCAAGGTGTTTCCTCTCAGGTTTCGTTCTCTTGCCTCAATGAGACGTTTCCCTGATCGTGTGCGCCTTTTCCATTTCTGAAATCGATGTTGGGCGGGTGGTACGGGCAACAAGATACGGAATCATTTTATGCGCCGATCCATTGCAATCACTGGAGCCACGGGATTCGTGGGTGGCGTGCTGTTGAAAAAGCTGGCCTCCATGGATTGGCATGTTCGGGCATTGGTTCGGCCCTCTTCCATGCACAAGCGGCCCGTTCAAGCAGCCGCAAAGTGGGTTACAGGCGATCTTGAAGACATGGAAAGCCTTCGGCGCCTGGTTGCCGGGGTTGATGCGGTTGTGCACTGTGCGGGAGCCGTGCGCGGCACCACCCCGATGAATTTTGAACGGACAAACGTAGAGGGTGTGGCCCGATTGGCATTGGCTGCACGATCACAGCATCCCAAGCCGGCATTTTTTTTGATCTCCTCTCTGGCCGCGCGAGAACCGCACCTTTCCGACTATGCTGCAAGCAAGCAAAAGGGCGAACAGGCACTGGTCTTGAACGCGGGACAAATGCCCTGGGTCATTTTCAGGCCCCCGGCTGTTTACGGCCCCGGAGACCGGGAATTGCTCCCGCTTTTTCGATGGATGTGCAGAGGCATCGCCCCGGTTTTCGGATCCTCCGGAAGCCGGGTCTCGCTCTTGTACGTGGAGGATATGGCTGAAGCGATTGTCTGTTCTCTCGAGAGCGGGATGGGTTGGGGCCGATCCTATGAAGTTCACGATGGGCATGCGGGAGGCTATTCGTGGGAAGACATCATCGACGCCCTTGCCCGGATAAACGGAAGGTCAATCCATCAGATCAAGGTCCCTGTCGCCCTTCTGAGGCTGGGGGCAGCGCTCAATCTGGCGGCTGCACGGATGTTTGATCGCACCCCCATGTTGACTCCCGGGAAGGTAAGAGAATTGACCCATCCTGACTGGGTGGGGGATAATACAGCATTGACCAGGGACACGGGTTGGATTCCGCAAGTCACACTGGATGAAGGCCTGAGGCAAACGTTGCGGCAACACTAACCCACAGGCTGCAAGGGAAGTCACTGGAAATAACGGAAGGTCAGGGTGAACCCATGCTCTCCGATAGAGAGTTGTTTGAACAAATTGTCGACATACTGGGTCCATTGGCAAACGTTGGGTCGAAGATCACGGCGGACACGGACCTGGTGGCCGATTTGTCCCTCGATTCCTTGAAGATCATGGAATTCCTGCTGGAAATAGAAGACCGATTTGATATTTCCGTCCCCATCAACGTACTTTCCGATATTCGAACGGTCAGAGATGTGATATTTCAACTCCAGAGATTATTGGCAGAGGCTGATTGATGGGCATTTTTGACAAATTTCAAAAATTGGCTGAAACCCGCAAGGCACTGGAGAAAAACAGCAGCGAGTTTTTCAATGTGGTCATTGAAAAGGTCGTTTCCCCCACGGATGTCATCATTAACGGACGCAGCGTGCTGCTTGCCGGAGGGAACAACTATTTAGGCCTGACGTTCAATCCCGAGTGTATCCGCGCAGCATGCGTGGCAATCCGGGAAAATGGAACCGGCACGACCGGATCGCGGGTGGCCAATGGGACCTATTCAGGACACGTGGCCCTGGAACAGGAACTGTCCGAGTTTTTTGGCCGCAGGCACACCATTATTTTTTCGACTGGCTATATTGCTTGCATGGCCATGGTGTCCACCCTTGTAGGCCGTGGAGACGTCATTCTCCTCGACGCTGATTGTCATGCCAGCATCTATGATGGGTGCCGGATGGGGGAGGCGGATGTGATTCGTTT
>DCVI01000170.1:0-9326 GCA_002327315.1 Syntrophaceae bacterium UBA2192 | reverse complement strand
CGAAGAGGCGGGTGTTGAAGACAGCGTTGATTTCATCGTGGGTACATTCAGCAAGAGCCTTGGGTCAACCGGCGGCTTTTGCACCAGCAATCACCCGGAATTTGATCTCGTTCGCTATGCAAGCCGTGCCTACATCTTTACAGCGTCATCCTCTCCTTCGATCATCGCCTCCACCCGCAAGGCCTTGAAGATCCTGCGCTCACAGCCTGAGCTGAAGCACCGGCTTTGGAATCATGCCGATCTTCTGTATCAAAGGCTGAAAGACTTGGGGTTGAGCCTTGGACCAACCCCAAGCCCGATCATTGCCATCTGCTGCAAAGATCCATGGAAAACCGCTGAAATCTGGAAGGGACTTTTGGATCTCGGCATCTATGTGAATATGGTGTTGCCGCCCGCCACACCGGACGGGAGGGCATTGCTTCGCTGCAGCCTGAGTGCCTCGCACACCAGGGAGCAGGTTGAAAAAATCGGTGATGCGTTTGCTTCCCTCAAGGCAAAACATCCGAACGATTGGTAGATGCATTTAATCGTCACCTTTATCCGTCGCTATCCCATCCAGAGCGTGATCACGCTCTTGGCCATGCTTTTTGCCGGTATTGCCGAAGGCTTCGGTCTGTCGATGCTGCTTCCCTTGCTGGGCATCGCCATGGACCTTCCCGGCGCTTCGGGCGGAGCGACACCCCATTCCAAATCCGCACTTGAACAGGCCCTCACCGGATTTCTGGAATCCCTGGGGGTTACCCCCACGATCAATCTCCTGCTGTTTGTCTTTGCCTTCAGCGTCATGTTGAAGGCGGCCCTGGTGCTCCTCGCCAACAAACGGGTCGGGTACATGGTTGCCCGGCTGACGACTGATCTGCGCCTGGCCCTCATTCGTGCCCTGTTTGCGACTCGCTGGGAGTATTATGTGCGCCAGCCCATTGGTCGACTCGCCAATGCAGTGGCTACGGAGGCCAGCCGTTCGGCCGAAGCCTATCTGCAGGGAATCCTGGTCGTGACCTACGTGATGCATGCGATCGTCTATGGGGTTGTGGCCCTGATGCTGGACTGGAAGGCCACCCTCATCACCCTGATCGCCGGCATCATCATCTTGTCTGTTCTCCGACGCCTTGTCACCAAAGCAAAAAAAGCAGGTGAACGCCAGACCAGCCTGCTCAAATACCTGCTTTCGCTTTTGACCGATACACTTCAATCCATCAAGCCGCTCAAGGCCATGGCCCGGGAAAACATGGCGTATGGCATGTTGCAGACCAAAACGAGAAGTCTCAACAGGGTCCTGCAGAACCAGGTATTCAGCAGGGAAGCGCTGCAGGCATTGCAGGAGCCCCTGATTACGGTCTTTTTTGCCTTTGGGATTTACGTGGCGCTCGTGCGCTGGCACCTTCCGCTCGCCCGGGTTTTACTGATGGCCTATATGCTGGCCAAGGTTCTCAAGACCCTGCAAAAGGCTCAAAAAGAATATCAGAACCTCGTGATTGCGGAGAGTGCCTACTGGTCTCTGTGCTCCAAGATAGAGGAGGCGCAGGAGGCGCAAGAATCCGCCGCGGGATCGATGCCGCCCTCGTTCTCCCGTTCCGTTCGCCTTGAAGGGATCCGGTTTTCCTATGAGGAGCGTTTCGTCCTGAAAGACGCCTCGTTATGGTTCCCAAAGGGATCTTTTTCAGCGATCACGGGGGCCTCCGGTGTAGGAAAGACGACGATTGTGGACTTGATCGCCGGTCTATTGACCCCGCACGAAGGAACGGTATGGATCGATGATCTCCCCTTGTCTCAGATAGACTTGCGGGCCTGGCGCAGGATGATCGGGTATGTACCCCAGGAACCCCTGCTTATGCATGACACGGTGCTTGTCAATGTAACCCTGGGCGCTCCTGAACTCACGAAACAGGATGTGGAGCGCGCCCTCCGTGATGCGGGGGCCTGGGAGTTTGTCACGGAAATGCCCGAAGGGATCCATAGTGTTGTGGGCGAAAGAGGGATGCGTCTGTCAGGTGGCCAGCGGCAGCGGATTACCATTGCACGGGCATTGGTGCACAACCCTCAGCTTCTGATCCTGGATGAGGCGACCAGCGCACTGGATCCTGTCAGTGAGGCGGATATCTGCAGAACGTTGGGTGAGCTGAAAGGAAAACTTACGATCCTGGCGATTACACATCAACAGGCCCTGTTCGATGCGGCGGACAGGGTTTTCCGACTGAGCAACGGGAAGGTTCAACTCGTGGAAAACCGTCCCGGGCAGGGGCAGCCCGCAGTCAAGTCGGGCTGAACCAGAACGCGGTCGGCGACCCGCCGCTGCAGCCAGGGATGACTGAAGGAGCCGTGTTGCGAGTAGGATTTCTTTTCAATCATTATTTTCCGCACCAGGTGCCGCATGCGGCGCCGTATGCCTTTGAACTCTCCAGGCACTATCCGGAGATCGACGTGATTGTTGCCTGTTCCTCCCGGCAGGAGATGGATCTTGTCGAGACGATAGGAAAGCTATATCCCGGACATCGCTGCCAGTTCCGGACGTTGAGGATTCCCTGGTATTACAGCATGATCGACCCGGTCGTATCCCTGTGGGCGTTTGGGCGCAAGCGGGCCGTTCTGCGCAACAATCTCCCTTTTTTCAGGGGATTGGATGCCCTCGTGTCGCCTGAGCGAAACTGTCTGGACCTGCGTACAGTACACGGATTAACGAATCTGGTCATGATCCGCACCCGTCACGGTGCGGGGGACCGGGACGGAGTGTTCGATGAGCGCTTGACGGGCTTTCAGTTCATGCTTTTGCCGGGTCAAAAGTATGTGGACCGGCTCCATGCGCTGGGATTGTTGCAGGAGGGCCGCTTCTGCGCGTCAGGCTATCCAAAATTCGAGGTCATCCGCGGCCTGAACAGGGAGATTCCACGACTGTTTAACAATGACAACCCCGTCGTGGTGTACAATCCCCATTTCGACCGGTCGCAATCCTCCTGGGGACCCATGGGTCTGCAGATTCTTGAATGGTTTCTTCATCACAGGGAGTTCAACCTGATTTTTGCGCCCCACGTGGTGCTTTTCAAGAGACGCATACGCCATGGCGCATTTCTGCCCGGGAAATACCGCCTGGCGCCGAACATCCATATTGACACGGGCAGCAGCGCTTCAGTCGATATGACCTACATGCTGGCAGCCGATATCTATCTCGGTGACGTGAGCAGCCAGGTCTATGAATTTTTGCTGGAACCTCGACCCTGTATTTTTCTTAACGGCCACCATGTCGCCTGGCAGGGCAACCCTTCCTATCAGCATTGGAGACTGGGGCAGGTGGTCGAAAACGTAGAGTCTGAGCTCATTGACGCGCTGAAGCAGGCCTTCATGACCCACTCCGGGTACATAAAAAGGCAGCGCGAGGCTTTTGCTTACGCCTTTCACAGTGAGCCTGAAACCACGGCTGCCGAAAGAGGAGCCAGGGCCATCGCCGATTTCCTCAACCTGAAGGCGGGGCGTTTTTCCTCTTCCCCGGGCAAGACAACGATGCGAGGCTTATGAAAGCGATCATTTTAAGTGCCGGACAGGGAAAGAGATTGTTGCCGCTCACGGCTGAGATCCCGAAATGTCTCTTGCCGATTCGCGGTAGGAAATTGATTGAATGGCAGATAGATGCACTGCACCGATGCGGGGTTCATCCAATCACGGTCGTAACGGGGTATCATTCGGAAAAGGTCGATGAGGTTCTCCGGCGTTCTTATGAACCCGGGCATGTTCAGGCCCTTTTCAATCCCGCCTATGCCGTCACAGATAATCTGGTGAGCTGCTGGGCGGCGCGCCATGAAATGAGCGGGGATTTTATCCTCCTGAATGGTGACACCCTGTTTGAGACGGCCGTGCTGAACCGCCTTTTGGAATCGCCTGATCGCCCGGTAACGGTTGTTGTGGATCAGAAAGACCGGTATGACGACGATGACATGAAAGTGGAAACGGAAGAGTGCCGGCTTGTAAGAATCGGGAAGGACATTCCGCAAGACAAGGCTCGAGGAGAATCCATCGGCATGATCCGGTTTCGTGGGGAGGGCCCCCGGTTATTCCGCAGCGCCCTGGAAAAGGCCGTAAACGACTCCAATGCCGGCAGGAAATGGTACCTGTCCGTGATTGACGAAATGGCCCGGGTCATGCCGGTGTGGACCTGTTCCATCGTCGGATTGAAGTGGTGCGAGGTGGATTATCCCGCTGACCTCGAGAAGGCGGACGGGGTCGTTTCCGTCTGTCCAAAGGACGAAGGAGACGATTCGGTCCGGCACTGCCAGCGTATTGCCCGGCGGAACGACAAGTAACGCATCCTGCTGACCCTGAGCGTCGGGCGGAGCCCCTGATGCCGACCGCTTTTCCTGAAGGGATGGAACGTGATTATTGATCGTTACATCATCCGTGAAATATCCAGGCCCGCAGTGACGATATGCACGGCGCTCATGGGCATTTTTGGGTGCTTTATCGCCGCGCGCTACCTGGAAGACTCGGTCCAGGGTCAGCTGCCGGGCTCCACGGTCATCCTTCTGATCCTGCTCAGGATCGCGATTGCCCTGGAAGTCCTTTTGCCGACAACCCTGTTTTTGTCGGTGATGATTGCTTTTGGCCGCCTTTACCGGGACTCTGAAATGACCGGAATGTTTGCCTGCGGCATATCCATGGCTCGTGTGCTGAGACCTGTTGCCGTTATGGCCATAACGGCCGGTTTGATGGTGGCCTGTTTTTCCCTGTACATCCGGCCCTGGGCATGGAATCAGTTCTATGGATTGAAAGCCCGGGCAGAGGCCAATTTCGATATGACACGAATGAAAGGCGGGAATTTTTATGAAGTCGAGGGTGGCAACACGGTCATTTTTGCCGAAAACGTCGATAACCTCACCAATCGAGCCCAGCGTGTGTTCATCCAGATCATACGCCATGGAAAAATGAAAATTATTTATGCAAAGGCAGCCAGCCAGTACTCGCAGGATACAGCCGCAGACCCTGTTCTCGAACTTCAAGACGGCCGTCTGTACGAGTTTTCCGAGACCGAAAAGACAGGTGAAATTTTACAGTTCGAGACGTTGGCAATGCCCCTGGTGTCCAAAGACGGCATGCCTTTGGAACAAAAGATAAAGGCCGCTCCATTCGAGCAGCTCATGCACTCGGAGACCCCGGAAGAAATTGCCGAATTGCAGTGGAGGCTCACGGCCCCCTTTTCAACCATCCTGCTCGCCCTTCTTGGCGTACCGTTGAGCCGCTCCTCTCCTCGGCAGGGGAAATACGCCAAAGTGCCCCTGGGGATTTTGGTTTTTGCCGTGTATTACAATCTGAGCGCGATCAGCAAGAAATGGGTCGGGCAGGGGATTCTGGGCAGCATACCCGGAATCTGGTGGACACAGGTGCTTTTGGGCGGCTTGCTGCTGGTGCTGTTGTGGAAGCCATCCTTGCCATTTCGACGGCGCAACCGATAATCCGGGCACAGGACTGCATATCACTCGGGTTGAATTGCAGATAAAAGATGAAACTACTCGATTTTTATATAGGGAGCATGTTTTTAAGGTGCTTTCTGCTCGTCATGTCGATCCTTGCCGTGTTTTTCAGCCTCATTGAATTCCTGTCACAACTGGATGATGTCGGAAAGGGCATGTACAGTCTGGGCGATGCCCTGATCTTTGTTATTTTCACCCTGCCCAAATGCCTGTATGACCTGATACCTGTGAGCGCCATGCTCGGCGGAGCCATCGCTCTGGGTCTGCTTGCCGATCACGGGGAGCTTATCGCCATGCAAGCTGCCGGGATCTCGGTGCCGAGGATCTGCGCAGCGGTGTTGGCAACCGCCATGCTGGTTGTCGTTGTCTTTGGTATCATGGCCGAAACGGTCATACCGGAGATGGAACAATTGGCTCGCAGTTCCCGTGCGCAGGCACTCTATGGTGGCACAGGCATTCACTTGACCCGACAGGGATTCTGGGCACGCAGACAAAATTCGTACATCCATGTGCACAAAATATTCAGGGAAGGGGCTGCGGCCGGTGTGGATATTTTCGAATTCGATACCGAGGACCGTTTAAAGAGCTATACCCATGCCCTGAGCGCCAACATCCGAGACAACAAACAATGGACACTGAAAGGCATTATCCGAAAAGAATATACTGAACGGGGTCTCTCAATAAAAAAAAGGGCCACAGGGACCATGGAATCGTTTTTAAGCCTGGATCAGGTCGCTGTCATTGAACTTTCCCCTTACAGTCTGTCGACACCGGATTTGATGGACTATATAGAAGCCTTGCAGGAGAGCGGGCAGGATGCCGACCAATATTTGCTGGCCCTTTGGCGAAAAATCAGTGTGCCTTTGACAGCCGGGGCGATGGTCCTCTTTTCAATTAGCTTTGTATTCGGTCTAAACCGGAGGATCAGCGCCGGCCGTCGAATAACCATGGCTTCTCTTATCGGATTTGCGCTCTATTTTGCCGATCAGGTGGTCATGCACACGGGACTTCTGTTAAATCTGAATCCACTCATTACAGCGATGATTCCAGCCGTATTCATATCCGGCCTCGCATGCTGGCGTTTGCGTATTCTTGTCTAGGTCCCTGTCGGTCGGCCCGAGCGGCCTGTCAAAACGCACCCTTCTGTTGCGGGTTGAATCTTGCAGTTGCCTGCAACGTAGACCTTTGTGTCCCAGGGGTGTAAACTTGGTAATGCTGTTCCTTTCCAGGAATAAAGCAGCGGGCATCGGGGCTATAGACACGCTGGGCCATGTGGACATCCCAGGCATTTTCTGAGGCCATGAGGCTAAAGACATAGTAGCGGGCACGGCGTTCATAGGCCAGACTCGACGAGGAAGCCGACGTCGCCCCCACCACCGTGGTTCGGCCTGACGGAGTGTCGAGCGTGTGGTGGGCGGCCTTTTCCAAATGTCCATGCAGGATGAGTTCAACCCCGCAGCGTGCGACCAGGGTTCGCAGGGAATGAGCATCCGTCAGGCTTCTACGCCAGCTTTCAATGCCCGGCAGGGGCGGGTGATGGATGGCCATGATGCGGAAGAGGCCCTGGGCGGCGGTCTGTTTCAAGACGGTCTCCAGCCTGTGTAACTGGGGATCGCCCACGGTGCCGATGGCCAGGTGCGGCGCGCTTGGACGGGCGGAGCACACCCCGATGAGCGCGATCCGTCCCCGCACCCGCAGCGTTGGGAACAGGTCATCAAGCCCGCTTATGCGCGTGCCTTGCCTGTCAGGTCGGTCGGACACCATGTAATCCAGCCACCAGGCAAACGTCTCGTTCCAGTCTGAGCGGACGTAGGCGTCATGGTTGCCGGGAACAACAGTGACCTGATCCGGCGAACCGAGTGATTGCAGCCACAGTTGTGCTTTCCTGAATTCAGCCGGCAGGCCCAGATGGGTCAGATCGCCGGTAACGGCGATATGATCCGGTGCTGTGGTCTTCAGGTCTTCCCGCAGGATGGAGAGGATTTCATCCCGGTGTGCTCTCTTTCGGAACAGTCGCCATTTCAGGTAACCCAGGAGCCGTTTATTGAGAAGATCGCGTTTTTGAACCGGGCTTTCGCATGCAATATGGGGGTCGGAAAGATGGGCCAGAACGAATTTTTCCCCTGAGGCATGATTCGCATCAGGGCTGTTTCGGTCACTGTAGGGCTTGTGCATAATGGGGCTATATCCTCTTCGGGACCGATTGAACGAAGGATCCGAAGGAATTCAGTTCTTCCAGCCTGCAACTCCACACCAGTTTCCCATCATGTACCGTCACGTCAGGACAGCTGTCACACATGTCCTGTCGGCCGTCAGGCATGAAATCTACCGGCTGGATAATCATCAAGCTCTGAATGTAGCCCTTTTGGCGGAAAAAACCCGGCGGATTGCTCAGGAGTCGGCCCGCCATGCCCTTGAGACAGCCGCGCATCCGTTTATCCATAAGGCCTCCGAAGAACGCGGCAAGCTTTCCCCGGGCGACGCTTTTCGGTGCAGCGTAGGCGAGGTAGGTCCCGGTAAAGAGGTGAGAAGAGGTCTGCATCAGCTCCATGAACCGCGGCGACGCGTATCCCAGGGTTTTGCCGCCGAGGACGATCCGGTTCGCAAGGAGCCATTTGAAAGAATTGGGATTGGCGGTGCCGTTCAGGTAAGCACATGGCTCGTACCGGGGATCGGCTTCACGGATCTTCTCTACCACGTCTCCGGCCTTGAGCGGCCTTGCGCCGCCCCACCCGGTCTCTTTGTAGGTGTCCTGAATGTCTGTCTTTTTCCCCTGGGCGTAGAAGTCGAAGTCAGCCCCGAACCCGGGGGAACGGTACAGGATGAAAACCATGGCATGGACAATATCTGCGTGTCCCTGCGCCCAATCCACCATCGCCGGAACCTCGGGCAGGGTCTTCTCCGAGATCGTGGCGTTGAAGGAACAGGAAATCCCGCCGGCGTCAGCCAGCATCTCGGCGAAACGGAGCCGGAGCGAATTGAGCTCCGTTTCCGTCGCGCCCGGCGCGTCCGGCCGGTTCTGGCTCGTATCAATGTGGAAGGTGAAACCGAAAACTCCCGCTTTCTTTAGCTCCCGCAGCAAAGGCTCCTTGAGGGCAAGGCCGTTGGTATTCAAGACGGGCTTCCAGCCCATCTCTTTCACCATCCTGACCAGTTCGACAATATGCGGGTAGACAAGAGGATCACCGCCGGCGATGCTCATGCTATCGCTCTTCCTTAGCTTTTTGAACACCTCCAGGTCGGCTCGCACCTCTTCGAGGGTCTTGTGGCCGGGACCATTCGCTTCCCGGTAGCAGCCCTCGCAGCGGAGGTTGCATCTCGTCGTCGGCTCAAGCCAGGAAATACCGTTGTCGGCATAGTTCCAGGGGAGCCGATAGTAATGGAGATGATCGAGGTTCGCCGCCATATCTTCAACACTCCTTGGGTCCCGGCAGATTCATGCCCGCTCCGCCACGACACCGTGGTAAATAGAGCGAGAGGATGCCCCTTGGCTGGGATATTTCTACCTGGCGGGCTGGTTCAGGTCAAGTCGACCGATCTCATGCCCACGTGGAGGGCTCGTGTTCAGAGACGGGGCACGACCCATACCGGATCAGGGTGTGGAACTTTGTCCCTGAGCCACTTGTCTTCGCAGCAGGGGCTGTACGTCCATTGACAAGCACTCACTTTAAAAACTTATACCACAAAAAAGAGATTGTGTTTCAAGGGAATTTAACCACGAGATCCCGGGTTTGTTTGAGGGCCTTTCAGGAGGAATTCGGGGTATTTTCGGCACCGGTAAGAGACCGGGCAATCCATTTTCCCGCAGGGGGAAAGATCTGCATCGGATTGCCGGAGACATTGTGCTAGTGTCCTGTCTCGGAAATTGAT
>DCVI01000013.1:1277-4693 GCA_002327315.1 Syntrophaceae bacterium UBA2192 | reverse complement strand
CCGATGAGGGCATGGTAGAGATTCTTGTTTTCAATCGAGGACTTATTGATTCCAACGCCGCTCGTTGTATTGCCCTGCGGGTCCCCGTCGATCAGCAGAACCTTCTTTTCCGCCGTGGCGAGGGACGCCGAGAGGTTGATGGCTGTCGTGGTCTTCCCGACACCACCCTTTTGATTGGCAATACAAATAATTTTTCGCATTCTTTATCGCAGAAAAAAGATGTTTAGATGGCTGGATGAAATTGCAAGATGCTAACACAAAAGGGGGGTTTTTCAAAGGAAATTTCAGGAGGGAAAGACAATTAAATAAACGAATAAAATCGAACACTTAAAAAGGAGATTCCGACCGTTTCAAGAGGGTTTATCCACAAGTAGGATGTGTCGATGGTCGCCTGTGAGCGGAAGAGAGAAGGGATGGCTTCCAACGATACGATATTTAACATTTAATGACTCCAGGGCGGCGGCCTCCGCTTCCAGGCCGGGGCCCTTCATCGCCGCCAGCACCCCGCCCGGCTTCAGGAGGGGAAGCCCCCCCCGCAAGAGCTCCGGGAGTTTGAGTGTGGCCCGTGAGACGATCACGTCAAAGGTGGGTTTGAGATCCTTTTTCAAGAGCTCCTCGAGCCGGCAGTTCAGGACGGGAATTTCCCGAAGACCCAGCCTGCGAATCACCTCCTTGAGGAAGGAGCACTTCTTTCGCGAGGCCTCGAGGAGGGTGACGTGAAGGTCTTGGCGGAAAATCTTTACGGGAATCGCAGGGAATCCCGCACCGGAGCCGATGTCGAGGAGGGTGCCGGGCCCGGCGGGCAGGTAGGGAAGCAGGGTGAGCGAATCGATGAAGTGGCGCACGGGCAGGTCGAGTTCCGACTGCAGGGAAATGAGGTTCATCCTGGCGCTCCAGAGAAGCAGCGTTTCCCGGTAGGCCTCGAGAAGGGCAATCTGCCCATCCGTCATGGGGAGCCCCATCTCGCCTGCGGCCGCAATTAGAATTTTTCGAAAATCCCCTGCTCTTTCCATATGCCTTAAGCCTTTTGCCATAAGCCATCTTTTGCTTACCAGACGGTGCGGCAGGGGGCAATGAAAAAGAAGGAAACCCCCTGGTCATCTGTGATAGACTCGCGGCACTTCGCCCAGGGGTTTTTTGAGATGGCTGCAGGCGTCCTGCTGGAGAACATCACCGTCGTCCTGAACAGGCCCAAGTACCCGGGAAACATCGGCTCCGTGGCCCGCTGCGCCAAGAACATGGGCATCGAGGATATCCTCGTCGTGGGCGAGACCGACTTCGACGAGGAGAAGATCCGGCAGATGTCGACGCACCTTGCCGCCGACGTGGTGGATCGGATCCGATACGAGAAGGACCTGCAAAAGGCCCTGGCCGGCTTCCAGTACATCGTGGCGACGACGGCCCGGATCGGACGGGCACGGCCGGCCTTCCAGACACCGCGGGAGGCGGCGGAAAAGCTTGTTGATATCTCCCGCAAGAACAAGGTGGCCCTGCTCTTCGGCCCCGAGGATGCCGGACTGGCCAACGACGAGCTTCGCTACGGCCATCTCCTGGTCCACATCCCCGTCTCGGAGCGCTTCCGCTCCATCAACCTCTCCCACGCCGTCATGATCCTCTGCTACGAAATCTTCACGGCCGCCTCGGGAGCAAAAAAGTTCGCCCCGCGGCTCGCGTCGTCGGGGGAGCTCGAGGGGATGTACGAGCACATCCGGGAGGTCAGCCTCCGCATCGGTTTCATCAACCCACAGAACCCCGAGTACTGGATGACGAGCATCCGGCGCTTTCTTGCCCGGGTGGAGCTTCGATCGCGCGAGGTGAAGATCATCCGGGGGTTCTGCCGCCAGATCGACTGGTTTGGCCGGAAACAAAATCCTTGACTTTCGGGCGCGGTCTGCGCCATTCTTCACCGAAGCGCCCTCGGGAATTCCATAAGCATAAAAGGGGGTTGCAGGAGGATCACAACATGCAGAAGACCTTTTCCTTCACGGGAGCCAGAAAGATCGTATTCGGCTGCGGGTCCTTTTCCGGGCTTGTCGGCCAGATCCGGGACTTGAGAGCCAGGAAACCCTTGATCGCCATGGACGGCAACCTGGCGAAGCTTGGGATGCGCGATAAGATCATGGAGATGTTCGACAGGGAAGGCATGAAGGCCGTTCTCTACGACAGGGTGTTGCCGGAGCCGCCCCTGGAGCAGGCCGACGAGGGGGCCAAAATGGCCCTGAAAGGCAAGTGCGACATCGTCATCGGGATCGGCGGCGGCAGCGCCATGGATGTGGCCAAGGCCATAGCCGTCATCGCGGCGCACAATGCCGAGGCGAAAGACTTTCTCGGCCTCAACAAGGTGCCCGGGCCGGGGCTGCCGACCATCATGGTCCCCACCACGGCGGGAACGGGAAGCGAAGTGACCTTCACGGCCGTCTTTGTCCGGCATGACTTGAGGAAAAAAGAGGGGATGAACAGCGTCTTCATGTACCCGGACCTGGCGCTGCTCGACCCGGAGCTCACCCTGAGCCTGCCGCCCCAGCCCACGGCCGCCTCGGGGATGGATGCGCTGTGCCATGCCATCGAATCCTACACGTCGGTGATCGCAAGCCCTGCAAGCGAGATGTTCTCCCTCGAGGCCATCCGGCTCATCTCCGAGAACCTGAGGACCTGCGTCCACAACGGCAAGGACCTCGAGGCCCGCGAGGCCCAGATGCTCGGCAGCCTCTACGCCGGCATCGGCCTTGCCAACGCCGGAGTCGGCGCGGCCCACTCGCTGTCCTATCCCCTGGGGGGCAAATACGGCATCTCCCACGGCGTTGCCAACACGCTCATGCTCCCCCGGATCATGGAGTTCAACCTGCCGGGCGCCCTGGAGAAGTTTGCCGTTGTCGCCGAGACGATGGGGGAGAATACGGAGGGGCTCTCCGATCGCGATGCGGCGATGCTGGCCGTGGAGGCCGTCGATTTGCTCATCGAGGATTGCGATATCGCCACGAGCCTCGAGGAGCTCGGGATCCCCGAAGAGGATTTCCTTGAAATGGCAAAGGTGGCCATGACGGTGGCAAGGCCCCTGGAAAATAACCCCCGCAAGGTGACCCTCGAGGATGCTATCGCGATATACAGAACAGCCCTGTGAAAAGACGGAAGTTACGAAGCGAGGAAGAGCAGAAGAGCGGAAAAATCTTAACTTCCGATCTTCATAACTTCCTAACTTCCCGATCAACGGTCGGGGCGAATCATAAAGGCATTTCATAGACACTCACTGCAAATCGGAGGCAGAAAAAATGGCCGGTTCAGAGCTTTTCGGTAAAGAGGAACTCAAAGAAGTCATGGATGTCATGGAGTCGGGCATCCTGATGCGATACGGGTTTGACAAGGAACGGAAGGGCGTATTCAAGGTCCAGCAGTTCGAGCAGGAATTCGCCGGGTAT
>DCVI01000013.1:0-1241 GCA_002327315.1 Syntrophaceae bacterium UBA2192 | reverse complement strand
ATCCCGGGGGACATCGACGAAAGCCTGAACCTGGACCCCGAGAGCATCGAGAAGCGGCTGACACCCTACACGAAGGCCGTCATCCCCGTCCACATGTGCGGGGCGCCGGCCGACATGGACAAAATCATGGAGATCGCGAAAAAACGGAATCTCAAGGTGCTCGAGGACAATGCGCAGAGCGCAGGCGGGAGCTTCCGCGGGAAAAAGCTTGGCACGATCGGCGACATGGGGATCCTCAGCTTTGATTTCTACAAGACCATGACGACGGGCGAAGGCGGGATGGTCATCACGAACGACAGGGATCTTTACCTCCGCGCCGACTGGTACCACGACCACGGCCATGACCACAACCCGAAGGTGGCCCGCGCCCTCGAGGGCCGCTTCATTCTTGGCATGAATTTCCGCATGAACGAGCTGCAAGGGGCCCTGGGACTTGCCCAGCTCCGAAAGCTCGACACGATCGTCGCCGAGCAGCGCAAGAACAAGGCCGCAGTCAAGAATGCGCTGAGCGCGGTCCCCGGGATCGGTTTCCGCACCATCCCCGACCCGCAGGGCGACACGGCCACCTTCATTGCGTTCAATCTGCCGTCCGCGTCAAAGACCAAGGCCTTCCAGAAGGCCATGTCCGCGCAGGGCGTCGACTTCATTTACTTCTACGAAAACTTCTGGCACTACCTGCCCAACTGGGAGCATTTCCTCTCGAAGAGCACCGTGAACTCGAAGAAGTACCCGTTCATGGATCCTTCCTACAAGGGGAAGGCGGAGTACGGCCGTGAGCTTTACCCCAAGGCGGAAGACATCATGTCCCGGACCCTCTGCATGATCATCCCGATCAAGATGGCCGATGGCAGGGTCGAGGCGATTGCCGCCGCCGCGCAGAAGGCCGGAAAACAGATCTAGGAGGAGGCCCGGTTCATGTACATCGTCACCGGCGGGGCCGGTTTTATCGGCAATGCATTCGTCTGGAAACTCAACCAGGAGGGGATCGACGACATCCTGATCGTCGATTCGCTCGGGTGCTCGGAGAAGTGGAAAAACCTCGTGAAGAGGCGCTACGCAGACTTCATCCACAAGGACGCCTTCTACGAGATGCTCTGCGAGGGCACTCTCCCCTTCAAGGCGAAGGCCGTCATCCACATGGGGGCCTGCTCCTCGACGACGGAGCGCGACGCCGACTACCTCATGGAGAACAACTTCCATTACAGCTGCGCGCTTGCCCGATGGGCCGTCGAGAAAAAGAT
>DCVI01000166.1:2516-3045 GCA_002327315.1 Syntrophaceae bacterium UBA2192 | reverse complement strand
TCGAGATGAAACTGGTCCGAACGCGAGCGCACGTAGGTCAGGGCGGCCTGAACCGACTCCTGCATGACATCCCCCAGTTTGCCCGTCATGGTGATCTTGCCCGAGCCGCGCAGCGTGGTGGCCTCGATGATCAGGAGTTCGCCGCCGACCTCGGTCCAGGCGAGACCGACGGTCGTCCCGACGCGGTCCTGGCCTTCCGTTTCCCCATGCCGGTACTGCGGGATCCCGAGATATTTGTCGAGCGACTTCGAGGTGATGGAAAGCTTCTTCGTGTTCCCGTCCGTGACGATTTCGCGGGCCACCTTGCGGCAGATCGAAGCGATCTCGCGCTCCAGATTCCGGACGCCCGCCTCGCGGGTGTACTTGCGGATGATCGTGAGCAGGGCGCCGTCGGAAAAGGCGATCTGATTCTCGCGCAGGCCGTTCGCCTCCCGTTCCTTGGCGATGAGGAATTTCTTGGCGATCCGCAGCTTTTCCATTTCGGTGTAGCCGGCCAGACGGATGACTTCCATCCGGTCCTGAAGCGGGG
>DCVI01000166.1:0-2504 GCA_002327315.1 Syntrophaceae bacterium UBA2192 | reverse complement strand
AGCCCCGATGTACGTTCGGCGGTGGCCGCGGATTTCGGCCTCGTCTCGGACGCCTCCCAGGGAAAACCGGACGAACTTGCGATTGGTCGCGCGCGCGACGGATTTGGCGATCGATGTCTTCCCGACGCCGGGGGGACCCACGAGACACAGGATCGACCCCTTGTTCTTCTGGACGAGCGTCTGCACCGCGAGATACTCCAGGATCCGCTCCTTGACCTTCTTGAGGCCGTAATGGTCCTCTTCGAGGATCGCTTCGGATTCCCTGAGCGTGTAGCGATTCTCCGTCTTTTCGCCCCAGGGCAGGTCGAGCAGCCAGTCGATGTAGTTTCGGACAACGGTCGCCTCGGCGGACATCGGGGCCATCATCTGGAGTTTCTTCAACTCCGACTTGACCTTTTTGTGAGCCTCCTCGGAGAGCTTCTTCTGCTTGAGCTTCTTTTCGAGATCCGCGATCTCGTTCTTGAAGTCGTCCTTTTCGCCCATCTCCTTCTGGATGGCGCGCATCTGTTCGTTCAGATAGTAATCCTTCTGGGTCTTCTCCATTTGTTTCTTGACGCGTCGCTTGATCTTCTCCTCGACTTCGAGGATTTCGATCTCTGCCAGCATCATTTCGTAAATGGTCTCCAGACGGTCGGTAATGTTGAATATCTCGAGAATCTTCTGCTTGTCTTCCAGCTTGACGTTGAGATGGGAAACCACGATATCCGCGAGTTTGGACGGTTCGTCGATGGAGGCGATCGTCCCGATGATCTCCATATGGATCTTCTTGCTGAGCTTCGCGTACGTCTCGAACGCCTCCCGGATGCTGCGGATGAGGGCCTCCGCCCGGACGCTGTTGGGATCGTCGACGTCAGGGATCTCCTCCACGGCCACGAAGAAAAAGTCATCGGAAGGCAGATATTCGCGGACGCCGGCGCGCTGCTTGCCTTCGACCAGCACCTTGACGGTGCCGTCTGGAAGTCTGAGGAGTTGGATGATGATGCCCAGGGTGCCGACCCGATAGATGTCGTTCTCGGTCGGTTCATCCTTCTGGGCGTTCTTCTGGGCCACCATGAAGATCCCCTTCTCGAGTTTCATGGCGGATTCCAGGGCGGCGATCGACTTTTCGCGCCCGACGAAGAGCGGCACGATCATATGGGGGAAAACGACCACGTCCCGCAGGGGAAGGAGCGGGACCTTCAGCAGGGAACCGTCTTCCCGATGTGTCATCAAATCACTCATGCGCGTTTATTCATCCGTTCAGGGTTGGATCGGCGTTCAGGCGGATTCCGATTTGTTTTCAAACAACAGGATGGGCTGAGCGCCGCTCAGCACCACATCCTCGTTAATCACACATTCACGGACGTCCAGGCGGGAGGGGATGTCATACATGATGTCCAGCATGGTGTTTTCGATGACGGCCCGCAATCCCCGCGCGCCCGATTTCCGGCCGGCCGAAAGGCTGGCGATGGCCCGCAACGCCCCGTCGGTGAACTTGAGTTTGACCTTTTCCATCTCGAACATCTTCTGGTACTGACGGATGATCGCATCCTTCGGTTCGACCAGGATCCGGACCAGATCCTCCTCCTTCAGTTCGTTGAGCGTCGCAACGACTGGAAGGCGACCGATGAATTCCGGGATCAGGCCGTACTTCAGAAGATCTTCCGGTTGAACGTCCGTCAGCAGTTCGCCGATACTCTGCGATTTCTTGCTCCGGATATCCGCCCCGAACCCCAGGGTGTTCACGCCGGTTCGCTTGGCGATGATATCTTCGAGGCTGTTGAACGCCCCGCCGCAGATAAACAGGATGTTGCTGGTATCGACCTGGATGAACTCCTGCTGGGGATGCTTGCGCCCGCCCTTCGGCGGGATGTTGGCCATGGTCCCTTCGATGATTTTCAGGAGCGCCTGCTGCACGCCTTCACCCGAAACGTCGCGCGTGATGGACGGATTGCCGGTCTTCTTGGCGATCTTGTCGATTTCGTCGATATAGACGATCCCCTTGGACGCGCGCGCCACGTCGTAATCCGCGTTCTGCAGGAGGCTCAGAAGGATGTTCTCGACGTCCTCACCGACGTATCCGGCCTCGGTCAACGTCGTCGCATCGGCGATGGTGAAGGGGACGTTCAAGATTCTGGCGAGCGTCTTGGCGAGCAGGGTCTTTCCGGACCCCGTCGGGCCGATGAGCAGGACATTGCTCTTTTCGATCTCGACCCCCTCCATATCCACATCGGTGAACAGGCGCCGGTAATGATTGTAGACGGCGACGGAGAGGACCTTCTTCGTTCGATCCTGCCCGATGACATACTGATCGAGAAATCGCTTGATATCCGCAGGCTCGGGAATTCCCTGGCCGGCATGTTCCACCGCCGCCGGGGACGTGTCCTCGTCCACGATGCACTTGCACAACTCGATGCATTCATCGCAGATATACGCCGACGGGCCCGCGACCAGCTTTTTGACCTCGTTCTGGTTCTTTCCGCAAAACGAACAGTACAGCATGCCCTGTCCCTCCTGCTGTGTTC
>DCVI01000018.1:8972-31186 GCA_002327315.1 Syntrophaceae bacterium UBA2192 | reverse complement strand
GTATCGTTCCTACCCCTATATGAAAATACTGGATTCCGGATCAAGCCTGTACTCGACCTGATCGGGTATCCGGAATGACAGGAGATGCCGCGTAGTTTGCTGCGGGTAATTCATTTTGTCTCGTCCTTCTTTGCCCCGTCTTTCGTGACCGGGTTCTGAAGCGAGTACCCCGACTCCTTCGCCTTGTAGCCGCCGTAGGCGCCGGCACCCGCCGCCGCGGCATACCAGCAGCCCGAAAGGGCGGGGATGACGAAAAACAGCACCGCACAGGCAACAAGTTTTCTGACTGTCACGGATTACCCCCTGATGGTTGAGTCGGCCCCGGCTTTCCGCTGCCCGGGTGCCCACATTTTTTTATCGTGTTTATCGGCCCGGACTTTAGCGGGGAGCCGCCGTTTCCCTATTTGCTTTTCTGCTCCAGCGGCCGGGAGTTGTGCTTTTTCCAGGCATCGGAGTGCGCGCGGTACTCCGGCCAGGTCGTGATCGCCAGGGCGACAGCAAGAAGAAGACCGATGGCCGCGACGATCCGTTTCTTCCGGGACGAAGCCGCGATCACGACGGCTGCCGAGACGAGCCCCGCAAGCACGAGAAAGAACAGTCTGCCGTCCGGTGAGAGGATCAGCATGCCCGGCGCAAGGAACAGGGCCGAGAGCGCAATCAGGGCCGTCGAGGAAGACTCCCGGATTCTCCATTTCATTCCCGCTGGTTCTCCCTTCAGGGGTTGCGACCGGCGCCGCACCCGGCGGATCGCTCCGGTATTCGATGCAATATCCGGGCTAACTGCAGTACATTGAAAAAGCGGCAGGGCCGATATCGGCCCTGCCGCTTTCCTTTTCCCGTTGCAATGGAATCCTACTTCACTTCCTCGATCTTCAACACGTTTTCGTACATGGATAAAATCGGGATCCGCCAGCCGTACTTCCAGATCTTGACCTGCTTGCCCTTGAGCCGGATGGCCTCGTTCTGGATGTTCCCCGAGTCGAACTTGAACCGGTAATTGGCGTCGGAATTGACCAGGGGCTTGTATTCCGTTGCGATCATGAATTTCCCGTCGACCATGGTCATCTGGGCATCGGTGATCCGGGTCACAACCGTGTCCGAAACGAAGTAGCTGTAAAGCGGGACCAGGATGCAGATCAGAATCGTTGCCACGATGCCCTTGAACTTGGCGCTCTTTAGAAACTCTATCATACCCTGTCCCTCGTATCCTGCTGGGTGACTCGCATTTGGCTTACGGCATCCGGCCACTCAGAGAAGGTAAGAAGGTGAGAGGGTAAGAACGTTGGATGAGTCTGTGGCAGTATTCTTGCCCCCCTGCTTCTCCAACCTTCTCACCTTCATACCCTCTTACCCTCTGATTGATGGGGTGCCTTGCATCACGTTATTCTCGAACAACCGAAAAAAGAACATTATCCTTCGGTGATGGTCAACTTTACCATCTTGTCCCCCTGCCGGATCGCGTTGACCACGTCCATCCCCTCGACCACCTTCCCGAACACGGTGTGCTTTCCGTCCAGGTGCGGCTGGGGGGAGTGGGTGATGAAGAACTGGCTCCCATTGGTGCCCGGCCCGGCATTGGCCATGGAGATGAAGCCCGTGCCGTGCTTCAGGGGATTTCCATTGAATTCATCCTCGAACTGGTAACCGGGGCCGCCCCGGCCCGTGCCCGTGGGGTCTCCCCCCTGGATGACGAAATCGTCGATCACCCGGTGGAACACGACACCGTCGTAATAGCCTTCCTTTGCCAGGAAGACGAAGTTGTTCACTGTCTTGGGGGCATGCCGGGGATAGAGCTCGAGGGCGATCGTGCCCTTCGTTGTCTCGATCGCCACCCGGTAGTTCTTTGCCGCGTCGATCTGCATTGCAGGCGGGGTCCGCCACTGCTTTGCTGCCATGTGTCCGTTCTCCTTTCCGATTCCCGCGTCGGCCGGTATTCCGGCTTGCGGGATAAGCATCGCATATTGTTACAGAGGCAGCCGAACAAGTCAAGTCGGGTCAGCCCCCGCGCGGGGGCCGTAAAAAAAAGTTGCATGCCGGGCAAATCGGGGGCATAAACTCCCGATGCTTCTGCGCGACACGTTTTTTGTCCTCATCACCACCACGACCGTCTACGCGGCGATTTATGCGCCCCAGCCCATCCTGCCGCTTCTGGCCGGGGAGTTCGGCCTTACGACCTCAGGCGGGGCCCTGCTCATGACGGCCGTTCTGCTGCCCCTGAGCTTTGCCCCCCTGTTCTACGGCCTCCTCCTGGAATCGCAGCCCGCCAAAAGGATGCTGCTCGTCACGATCGGGGCCCTTGCTCTTCTGCAGGTCGCCTTCGGGGCCGCCGAGACCTACGGCCTGCTCATCGCCGCCCGGCTTTTCCAGGGGGCCTGCGTGCCGGCGATTCTCGCCGCCATCACCTCGTACCTCGCCTACACGGTGGACCGGGAACACATCCAGCGGGCGATGACCTGGTACGTGGCGGCCAATATCCTGGGCGGGTTCGTGGGGCGCGTCCTCTCGGGCTGGGTCGCGACGAACGCGGGATGGCGCTACACCTTTTACCTCATCGCACTCGCGCTGGTCCTGTGCTTTGTCGCCGTCACGAGGATGAAGGCCGACTCGCGCCTGTCCATGTCGTCCGTCCGCCTCTCGGCCGTCATCCCGATCCTGCGAAACGGCGACATTGCGCGGCTCTATGCGGTGGCCTTCACGATCTTCTTCGCCTTCATGGCCCTGCTCACGTTCCTCCCTTTCCGGCTCAAGGAGATCGATCCTTCCTATACGGCCTTCGCGATCTCCATGATGTACTCGGGGTTCCTCATGGGGATCGTCGCATCGTTGGGGGCGACAAGGATCATCGGGCTATGCGGCGGGGAGAGGCGGGCGATGACGATCGGGCTCGTGCTCTTCGGGCTCTCCATGCTCCTCATCAACGTGCCCAGCGGAGCGGGCATCTTCGCCATCATGTTCGTGATGAGCGGGGGGATGTTCTTCGTGCAAGCCGCCGCCATGGGGACAATGAACAAGCTCGCCACGGAAAACCGGGCCGTTGCCAACGGCCTCTATATCTCCATCTACTACACGGGGGCGGCGCTGGGCTCCTGGCTGCCGGGGCTGATCTACCAGGAGCTTGGCTGGGGGGCCTTCACCGTCGTCCTGACTGCGGCCATCGCCGGGGCCGTCGTCATCACCCGGGGCTTGCGGATGTCCGCCTGAGCGCGGACCTCATCGCTTCGAAGAGCCCAGGTCGGTGGCCGTGCGGTTCAGGCTGCCGCCCTGCGGGTTCTGTCCGGCCGTCGCGGGCTTTCCCTTCGAAGGGGCCGCCTGGACCGTCCTGGCGTCCTTGAGCATCTTCTCCCGCGCCTTTTCCTGCTGCTTTCGTTCCTCCCACATCTTCAACTGCTGATTCATCTGCTGATTCTGCTGCGCCGTGGTCTGCTGCGGCTGGCCCGGGCCGGCAAGGGCGAGCGCAGAAGCGGCGATGACGAGAAGAAGGATAAGAAGGGATCGGTTCATGACATGCGGGATGGCGCCGGCTTTCAGCGTCCGTCGAAATTGCCCTGGCCGCGCTCGATCTTCTGGAGCTGCTGGAAAGCGCTGCCGGAGTTGCCCTGCGAGGGGCAGACCGTCTGGTACTGGGTGCAGACCTTCTGCTGCTGCGTGCATACCTGCTTCTTCTGCACGCAGACCTGCTGCTGTTGCAGGCAACGGCCCTTGGTATCGTAGCGTGCGCATCGATTCTGGTACTGGGCACACTGCGTGTCGTACTGGACACACTTGACGGTCTCTCTCACGCACTGCTGTCTGCACCCGCTCTGGGCAAAGACGGTGCCTGACAGGGTCAACATAAACATAAGGGTGAAGACCCCCAAAGCGCAGATGACGAAACGACGATACGACGCTGACATAAATTCTCCTTCCATTGCCTGAGTATATCGCGAAAACCCCCTTGCCTCGGAGAGCTTCTCGTGCAAATCCATCCATGACCGCTAACGGGTATCATCGGTCGGCAGGCGTAAAAACTTTACGCTCTGTTGCCCCTTATTGTTTCCCGAAATTGTCCCTCCCGGCTTTTTCGGGCGCCCTCTGCCGGGCACGATAAAAAAGCGTGCGATCGACGGGTTTCCGGTCGAAATTTTGCATGCTCTTTTCCCGGCCTTCCGATTGCGACGGGGCGACAGCCAAGACCCGTTCATCAGCCGGTGAAAGCGATGCAATACTGACGCCACCGGTAGAGAAGGAAAAGCGGTCCGCATCTTCAATGCCTGCGGGGAAGGGCTGAGCGCGGCAGATGAGGCCCCGGGCCCGATGTTTTCGCATCGGACGGAAAGGACGGAGTTGCATGCAGGAGAAGAAAACGAAGAGCGGGCGTCCAAAAAGCCGGCGCATTCTTGTCGGACTTTTGGCGTCGCTTACATGCCTCTGGATCGGCTGGACGGCGATCTCCTGGGTGCTGGGCCGGCAGGCCGTCGAGCGGTACTGCACGGGGCTTGCGCCGGGAGCCACCATCGAGCAGGCCCGGGACGAGGCCCGCGCAGAAGGGCTCCGGTTCCCAGCCCGGGCTGCCGTGGTCCCCGCCGGGGAGGGTGCCGTCTTTGTGACCAGCTCCGCTGTCTTCGGCCGCTACGTCTGCGAGGTAAGGCACGACGGCAAAAAAGTGACGGGGGCAGCGCTGCAGTTTATGGATTGAGATTGGGAAACTAGAATGAAAGAGGCATGACATGAAGAAGAGATTCACACGGTTCTGGATGTTCCTGTTCGTCCTCGCGCTGATTCCGGCGCAGGATGCCCTTGCCGGCTGGCAGATCCACTACTCGGGCAAGGCGGCGAAGATGTTCGGCTATGGCGGCAGGGGTAATTTCGCCACAAAATCTCAATGCGAATCCTACCGGACATCGCGTCCCGGGTTCGAGTCGATGAACTCCTATTGCAGCGGGTTCGACCCCCCGAAGCCAACCGTTGCCCCCGCGCCGGCCTATCGGCCGCCTTCCGGGCAAGCGAGCGCCCCCGCATCCGGCGGGCAGGTACAGCAGCCGGACCCGGCGGCGCTCGCGGCGCAACGCCTGCAGGAGGAAGTGGCCGCCAAACAGCGCGCGCAGGTTGCCGCCATGGAGCAGGCGGCCGCCGCGCAGCAGCAGCAGCAATTCGACCGGGGCAAAAACACCCTGGCCGGGGATTTGCGAAACCGCCTGAACGCCTCCGGGGCCATGAGCCAGCTGGAGCTGAGCGCCTGCTGGTCCAAGCTGGCGGCGCGGACTGCGAATCAGGCAGCGGCGAAGAGGTATGCCGACTACGCCATCGCGGCCCGGGAGGGCAAGTCCGTCCCGGCGTGCGATGCAGGGCCTGCCCCTGAGGTCCCCATGCCGCAGGGCGTGACGATCGTTGACGACGACAAGGTGCGCCGGATGGAGGAGCAGCTGCGGGCCGACCCCCGTATCGCGACCCTGTACGGAAAGAGGGAAGAGGCCAGGGCAACGGCGGATAAGAGGAAAGCCGAGGTTGAGAACCTGGAGAAGACAAGCCGGAGCACGGCCGACCCGAAGGCGAAGCAGGAGACGGACGCCCTCCTGGCCGAGGCGAAAAAAGCCCTTGCCGAGGCCCAGGAGGAAGACCGCAAGGCCACGGACGAGATCAACAGGGCGGAAAAGGAATTGAAGGCCGCCAACGAGGCGAAGGCGCGCGCCGAACAGGCACGGCCCGGCGCATCGGCCGGCGGGAGCGCGGCCCGGTGAGAACAGGAATCATCCCGATGGGGAAACATACAGACTGAAGGAAAGGGAACACAGATGATGCGGACAAGAATAACGATCGTAATTGCGGCCGTGCTGCTCTGCGCAGCCACGGCCGGGGCCCAGCAGGCCATCCCGGAGGCGGCGAAGAAACACCTGCTCGCCGGGATCGACGCCATCGAGAAGGCGAAAACACCGTCGGATTTAGACAAGGCCGTGGGGGAGTTCGAGGCGGCTGCGAAGATCGCCCCGGACGCGCCCGAAGTCTACTACTTCCTCGGCAAGACCCTCTCCATGACGCGCGGCAGGACCAAGCAGGCCGTCGACGCCTACAACCGCTACCTCGCCCTGGCGCCGAACGCGCCCGATGCGGCGAAGGTGAAGGCGGAGATCGCGGAGCTGGAAAAGATGCGTGTCTGGTCGCGCAAGTCGGGCTCCATCGGCATGGTGGCGGTAGCCCTTCCCGACGGTTTCTATCTCCGGAGCGTTCACCCCACCTCGCCGTCCGCGGCGGCGGGCCTCAAGGAGAACGACAAGATCGTCGCCGTGGACGGCAAGCCGACAAAGGGCCTCACGCTGCTGCAGTTCAGCGAGTTGCTCGACGGCGCGCCCGGCTCGACCTGCACGATGGACGTGGTGAGAGGGGTGCAGCCGGTGAAGGTGAGCTTCAAGCGCACCGAGCCCTTCGGCAACAAGGCGCTGTTCCAGGAGATCGACGGGGGAGACCTCGGGGCCGAGGTGGCCCAGTCGAAGATCCCCGTGGCGGCCGTCCTCTGCACGGCCTACAACACGGACTGCATGACCATGAACAGGTTATCCATGCGGATGCTGGGGTTCTACCGGGGGAAAGTGAAGTTCGTCAACATCAACGTGGATGAGAACCCGGAGCTGGCGAAGAAGCTCAAGATCGCGACCATCCCCACGACGCTTCTCTACCGGAACGGCGATCACGTGGGCACGGTCACGGGTCCGAACATGAACGAGGTGATTCAGAAATTGAACGTAATGCTGGCCGAGGATGCCGCTCCCGCGCAGGCTGCTGCTCCGACGCAGGGTTCCGCACCGGTGCAGGCGGGACGCCCGGTGCCGGCCGTCCAGGAAGCGCCGTCCGGTGGGAGAAGCAGGCGGTAACCCGTTGAAGGGATAACACGGAAAACAAAAGGCCCGGTCGTCGCGACCGGGCTTTTTGTTGGTGCTCCGTTTCAGTATTTGCCCTGCTTCAGTTCCGGTGGGGGTTTCGTTGCCTTGACCTAGGGCGACTGCGGCCACATGGTCGGGACGCAGACTACATTGGCAACGTGATCAGGCGGGCTAACCGTTCTCCGTGCATCGTCCTCGCAGCCCCGGATGGCCTCGTCGGACGTCTTGTATTTCCCGGTGTGCATGCCGTCATTGATGTTCATGCTCCCCTCCGACGTGCGGATTTCGATGATCCAGTAGAAGGCGTAACTCCCCTCCTTGACCTCGGGCATCTTCGTTCCTTTCGGGACGCACATCGGCGCACGCTCCGGGTGGAAGCACTCGCAGTCCTGCGAGGCTCTCCTCGCGGGGTCATCCTGCCAGCGCTTGAGCAGGGCGGCGCAATCGACCTTGAAGGGGACCCCCCCGTCGGACGCCTTCGCCATCAGGGCGGTTACGGACTGCAGCGCCTCGTCGGCGCGCTTTCTCCTCAACTCGGCCGCGGCCCGGGCGGCCTCGTTCTTTCTCTTTGTCTCCAGGGCCTGGCTGCGGGCCTGGCGGGCGACCTTCTCCGCTTCCGCATTCCCCTTGTCCTGGGCCTGCCGGATGAGGTCCTCGATCTTCGCAATCGAGCGGTTGTTTTGTTCGATGGCGCGGTCGAGTCGCTCGATGTCCCGGGCGGCCGCTGCCCTCATCGTCACCAGCTTCTCGGACGTGGCGGCCAGATGTCCGGGCTTCAGGGCTTCGGGCGTTCCCGCCGACAGGGCGGCAGGCATGGAAAGAAGGAACAGGGCCAGCAAGACGGAATACAGTCGGACCATGGACAAACACTCCCGAGAAAAGTTTTCTTATTGATAGATTTTTCCGCGCACCTTTACCTGCGTGAGATAGACGATCTCGCAGGAGCCATCGCCGTGGTCCGTCGTCGAGACCGAGGAGTTCCAGAAATAGTTCTCCGCTTTCCTGACGGCCGTGACGTCCACGAGGTGGCCCGCCATTTCCACGGCATCGCCCTCCTTCAGGCTCTTGACGGCCTTCACCAGGTTCGGCGTGGCCGGGATCAGGTGGTTGTTCGAGCTGTGCCGGGCGATGAAGTCGTTGTTGTAGCCGAACTCCTCCCCGACGCGCCAGAAGTACCACCGGTTACCCTGCGACCACTTGAGCCTCTTGTAGGCGCCGTTCTCCGCGAGCTTTCCCCAGCACAGGGCTACATCGGCAGGCGAGATGAGCGAGTTCCACCCCGAGTGGTAATTCTCCCGTCCGACCACGACCCCGCGAACCGTGTAGGCGGCCTTCTGCGTGATGGCGATGTCGAAGCCGTCCTTCGTCAGCCGGACCACCCGGGGCTCCTGTTTTTCCATGGACGGCGGCTCCTGGAAATTGATCGGGGAGCCGTCCCGGCCCGACGGGCTGGGCCCGCAGGAAAAAAAGAGGGCGACAAGCAGGCAGAGGAGGATTCTCTTTTCCGGGGGACACAAACGCATGGAGTAACGCACCTGACGGCGGTTGATTTTTCCCGCTGGTCAGAGGTGCAAGATATCTGCCATGGCTTGGGGTCTGAGGCGGGGAAGGTTGTCGGAAAAACGTCCTAGAACCGGATCGTGACAGCCCCGGAGATCGAATAGTCCACCGCGGGCTTGGTGAGGCCATACCTGTAGCCGATATCGAGATCGATGCTCTTCGTCAGTTCATAGATCACCCCTGCGTTGATGAAAGCCGGCAGGGTGTCGGACGTTACATTCGGATTTCTCAGCACCCCCACCTCACCGACGAGCCACAGCTTCTCGACGAACTCGTACTGACCGGAGAGACCGGCCGACCAGATATCCTTTCGATAGGCGTCCCTGTTGGACTGGAGACCGTACTCGTTGTACAGGTAGCCGAGGTTGGCGCTCACACACCACTCCTCTCGCTCAAAGGTGGAGATGAACGTGATGCCATAGGCCTCCCGGCCGTATCCCAGGCCCTTATCCTCATCTCCCGTCGGAAAGGTTACGGAGGGCTTGATCGCAAACTGAAGGCCTTTTTCTTTTTCACCGTAGAATCGCCACTTCAGCGCCAGGGTGACATCCCCAATCCCGTTTTCGTTGGCTTCGGTGCCGCCCTGCGTCTGACGCACGAGCAGATAGGGGACCGTCACGATGGCGTCCAGGGGGTCGAGGATCCCGTAGGTGAGCTGGACATGGGGCTGGCTCGTCTGCGTCTTCACTCCGCTGTCATTGTCGTGATTGTACTGGTACGCTGCCTCGATCTGGGTCTTTCCCTTGCCCTGGGTCAACGTGTCGTCGCTGAAGAGCGGATGGGCGCCAAAGGCAGGTGCGGCCGAGAAAAGAAGGATTGAACAAAACACCGCGGTAAAAGGCAGAGTTCTCTTATTGCTCATCAGCGGGTTTTCTTTCACAGGTATGGATGAAGTGCTCCAGCGCCCTCGGGCGGCTCGGCAGGTGCAGGTGTAAATAACTTGCCAGGATGCTCCCCTTCTGGATGCCCTCTTCGACAGGGGCGTCGAGCCAGCGCTTCTTCACGCTGTAGACGGGCAGCCAGCCCTCGATGCCTGCGGGGTTTGCCGTCAGCGTCGAGTGGTGAAACTCGTGGCCCCGGACGCTCTGGCCCGCAAGGCCCCAGAGGGAATCCTCCTTCAGGGTCACATTGACGTAGGAAAGCGCCTGGAGTCCTTTGTGCATCTTTGTCCCCGCCGGGAGAAGCCCCGCCATGGGGTATCGTTTCCCGTCCACCGTCTCGAGGTCACTGCAGAGGTACATGAGGCCCCCGCACTCGGCATAGACGGGGCGGCCGGAGGCGGCAAAGCCCCTCACGGCGGCGAGCATGGGCCCGTTTGCCGAAAGCTCGGCCGCCATCTCCTCGGGGTAGCCGCCGCCCAGGTACAGGGCGTCAAGCCTTTCCGGGAGATTCCGATCTGCGACAGGCGAGAAGTGCACGATGGAGCATCCCGCATCTTCCAGTTCGTCGAACAGATCGCGGTAGTAGAAGTGAAAGGCCGTATCATAGGCTACACCCAGGCGCATCCGTTCCGCAAGACCCTTCCTCCCGGGCGCCTCCACATAGAGAAACGGGGCGCTGCGGGCCATGTTGACGATCTCGCTCAGTGTAGAGTAGTGCTCGAAGGCATCGGCCAGCGCCTCGAGCGTTTCGGGCGGGATGTCGCGCGCGTCGGCCGTGACCAGGCCCAGGTGCCGGCTGGGCAGCTCCGGCATCGCACCCCGGGGCATGGCGGCCACCATGGGCGGCAGGCGCGAGGCCTGCAGCGCCTCGGCCAGCATGATCCCGTGGCGCACGGAGCCGCAGTGGTTGGCGATGACCCCGGCCACCCTCACCTTTCGCTCGAAGGTGGCAAAGCCCTTGACCACGGCGGCGAGGCTTCGCGCCATGCCGTAGACATTGGCCACGAGGATCACGGGGGACTTGAGCCAGGCGGCGATCTCGGCCGTGCTTCCCTCCAGGCTGTCGGGCTCGGCCCCGTCGAAGAGGCCCATGACGCCCTCGATGACGGCGATGTCCGCATCGGCCGTCACTCGCGCAACGAGCTTCTCCACGTAATCGCGACCCATCATCCAGCCGTCGAGGTTATAGCAGGGCCGTCCCGAGGCGATGGCCAGGTAAGAGGGGTCGAGGAAGTCGGGCCCCACCTTGAAGGTCTGGACCCGCGCCCCCCGGCGGCGAAGGGCCGCAACGAGGGCAAGGGTGATCGACGTCTTTCCCGCGCCGCTCTCCGTCCCTCCGATGACAATCCGTGGGCAGTCGATCATGTTCGTTCACCTATGGTAAAGTGGCAAATGGCTTAGGGTTAAAGGCTTATGGCAAAAAACAAAAAAGCTCCAATTCTTATTTGCCCTTCGCCTGTAGCCTTATGCCTTTAGCCGAATTTCATGTATCACAGGATCGCCAGGAGCCCCTTGCGGAGCAGGGCGAAGATCGTGGCGGCCATGATGGTCATGGCGAACAAAAGGGCGTTGGCCTGCCGGATGTGTCCCGGCTCGAGACGGTGCACGGGGTCACCCATGAAGGGCTCGGGGTCGAATTTGCCGTCCCGGAAGACGGGGCCGCCCAGCTGTACCCCCAGGGCCCCCGCCATGGCCGCTTCGGGGAGCCCCGCATTGGGGTTTTCCTGCACCGACCCGTCACGGCGGCTGATGCGCAGTGCCGCAAGGGGCCTCATGCCCAAAAGCATCGCCGAGAGCGCCATCAACCAGACCGCAACGCGTGCGGGGATCCAGTTGGCCAGCCGGCCCAGCCAGGCGGAAAACCTGCCGAAATCGTAGTATTGCTCGGTTTTGCGGCCGAAAGCCGCATCGAGGGTGGCAATGGTCTTGTAAAGAAAGGCGCCCAGGGGGCCGAAGAGCAAGGCGCAGATAAGCGGGGCGATGACGCCGTCGACGCTGTGGCGGGCAACACTCTCGATGGCCGCCCGGGCGGTCTCCTCGCCGTCCATGCGATCCGTGTCGCGCCCGACCATCTCGGAGACGCGCATTCGCGCCAGGACGAGGTTTTTCACCTCGAGGGCCCGGCAGACCTCGGCGCTCTGATCGGCCAGTGCCCGCGCTGAGAGGGCCCCGTAGATGAGCCAGATCGAGAGGGCCGTGTGTACCCAGGGGTGGATGGAGGCCGCAAGCCTCAACAGCCCCCAGGCTGCAAGGCCGGAGAGGCCAATGACCATGACGGCGGCCAGCACCCCCGCTTCCCGGGGCGACTGGATCATCCGCCTCACCGAGGGCTCCAGGGCGAGGGCAAAGCGCTGCACCATCCTCGCCGGGTGGGGGAAGCCGCGGGGGTCCCCGAAGAGCAAATCGAGGAACAGGGCGAACAGTATCTGGATCTCGAGGCTCATGTCGGGCGTACTATACAGGAAACAAGTATCAAGGCTCAAGTGCGGAAGTGAATCGGCAGTCCGGGAAATCGAGCCGGCCTGGCCGATCGTGACAGGTGAAGTGTCTCTTCCTTAAGAAGGGACGGTATATCACCTGGGGGACAGGGTATGGCAGACGTCCGGGGAGCGCCCTTGCAGTGTGGACGTAATGCAACGGATAATGCCGATCAGGATGGGAATGATTCCTTCATTCGCATCCTGCCCATGCTGTCAGACCGAAGGGATGATTCCCTGCATTCGAAAGTACCGGGCCATCGGTTTCAACTCTCATGGGCCAGGCTGCGGCGGATCATGGGTTTGATCCCGCCGCTGGCGAGGATACTTATAATATAGTCGGACAGGGGTTCCGCCCGGGCGACAAGACCCCTGGTTTCGTTTCGCACCTGGCCGGTGGCCAGGTCCACGGTAAGGATATCGCCGCGTTTCGTTCGGCTGTGTATGTCCGGACAAACCAGAACGGGCAGACCCAGGTTGATGGCATTGCGGAAGAAGATGCGGCCGAAGGAATCCGCAAGGACGGCTCCCACCCCGGCAGCCTTGAGGGTCACCGCAGCATGTTCGCGGCTGGAGCCGCAGCCGAAATTTGTCGAGGCCACGATGATGTCGCCCGGGGTGACCTCCCTCACGAAATCGGGGTCGATCCCTTCCATGGCGTGCCTGGCCACGGCCTCCGGGTCGGTCTGGTCCAGGAAGCGTCCGGGATAGATCTGATCCGTGTCGATGTTGGCCCCGTAGACGAATGCTTTCCCCTTGACGATCTTCAGCATGGCTCCATGCTCCTCAGGTGAGATAAGGCGCGGGATCTGCAATCCTGCCAGAACATCCTGCTGGTCTTTGCCGGAACGGTCATGGGGATGATCGCAGGGGCGCTGCCGGGTATCACCGCCACAATGGCCGTGGCCGTCCTGGTGCCCTTCACCCTCACCATTGAGTCCCATTGCGGGCCTGGTGACCCTGGGGGCCGTCTACATGGGGGCCATCTACGGGGGGTCCTTCAGCGCCATCCTCATCAACACGCCCGGGACGCCCAGTTCCATCGGGACGTGCTTCGACGGGTATCCCATGGCCTGCCAGGGACGGGCCGAGGAGGCAATCGTTGCAGCGACGGTCGGCTCCTGCCTCGGCGGGCTCTTCGGCGTCGTCTGCCTGATCTTCCTCAGCCCGCCTCTGGCGGACATCGCCCTGAAGTTCGGCCCGGCCGAATACTTCTGGGTGGGGGTCTTCGGCATCACCGTCATCTCAAGCCTCTCCAGCGGGTCGGTCCTCAAGGGGCTTGTGGGGGGGGGGTGCTTCGGCGCCCTCGTTTCCACCGTCGGCATCGCCCCCATCGGCGGGGACGTGCGGTTCACCTTCGGGTTCCCCGCCATGCAGGGGGGGGTGGAGCTCATCGTTGCGCTCATCGGCCTGTTCTGCATCCCCGAGCTTCTCGGCCTGGTCGTCAAGGGGGAGGGCATGAAGACGCGGTCCGAATACGGGTACCAGCGCACCAAGGGTGTCCTGTGGAAGACGACTCGCCACATCGTTCTGCACCTGCAGGGAAACCTTCTGCGCTCCTCCATCATCGGGACCATCGTCGGCATCCTGCCGGGGGCCGGGGGCAACATCGCAAACCTCGTCGCCTACAACGAGGCCAAGCGGGCGTCCAAGACGCCGGAGAAATTCGGCACGGGGCTTGTCGACGGGGTCGTGGCAACGGAGACGTCCAATAACGCCGTCGTCGGCGGGGGCATGATCCCCCTGCTGACCCTGGGTGTCCCCGGGGCGCCGCCCGACGCCGTCATATACGGCGTCCTCATGCTCTTTGGCCTCCAACCGGGGCCGGAACTTTTCAGCACGAAGGCCGACATTACCTACACCTTCATGCTGGGCGTGGGGCTTTCGGCCATCGTCATGGTCCCCATGGGGATCTAAGGCGGCCGTCTCCTGGCCCGCTTCGTGGCAAAGCTGTCAACCTGTTACCTGGTGCCGGGGATCGCCATCCTCACCATGGTCGGCTCTTATGCGATCCGGAACAACTTTCTGGACGTGATCCTCATGCTTCTGTTCGGCTTCATCGGCTTCGGCCTGCGGCGCCTGAACTTCTCGGCGGCCCCCATCGTGCTGGGGCTCATCCTCGGTCCCCTGATGGAAACGGGGCTCGTCCGGGCCTACCTGATGGGGATGGGGTACGCATCCCCCTGGTTCACCCTGTTCGTCAACCCCATGTCCTGGGTTCTCATCGCCCTGTGCGCGATATCCTTCCTCTGGCCCTACTTCGGGGCGATGAAGGAGCGGCTGCAGGGCAGTTTAAAGGAGTAGGTGCGATCGCTTTCTGCGAAGGAGGTCTTTGTAATGGATGCGAAATTCCGGGATCGATTGGGTTCCGTCATCATGCTGGCGTTCATTGCCATCCTCTGGGGAAACCGGGGCTATACAACCCCCTTCGGCGGCATCTTTCCGGATGCGGTCATGATCTTCATGACGGCCCTCGTCGTCTTGACGCTGATCCGGTCGTTCATAAGCCGCCAGGCGATGGAGGTGGAGACGAAGCAAAGGGAGGACGAGAAGGAAGAAAAACACTGGCTGGATATGGCCGTGGTCATGGTGATATTGCTTCTGTGGGTTCTGCTTTTTCGATACCTGGGATTCGCCCTGGCGGGCGTGGTGGGTTTTGCATCGATTGCCTGGGACACCAGCAGGAAGCGCAAGGATTGGAAGATGATGGTCAAGGCCGTGGTCGTGGGGATGGCCGTTACGTTCGCGCTCATGGCAATTTTCGGCTATCTCCTGCAGGTGCCCCTGCCCGAGGGCGAGATTTTCGGCTGACGCATTCCGGGGGTCCTTATAAAAAATCACCCCATCCGGCAGCAGGTGGGATCCGGATGAGGTGACAGTACGGGGGGAGGGCTATCTGCATGAGCCCTGAAATTTTCAGGCTTATGCGATACGTTTAGGCGGTGGCTCCTCGAAGTACCGTTTGATGGAATCCACAATCGAAAGTTCCAGGTCGCTCATCTTCCCTTTGTCGTCCCTGAAGTAGCGGCGCATGGTATCGACAATGTTCGACTCCATGTTCGACCGTTTGTCCGCTCCGTTCTCCGTCGTTTTGCCGGGCGTCAGCAGCTCTTTCATATGCTTACCTTTACTGTCATTGTTTCCGTGCAGCCACTGTATCCCCGTTTCCCATCATGTACTATTGGCCTGTGCCTGATATGCGGATGCGAAATGCCTTAGGCTTCATCGCGCCTTGTTGTTCCTTTCCGCCCCCATAAGCGCATGTCCTATGCCCCTGTCAGACCCCGTCTGCCGAACAGTAACCGGGCATTCCTACCTCAGATTCAGACGCCCTCCGATTTCATAAAGACGAAAAATATCTATACTGGGGCTCGCGAAAGGGTGCGAAGATCCTCTGAATCCCGGGCAGACTGACCGATGGTCCCGGTGTTCAAATGAGCTTCCCCGTTTACACGCCGAAGCACGGATACCATTCTGATCGTCTGTGCGGGTGTATCCGGCATCACGAAAATATCTTATTGAACAGGGAGCGGCAAATGGCCAATAAACCGGTGGAAATTGTAGAACTGGCAGGAAATGCCGGAATGTATAAGGCAAATCTGGGCACATCCAATTTTCTGATAAGAAGTTTCATGGCGGGTCTGTTTATCGCGGTAGGCGCCGCACTCTGTACCGTCTGCGGTACAGGACTGGAGAAGACCCTGGGCCCCGGTTTCAAGGCCCTTGTTGCAGGCTCGGTCTTCCCCGTAGGGCTCATTGCCATTGTACTGACAGGCATGTCACTCTTTACGGGCGATACGATGCTCATTCCCATGGCAGTCTTTCAGAAAAAAACCACGTGGCGCAAAGTGTTTGATGCCTGGACCTGGGTATATATCGGAAATTTTATCGGTTCCATTTTCTGGGCATACCTCATGGTTGTCGGTCCCTTGAGCAAAGGGGGCGGCCCTGAATTAACGGTATTCGGACAGAACGCCATCACGATTGCAGAAGGAAAGGTCCTCCCTTACATCGCAACGGGCACCCTCGGTCTCTGGTCGGCATTCATGAAGGGCATCGCCTGTAACTTGCTGGTCAACGTTGCCATATTGCTCGCTTTTTCATCAAAGAACATGATCGGAAAATTTTTCGGCATCTGGTTTCCCATCATGGCATTCGTCTCCTCCGGCTTTGAGCACTCCGTTGCAAACATGTATTTCATTCCCACAGGCATCATGCTGGGCGCCGATATCACATGGGCGCAATTCATCCAATGGAATCTGATCCCTGTAACCATCGGAAATATTGTGGGCGGATTTATCTTTATCGGTGCGGTTTATTTCTATTCCTTCAAAAAAGAGCTTTCCACGATATCGCCGACATAGCAATTGCCTCAGGGACCCGTACCGCAGCTTTTTCCTGCCGGATATTATTGATCTGATGCAACTCATAGGAGTACGATTTGATTCCCTGGCACCGAACGGCATAGACAAAATCGAAGAAACGAGTAGCCCGAAATTGCGGGAAGACGCTGGCCCCTCACGGTTAACACTTTTTCCTGAAATGCTCAGGTTGGCAATTCGGATCAAAGTCGATATTTGCGATCGTCAGTCCTCGACATGGCGATTCAGAGAGGCAGGGCAATGTCTGACCCTGCCTTCTGATTCCACCTTTAGGGTCTCCCCGCTGCATAGCCGCCCTTTTCTTATGGTTTCGCGTCATCAGTCAAACTCGATTCTGTAGTAGAGGTTTGCGCCCGTCTGCGCTCCTGCCTTGCTCTCCACTTCCCACCTCTTGGACAGGGTGTATCTCAGGGTTACGTATGATTCATCGCTGAACAGGGAACGACCGTAGCTCACGTACAGCTTGGGTTGCAGATACTTACCCACCGTAACAATCGACTGGGTCGTGCCCCCTACGGTTGCGGATTTCATGTCCACCGTGTCCGGGCCTATTTGACGTTTCAGCTGGCTTAAGGTCGATTCGGAGCCGCTTCCCGAGAGAAGAGATTCTGCTGCCGCCGCAAGCAGCGCTGACTTTGACGGGTCGCCGCTCATGCGTTGACCAAGGACGATATAGCTCAGGATATCGGCGTCGGGCATGGCAGGCTCTGAATAGAGTCTCACCAGGGGCGCAAGCGGGGTTCCCGTGACGATGACGCCCGCCTTCACTTCCTTGAACCGACCCAGGGACTGCCCCGCCTGGTCAGGTCTTTCCTCAACCGTGCGCAGGGCCAGCACATCGAGCCTGGGCTGGTCCGCCGGTCCGCCGTCAAAAACGACACGCCCCCGGGTGATGGCCAGACGCACTCCTCTCGTCGTGTACGTACCGTCCCTGAGGCGGATCTCTCCCTTTGCGTTCATCGCGTCAAGGTTCCTGGCCATGAGCAGCACGTCTCCTTCCAGCTTTGCATCGACTCCCTCGGCCTTGATGAAGGCACGGTCTCCCAGGATGACCCGGACCTGCAAATCAAGAGGAAGAGCGCGGTCGCCTTTTGGGGCACGGCTCTCATCGACCTTCACCACATCCTTGCTTGGCCTCGCCACTGCCTTCGTCTCGGGTCCCCTGATGAGCAGCTCCGGTATCGTGATGCTGCCGCGGACCTGAAGGTTTTTCGGCGCGCCCTTGATGGTAAGACTTGGGGTTGCCAGCATCTCCATTTCCGGCAGCCGCACGACCTGGAATCTCTCACCCGAGAGATTCATGTCGATTCGATCGATACCCCGGTCCATGAGCCACACGGTACCGGTTCCCTCGAGCCGCCCGGGGCCGGATCGAGCCCCGAAGGATGTAATGCGCACGGTCCGGTCCTCGAATTGAGCGTCCATGGTTACGTCGCTCAGTTGAATACCTGTGGACGGCAGATAGGCGCCTGCCCGATCGACTCTCAAGGTTCCGTGAATTTTTGGCGCGCTCCACGTTCCGTCAACAGAGCAGTTGAGAGCGAGCCGTCCCCGGCTTTCCTCTATCAGTCCCGGAAAGAGGGCGCTCAAGAGGCCCCTCTCCCGCAGATCGGCGCGTGCGGCCGCTTGTACCGGTCTTTCCTCCTCTAAAACAACAGGAAGGCTCGCTTCGACGGGAAGGCGAAACTCGGCCTTGAGAGAGCCGTGGTTGGTAAGCAGGAGATCGAGATCGCCGCTCAGCGTCTTTTCCCGCCAGGTCCAGCGAAGCTGCGCTTTTTCCGCCTGCGCCGTGACGATGCCCTTTTTGTCCTGCAGGGAAAAGGCGCCCTGCGAAAGCCGTAACTCACCGGAGGCGTCCAGGCGCAAACCCGGGAGCAGTTTCCCAGCGGCCGCGCACGACACGGTTCCCGTCATGGAAAGAGGTTGAGGGAGCCACGGCTGTATAAGGGCCGCCTCAATGTGATCCGCGGAAAAACGAAACTCGCCCCTGTCCGGGAGGCCGGGCCGGGCCGGATCCGCCGACGTCAACCGCGCGTTCAGGCGGCCGGCCCGGCCGAGGTCCGCCTGGGCCGTTCCCGTGAGGCCGCTTTCGTTCCATTCGAGCTTTCCCGCAGCTTCCTTCACGTCGATGGCAAGCGATCCGCGGGTCAGGCTTCCCGTAAGCCCCACCGCAGAAGAAACCGTTGTCTTGTTCTTATCCCGAAATTCCGCCCGAATATGGCCGTCCGTCTGACCATGCACCTGCCACTCCGGCGTGAGTGAGGCGAACCGCGCCAGATTCACCCTCTGCCATCTCGACAGGAGAGCGCCCCGCACCGGGTCGAGAGACATGTCCAAGGAGAGCTCGAGCATCTCCCCCCTCGTGCTGGCGATCAGCGCGGGACTGAGGCTCACTTTTTCCGCGGACAATATGAGAGTCGCCGGATGTTGGAGACCCCACGAACCCAGGGTGTCGCTCCCTCTCAGTGTCTCCAGGGTTCCTTTCCAACCCGCTTTTGCATAACTGCCCCGCAGGGCGGCCTCCGCCTTGCCTTCACGCGACTCCAGCAGGACCTGGACCGTGTGATCGTCGAGCTTACCCGTGCTCTTCACCTGTGCGGTGCCGATCTGGACGGGCCCATAGATGACCCCTTTCAGGAAGGCCCTCCCCTCGAGGTCCTGAGGATCCTCTTTTCCCATCTCCGCATCCGCCTCAACGGACGCGATCTGCACGCCGGAAACGAGAAGCTTGTTTCCTCGAAGGCTCATTGCGCCCGCGAACTGCTCCTTGCTTTGGCGGATCCACCCGGACGCAGAGAGCCGCCCCGCGCTTCCGGGCATGAGTGCGGAGAGATCGCTCACCTGCACGCCCCAGTTCAAGCGCTCCGCAAGAGCACCGGCTGCTTTCGCCTCAAAACCGGCGCCCTTGAGGGAAAGTCTGTTAATGCGGAGCATCCCGGCCTGCCAGCGCGCATCGAGGCCGCCGGTGAGAGCACGATCGCTGAGGCGGCTTTCCAGGAGTTCGCCCTTGACCCTTGCCTCCAGTGATCCTGCCTTCGGCCAATGGACGGCTCCCTCTACATTCAGGTTGATCTTGCCCTTCAGCTCCGGCTTGATCTGTGCGGGATTGAGATTTCTGGCCTGAAGAAACCCTGTAAATGACACTTCTTTGTCCCACGATCCCCTGAACTTCCCCTCCACGGTGCCGTCCAGGAGGCGACCCGTCATGCGGGTCACCTGCACGCCCGCAAGGTTCCCTGAAAATTGCCCGGACAGGAGTGCGGACCTCCACGCCTGCCCCTCGTTTTGCATGGTGAATTTCCCCGCGTAACGGCTTGGGCCGCCCTGGATTTCAAGCGTACCCGTGAGGGACGAGGCGAGTAGCGCCGGGACGGCATCCCCGTCCGCGAATCGGAACGAAGCGCTGGTGAGGATCTCGGCTGTCGAGACGTCCACCTGACCCTCGGTGTTCACGAAGACGCTCCCGCTTCCGTCCTTTAATCGGAGAGTCCGGAACAGTAAGGCCTTCCGGGTCAGTCCAATCTCGCCTTCCGCCTGGGCCTGCACGTTCGCACCCGACGAAGCATTCAAAAGTATTTTTCCCGAAACCTGCTCGGGATCTTTCCCGGAGGAAAGATCCGCCGTGAAGGAGAGGGCGTCGCATTTTGCTACAGGCTTATCAAGCCTGATGGAAAGGTTCGCATGAAGGGAGGGAAACAAAAGACCGGCCTCCAAATTGCCTTCTGCCTGCGCGTCCGGCAAACGGAGCACAAAGTCTTTCAACGTCAGAGTGGACCCGCGGGACCAGATCACCTCGCCCCGGCCCTCATGGATCGTTACGGGATCCTTGCCGGGTTTACGATAGGACACGTCCTCGATGCGAAACTTCCCGATGCTGCATCTCACAGCCGCGAGCAGGCGCGGGGCCCGGGGCCACTCGAGGTCATAGGGCGGCCCGCTCTCCGGACTGTTGTCGACAATCGAGACATGGCGGACGGACATCTCATCGACCGACACCGTTCCCGTTAAAAGAAACAGGGGCTGCAAGCGCATAACCAGAGTGGATATTCGAGCTTCACCGCTTGGCCATGCCGCGCGCACGCCCTCGAGGGTGAGTTCATCTGCGAGCTGCCCCGTGATGCGCTCCGCCTCAACCGTGACCGGCATCCAGCGCAAAAGGGTCGTCACGACGAGGCGTGACCCGGTTGTGGTGCAAACGAGCCACGCGATCGCGACGATCGCCGCGACAAAGAGGGACAAAACGGAGTACCCCATGATTGCGCGTTTCTTCAAAACTGCATCCCTATGGTGAAATGAAATCTGTAACTCGGATCCGATACCCCCAGCTGGCGGGCCAGGTCGAGACGTATGGGTCCCACCGGCGTGTAGTAGCGAACGCCCAGGCCTGCACCCTGGGCAAGGTTCAGGCTGTCAAAGTCGTCAAAGGCATTTCCCGTATCATAAAATACGGCTGCACCCCAGTTCGTGCCAATCGCCCGCTCCAGTTCGATACTCCCCACCAGCAGGTGCTTTCCCCCGACGACCTCGTCCCGGGCATTTTTTGGCCCCAGCGACTGGTAGGCATATCCCCTGACGCTGTTGTCCCCGCCTGTGAAAAACCGAAAAGAAACGGGGACGTCCAGGGTATTTCCATTCATGGACGTCGCTCCCGCCTGTCCCCTGATCTTGAGGGAAAACCTGCCCGCAAGGGGCAAGAGCACATCCCCATACCCGAGTAACTGGGCAAAACCTACGTCAGAGCCGAAGGATTGAGTGGTGCCCCTCGCTTCGAGCTTGTAGGCGAACCCTTTGGCCGGCCGTATCAGACTGTCGTAGCCCCTCTGCGAAAAACGTATTCCCGGAATCAGGAGAAACGTATCGGTCGTGGCGCCCCCCGCCGTGGAATCCTCCTTTTGGAGCTGGAGGTAAATCGAACCGAGCCGGTCCCTGCCGAAGCCCCTTGTCCTTTCTATGTCCGCCGATAGCGTTTTGGCGGTATAGCTCACTGTATCTTCGCGCTGGGCGGCCAGGCGGGTACTGGTCAAGCTCCTGAAATCGGTGCTGCCCGGAAAGATATAGCGCAATGCCAACCCTTGCAGGCGCTGGCTCAGATTCAGTTCACTGTCGAGCTTCTGCGCGCTGTCCGCCACATTCAGATCCTCGTAGCGCACGGAAAACCCAGGTCCATAGTCCGTTGTGAAACCTACCCCCACTTTCACAATTTTCTGCGGCGACGGCGTAAGCTCCACGTTCATCGGTATCACATAGTCCTTCGCTTGCGCCTTGTCGGGCTGGACAACGACCGACCGGAAGCGTTCCGCGGTGGCGATATTGAGCTGGGTCTGCAGAATTTTTTCGGATGAAAAGGGCTCGCCGGGCTGGAAGTCGAGAAACGTTTGGAGATACTCCCTCGGGTAACGGGGCGCACCGAGAAAATGCGCCTCGCCGAAACGATACTGCCGGCCCGTCTCGAGAACAAGGTCTATCTCAGCCTTCGACTCGGCCTCGTTCAATCGAATGGTACGGACCGAAAACTGCGCGTCCAGGTAACCCTGTTCCGCGGCCTTCGACTGAAGCTCGCCTTTTGACCTTTCATAAATGTCCTGGCGCAGGACGTCGCCTGCGTGCAGGGGAAAATCCGACACCGCTTTCGTCAGCACCTTCTCGGTGGCCCCGGGACCCTGCAACTGTACCTGTACTTTCGTAAGGCGCACCGGCTCACCTGCATCCACGCGAACCCGCACCCGATATACCCCTTCCTCAGAAGTATCCAGGCTGATGGCGATCGTGGGCTTGTAATACCCGAAGGCCTCCAGGGCCTCTCTGACCTTCCCGGGCGCCTGGCGTTCAAAACGCTCCAGCCACAGCCGGTCCACTTTACCTTCCTGGATGAGGGTGGGCGGGACGGTCAGGGCAGCCTCGACATTGGCAAGTTCTTTTCCCGAGAGTCCCTCAACGACGACCCGTACGGACTCGGATGCCGCAACAGCCGGCGCGGGCAGGATGAGGAGGAAGACCGCAAGAAATAAAACGAATCTCGACAGGATTTCCGGTCTGCACCACGGGGTTGGATAAAATAGG
>DCVI01000018.1:0-8913 GCA_002327315.1 Syntrophaceae bacterium UBA2192 | reverse complement strand
GCTGAAGCCGTCACGAAAGGCGCTGGCTATAATCATCCGCTCCTTCAAGGCAGAGGCCGTTGAACCAGGGTTGTGGGAACAGCTTTAGCAAAGCAGCAAAGAAAGTACAAGACAAGAAGGCATGCCCATTCGACCTTCCTTTCTCATTTCAATGGGTAATCTGCAATTTTCAACAGTGGAAAACCACGCGGATTTGCAGGCAAAGCCGATAAGCCGGCAAGACTTGACTGGAGCGGCATGAGTTGCCGCCGGCGCTCAAGAACGGGTCAGGGATGGAATGAATGATCGTCTCCCCCCCCGGAAGAGGACAACGGAAATACAGACAAGGAAAATTGCCATCAGATTGATCGCATCGCCTTCATCGAGATGGGTGATCCGGCTGCTGAACAGGTTCGACAGCCATACATATCCAACCCACATCGCCATCAATCCAATAAAATCAGGAAGATGCCAGACCCAATCCTGCTCGTCGAATAACGTGACGAAGTATTTCGCCACCCCGAGGATCAGGAAAAGAATGAAGGGAATGCCGGACATTTCTGCGAGCGTACTCATGAAGGCACCCATGGGCGTACGATCCCTAGAGGCAAGCAAAGCATCAAAACAATACAGTAAGGTTCGTTGATGAAACGCTGAAATGACTCACGGGTTGATGAACGAAGAGAACTGCCACGCCGACTCAGTTATAAAAATTAGCAGGGTTTATATTCTTGTCAAGCCGGATTTTGCTCAACCTGAGCCACTGTGCCCCGACGCACGCAGATACCCGGTTGGGGTTGACGGGAGGGCCGTCCTGTCATAGGATCATCCTGCCATGAAGCGAACCCTTGCCTTCACCCTGATCCTGCTTTTCATTTTTGTTCCGGCCGTCGGCGCTGCTCCGGCCTTCGGGGCTGCGCCCGCACGGATCGTCTCCCTTGCGCCCAACATCACGGAGATCCTCTACGACCTGGGCCTCGAGGACCGGGTCGTGGCGGTGACCGACTTCTGCGACTACCCGCCTGCCGTAAAGGCCAAGCCGCGGGTGGGCGGCTTCACGAATCCCTCGCTCGAGGCCATCGTCGGCGCAAGGCCCGACCTTGTGATCCTGACCGACGACGGCAACCCGAAGGCGATCTACAACCGCCTCAGGGACCTGGGCATCCCCTGCCACGTCTTCTCGGCGAGGCGCCTGAAGGAACTGCCCCGGGGCATCCGGGACCTGGGCGCGGCGCTGGGTGTCGAGAAGGAGGCATCGTTGCTTGCGGGCCGGATCGAAAAGGACATGGCGGCCCTGGAGAAAAAGGCAAGGCAGAAGCGTTCCCACCCCCCGAAGTCGGCCCTCTTCATCATCCAGCCCGAGCCTATCGTCGTGGCCGGTCCCGGCACGCTCATCCACGAGGCCTTCGGCATCCTCGGGATTCGTAACGTCGCCGCGGACGGGACGGACAAATACCCGAAATTCTCGCTCGAGGAAATCATCCGCCGCTCGCCCGACTTCATCCTCGCAGGCCAGGGTTTCATGTCCGGCGGGGGCATCGAGCGCCTTAGGGAGAGACTCCACATGCTGCCCGCCGTGAAGGAGGGGAGGGTCTGCGTCGTCACCGAGCGCCTCTACCGCCTGAGCCCCCGGGCCGTCGCGGGGATCGAGGAAATGGCTGACTGCGCCGCGGGGATTTGACCCTTGACAAAGCCCCGGTGCTCTGTTAGTGGGGAGGTATCCAAGGGGGTGGGCAGATGGAAGAGGGGTGAAATGCCCCCGCTGCCCCGCAGCCGTGATGGGAACGAAATCCCAATGAGCCACTGTCATGGTCACCATGATGGGAAGGCGGGAGAGTAGGTCGCCCTGAGCCGGAAGACTGGTCCACCCCGTTAGCCTCGAGGGAGGTTGCGGTGACCCGGTTCTTCCTTTTCACATTTCTTCTGGCCGTTCCGGCAATCGTCCTTTCCGTCGCATCGAAGATCGAGACGGGCAAGGCGGTGACCCCGCTTCGGGTGAGCCGCGTCTGTGCCCTGCTGTTCGGCGTCTTTCTGGCCGTGGCGGCCATCGCCGCGATCACCGGTCCCCACCGGATCGACCTGCTTTCGCTTCTCAGGCAGGAAGGCGCCGCGGCATCTCCCGAGCACACCATCATCTTCTCCGTCCGCATCCCCCGGATCATTCTGGCCGCCATCGTGGGCGCCACCCTGTCCACGGCGGGCGCCGTATTCCAGGGGCTGCTGCGCAATCCCCTTGCCGATCCCTACATCCTCGGGATCTCCGGGGGTGCCGCCGTAGGGGCCGTTCTCGGGATCATCGTCGGGCTCGATGTTTTGCCTTTCGGGGTTCCCGTGCTTGCCTTCCTGGGATCGCTGATCACCATCTTCCTCGTCTTCGGCGTGGCCGGCAAGAGGCGGGAGTCCCAGTCCGGAACGCTTCTGCTCTCGGGGGTCATCGTGAACGCCTTCTGCACGGCGGCCATCATGTTTCTCATCTCCACGGCCTCGGGCACGCGCCTGCACGGGATCATGTTCTGGCTCATGGGGGACCTGGGGCTTGCCGACACCAGCCAGACCCTCCTGGGGGGCATTGCCCTCCTTGCGGGCTTCATCGTGATCTACCTTCACGCCCGGTCTCTGAACCTGCTCGTCATCGGCGAGGAGCAGGCCCTGCAGCTCGGTGTCGACGTCGAGAAAACCCGCAGGGTGCTCTTCTTTGCGGCCTCCTTCATCACGGCGGCCGCCGTATCGCTCTCGGGCCTCATCGGGTTCGTGGGGCTTCTCGTGCCGCATCTCATCCGGATGATTTTCGGCTCGGACTTCCGGCTGCTGCTGCCGGCGAGCTTTCTCTTCGGTGCGACCTTCCTCGTGGCCGCCGACACGCTGGCCCGGACGGCGCTCGGGCCCAGCGAACTCCCCGTGGGGGTGATCACGGCCCTCTTCGGGGCGCCCTTTTTCATCTACCTGCTCAGGAAAACGGAGGCCGGCCGATGCCGCTTCTGAGAGTCGACAACGTGAGCTTCCGATACGGCGAACAGTGGGTCCTCCGGGGGATCGACTTCGAGGTCGCCAAGGGGGATTTCCTCGGCGTGATCGGGCCCAACGGCTCGGGTAAGACGACGCTGCTGCGGGTGATCGACGGGATCCTCGCACCCCAGGAGGGGACGGTGTCCCTCGAGGGGACGGAAATCGGGAAGCTGCGGCGGGAGGCCCTGGCACGCTCCGTCGCCGTCGTGCCGCAGTACTCGGCCCTCGCCTTTCCCTTCTCCGTGGAGGAGGTCGTGCTCATGGGGAGGGCGCCGCATCTCGGGCGCTGGCGCTTCGAGGGCGACGAGGACCATCGCATTGCCCTGAAGGCCATGGAGATGACGGACACGCTCGGCCTAGCCGCAAGGGACATGGAGTCTCTCTCCGGCGGCGAGCGCCAGCGGGTGCTCATCGCCCGGGCCCTGGCCCAGGAGCCGAGGCTCATGCTCCTGGACGAGCCCACGGCCTTCCTGGACATCCGGCACCAGGTGGACTTCTTCGACCGCATCCGGTCGCTCAACCGCGAAGGGGGCCTTACGGTCATCGCCGTGACCCACGACATCAACCTGGCCGCCCACTACTGCGACCGGATCATCCTGCTGAAGAACGGGCGCATTGAGGCTGCGGGGCCCGTCGGAGCCGTCATCACGGAAGAGCACATCCGGGAGACTTATGGAACGGAGGTGCTCGTGGACCGGCATCCCCGGACGGGATCGCCGCGAATCACACTCACTTAAGAAGCAGGGATTCGGGATTCAGGAATCGGGCTTCGGGATGGAAAAAGGGGAATTAAAAAATCCGGAATCCTGAATCCGGAGTCCCAAATATTCAAGGACTGAATATTTTGCCGTTGGGGAAGGAAGCCGGTCGAAGTCCGGCGCTGCCCCGCAACTGTAGGCGGAACGAAATCCGCAGCGTTGGCCACGGGTCCCCGGTACAGGGGGCCTGGAAGGCGCGGAGAGTAGGGGGCCGCAAGCCAGTATACTTGTCCGGCGGCTGGAGCCACATCATTTCCCGAGGGGGGAGGAGGAGTCATCATGAAGGTTTCTTTGCAGAGGGGTTTGGTTTTCATCGTCTTGCTCATCGCGTGGGGGATCGAATCGCCGGGTTGCGCTTATGCCCAGGCCCCCGAGACCGCCCGGCCCGAGTACCGGATGGGCGAGGTGGTCGTCACGGCCACCCGCGATGCCCAGGAAGTCCGGAAAGTCCCGGCCAACGTGACCGTCATCACCGCCGACGACATCCAGAAATCGGGCGCCACGAGCGTTCCCGAGGTATTGACGGGGCTTGTGGGCATCAACGTCACCAGCTACAGCGGCAATGCCTCCCAGTCCATCGTGGACATGCGGGCCTTCGGCTCCGAGGCGGGCTACCTTCGCAACGTGGTCATGCTCGACGGCCGGCGCCTGAACCGGCCCGATATATCGGGGATCAACTGGCTGGAGATCCCGCTCTCGGAGATCGAGCGGATCGAGGTCGTGAGGGGTGCCAACAGCGTCCTCTACGGCGATTCGGCCATCGCCGGCTCCATCAACATCATCACCAAGCGCGGCGAGGGAAAGCCCAAGGGGGATGCGACCTTCATCGGCGGGAGCTACAACACCTACAACGGCCGCGCCGGCGTCCGGGGCTCGGCGGACAAGGTCTATTATGCGCTCAACGGCGAGGTCCTCACGAGCAGCGGATACCGGGACCGCTCGAAGTTCACCACGGAAAGCGCCGGCGGCAGCGTCGGCTACAACCCCACCGACGCTCTCGACGTCTCCCTGGCGATCACAGCCAACAAGACCGACAACCAGTTCCCGGGCGCCCTCACGCAGGCCCAGATGAACGCCAACCGAAAACAGGCCCAGAACCCCGATGACGATGCGAGCTCGACCTTTTTCGACGCCAACCTTCTCGCCAAGACCGTCCTGGGCTCCTTCGGCCGTCTCGACGCCAACCTGATCTACGGAAGGCGGGAGGTGACCTCCAACTACGCCTCCTTCGCGTCCTTCACGAAGATCGACATCGACACGGTGGGCGCCACCCCGCGCTACATCCTCGACAAAAAGCTCTTCGGGTTCGACAACAAGCTCACCGTCGGGTTCGACTTCTACCAGGACAAGCTCGACAAGGACACCTTCGCGAACCGCTCGCAGGCGACGAGGACCTACGAGGCGGAGCTCAAGAGGCAGACGATGGGGCTGTATGCCCGCGACGAGTTCAGCATCCTGAAGGACCTCATCCTGGCCCTCGGCGCGAGGACGGAGCGGGCCGATGTAAACGGCAGCGAAACGAACCTCGCGACGGGTATCAATGTCTTCGACGCCGAGAAAGTTCACAAGGGGACCGCCTGGGAAGGATCGCTTACGTACCTCTTCGGGGAGAAGTCGAAGCTCTGGGGCAAGTATGCCACGATCTACCGCTTCCCCTCCCTGGACCAGCAGGCATCCTACTACGCCTTTCCCTTCGACAGCTTCCTGACGGATCTGGAGAAGGAGACGGGCAAGAGCTACGAAGTGGGCACACAGGTCAGCCCCATGAAGGATCTCAAGCTGGGTCTCACGTTCTACCTCATCGACATGGAGGACGAGATCAGCTACAACCCCGTCACGTTCCGAAACGAGAACCTGGACAAGACGAGGCACCAGGGCGTCGAATTCTCGCTGGACTGGCAGTTCCGGAAACTGGCGCGGCTCTATGCCAACTACACGTTCCAGGAAGCCTTCTTCCGCGAGGGGGCGAACAAGGACAAGGACGTTCCGCTCGTGCCGAGCCACATGGCCAATGCGGCCCTCGAGATCTACCTGCCCTGGAGCCTCACACTGAGGCCGGAGGTCCGGTACGTGGGGGAACAGTACTTCGGCTCCGACAACAACAACAGCGCGACGAAGCTCGACAGCTACACGATCGTCAACCTGACCCTGCGCTATCAGCCCGACTGGAAGATGTTTGGCGTTGCGAAACCGAGCGCCTTCGTGGGGGTGGAAAACCTGTTCAACAAGAGTTATGTCCCCGTGGGTTACGAGACCTTTTCGGGGTTGAGCTATTACCCCGCTGCGGAGATCAATTTCCGGGGAGGGATTTCGCTGTACTTCTGATGCGCTGCCGGCGCAAGCCCCGGCAGGCGATAAAGACGGGTGGATCATGAATGTCACGACATGGAGAAGAGAGTGCCCCGCCGATCTGGGTCTGGCCGTCCCCGGCCCCGCGGAGAGGGTCGTGCGGGCAGCAATGCGCCGCCCCGGGAGGCGCATGCTTCCCGGTATCGCCCTGTCCTTGCTCCTGCACTCGGGGGTACTGGCGTTTGTCCTGTTCACCGTGGCAAACCCCTTTTTCAGTTTCCCCACGGCGGGCGACGAGGAGATCGTCCGCGTCTCCCTTGTGACGGTGATGCCCGGCGCCGAGAACGGCAACGGTGCCGCACAGGTCGACGAGGTCAGGAAAAAGCCGGTCAATCCTGCAAAGAACGCCCCCGTGGTTCCGAAGGCCATGGAAAAGACCGTCCTTACCGAAGCGGTCGTCAGTCGCCCGGTGCAGCCAGAGACGATGGAGACGAGCGTCTCCGTCGAGCCCGCAAAGGGCAGCGTTGCCGTGGCCGCTGCGGGCCGGGGTTCCCCGGCGGGCGAGGCGGCCCGGGGGGGGCGGCTAACGGGCGCCAGCGCCCAGGAGGGCTACTCGGAGGCCATGCCCCGCTACCGCGAGAACCGGCCCCCCGTCTACCCGGGCGCGGCAAGGCAGCGGGGTTACGAGGGCGATGTGCTCATCGCGGCCGAGGTCCGTGCCGACGGCCGGATCGGGGCCGTCCGGGTCAAGCGCTCATCCGGCTACGCTTCGCTGGACAATGCGGCCCTCGAGGCCGTGAGGGCATGGCGGTTCGAACCGGCACGGCGCATGGGTGCCGTTGTGGATGCCTGGGTGGAGATCCCCATCCGTTTCAAGCTCTCCCCGGGCGATTCGCTCATGTGATCCTGCGTGCCTCTAAGTGCACGCCCCGCAAGGGTTTCAGGGGCACCTGGGCGGCATGGTGCAAAATTTTTGTTGACAGGGGCGCCCGATCGTGTTTTCATGGTCCACTTTTTGAAGGAAACCTTTGTGATGGAAAGACTGAAACTCCGTAATCTTGGCTTCTGGTTTAGCTACTATTATTTTTACGGACAGGTCTGCCCGTCGCTGAGGAGGACTTAGACTTAGACACACAGCAATAAGCTAATCCGAAGCCATGGGAAGATCGAAAGACGCTGACCATGGCTTTTTTGTTTTCATCGAGGAGGGCCATGGAGGCGGAAGCCATCATGGCCCTTTTCATTGGAGGTAATGCAAATATGATCATCGTGATGAAGAAAAACGCAACGGACGGACAGGTCGACCGGGTCGTCGAGTGGATCGAGTCTGTCGGGTACCGGGCTCACCTGTCCCGCGGAACGGAGAAGACGATCATCGGCGCCGTGGGAGATGCCCGCGGCCGCGAGCAGATCAAGTCCGTCGCCCACCTGCCGGGAGTGGAGACCGTTGTACCCATTCTCAAGCCCTACAAGCTGGCGAGCCGCGAATTCCGGGAAGCCGACACGATCGTCCGCGTGGGCGATGTCGAGATCGGGGGGCCGCGGTTCGTCGTCATGGCGGGTCCCTGCGCCGTCGAGACGGAGGAACAGCTCATGGAGTGCGCCTACGTGGCGAAAAAGGCCGGCGCCCAGATTCTCCGGGGCGGCGCCTTCAAGCCCCGGACCTCGCCCTACAGCTTCCAGGGCCTCGAAGAGGAGGGGCTCAAGCTCCTGAAGAAGGTCCGCGAGCGGACGGGGCTTCCCATCGTGACGGAGGTCGTGAATCCCGCCGACGTGGATCTCGTGGAGGCCCACGCCGACATCCTCCAGGTCGGCGCTCGCAACACCCAGAACTTCGCGCTCCTGAAGGCCGTGGGCCAGGCGCGCAAGCCCGTCCTGCTCAAGCGGGGAATGATGACGACGATCGAGGAGCTCCTCATGTCGGCCGAGTATATCCTCTCGGAGGGCAACAGCCAGGTCATCCTCTGCGAGCGGGGGATCCGCACTTTCGAGACGGCCACTCGAAACACCCTGGATCTCTCGGCCGTCGTCGTCCTCAAGCAGCTCTCCCATCTCCCGGTGATCGTGGACCCGAGCCATGCGGCGGGCCACTGGAAGTACGTGACGCCCCTGGCCCGCGCGGCCGTTGCCGTAGGGGCTGACGGGCTCATCGTCGAGGTCCACCCCGAGCCCGAAAAGGCCGTCTCCGACGGGATGCAGTCCCTGAAACCGGAGAAGTTCTACCAGCTCATGGAAGACCTGGCGGTGCTCGAGACCGCCATGAAGCGGATGGAGAGGGTGCCGTCATGAACCGGATCCGGGTGAATCTCGAAAAACGCCTGAGCGCTTCTTACGACATCCACATCGGCAGGGACATCCTGGACCGGATGGCGCCGGTGCTGGCCAAGAGCGGGTGGGCGGGGCGCTGGTACATCCTCACGGACTCCAACGTCTCCCGGCTCCACGGGGATCGCCTTCTCGAAGTGCTGCGCGGCAACGGCCTGGCGGCCGAAATCATCGAGTTTGCCGCAGGCGAGTCCTCGAAGACGATCGCCACGTGCATCGGGCTCGCGGAAGAGTTGCTGAAGCGCGGCGCCGACCGGACATCGGGCCTGATCGCCCTGGGCGGCGGGGTGGTGGGCGATGTGGCGGGCTTTGTCGCCTCCATCTACATGCGGGGCATCCCCTGCGTGCAGGTTCCCACGACGCTTCTTGCCCAGGTGGACAGCTCGATCGGGGGAAAGACCGGCGTCGACCTCCCGGCGGGAAAGAACATGCTGGGCACCTTCCTGCAGCCGCGGGCCGTCTTCATCGACCTGGCATTCCTCGACACGCTCCCGGCCAGGGAGTTCACCAACGGACTGGCGGAGATCGTGAAATACGGGATTATCGAGGACCCCGA
>DCVI01000171.1 GCA_002327315.1 Syntrophaceae bacterium UBA2192 | reverse complement strand
GCCTGGTGGGGTCTCGACTGGACGCGTGAATTCCTGCAGCTCAAGGGGGACGAGCACCTTCGCATGCTGGAGGACGGGGAGTTCGATCTGGACGGGAAACTTCCGCTCAATCCCTCCGGCGGCGTGATCGCGAGCAACCCCATCGGCGCCACGGCCATGCTGAGGCCAGCTGAGGCGGCCCTGCAGATTCGCGGCGATGCCGGCGGGCACCAGATCAAGAAGGAGGTGCGACACGCCCTGGCGTCCGGCTTCGGCGGCACCATGTGGACCGTTTTAATGATGCTCGAAAAAGACCTGGACTGGTAGGAGGTTGATCATGGCTGAATTTTATGGAACGACCGTAGCGGATATCTTCAATACGATGCCGAAGCGCTTCAAGCCCGAAGAGGCGAAAGAAGAAGACATCGCCATTGGATATGAGTGCAAGGGCGAGGGAAAGTGGAAGGTCACCATCAAGCACGGGACCATCAAGGTGGAAGAGGTCAAGGGGGACCTGAAGGGCTGCGCGACGACGATTCATGCCGCCGACGCGGAGACCTTCATCGGCACGACGCTGGGCAAGATCCAGGCCATGGATGCCCTGACCACCGGGAAGCTCCGGGTCGTCGGGGACGTCAAGCTGCTCATGACGCTTCTGCCCAAGATCTTCGTTCAGTACACGGTTCCCGAAAAGAAGTCCTCCGTCGTCGCGAAAGACATCATCTCGACGATCACGGAGCGTTTCCGCCCCGACAAGGCGGCGGGCGTCGACATGAAGGTCGGCTATGACCTGGCCGGCCCTGACGGCGGGAAATGGACGATCGTGATCAAGGACGGCAAATGCGCCGTGAAGGAAGGACTCGCCAAGGACCTGACGGTCAAGATGACGATGCCGGCGGAGATCTACGTCGGCATGATGCTGGGGACGATCTCCGGCGAGTCGGCCTTCACCTCGGGGCAGGTCAAGATCGACGGCGACATGATGGCCGCCGGGGCGACGTCGCGCTTCTTCAACAAGTTCGTCGATCCCAACGCCCAGGCGAGCGAGGCGGAAGAGCTGATCACCATCAAGGTCACCAATTCCATCAACTGCCGCTTTGCGACCGGCACGGCCTACGGCATGTGGTTCAAGGGACTGAAGGAAAAGAAGTTCCTCGCCAACGTGTGTCCCAAATGCGGCCGGACACAGATCACGCCGCGCGAGATCTGCGCCTTCTGTCGCGTGCGCTGCAACGAGTTCGTCGAACTCGGACCGAAGGGCACGATTACGGCCGCCGACGTCGTCTACTTCGCCAGTCCCGATCCCCTGACCGGCGCGGTCCGGAAAACCCCCTACGCGATGTGCTGGATTCTGCTCGATAACGCGAGCGCCCAGGAGGCGTTCTGCTTCGACATCAAGCGGGAAGACCTGCCCAAGATGAAGATCGGAGCCCGGGTGCGTCCGGTCTGGGCGAAGGAGACGAAGGGCACCTTCACGGATCTGCTCTACTTCGAACTGGATAAATAGAGAGGAGAAACGTCATGACCACAATGACCTGCAAAAAGGAAGATACGACGAACTGTTTCGTCTTTGAAGGCAAGATGGCCCTTCCCAACCAGTATTTTGTGGGGAGACTGGGCTCGAAATTCATCATCGCGCTCAGGGACAAGAAGAAGATCATGGGGCTCAAATGCCCCAAATGCAAGAAGACCTTCATCCCCCCCCGGGAATACTGCCACTTCTGCCAGACCAAGATCGACGAGAACTGGGTCGAACTCGGCAACGAGGGCGTGCTCGTCAATTACACGATCGTTCGCTATCTGGGAAAGCACCTTCCCAAGAAGGTCCCCTACATCCTGGGCCAGATCAAATTGAAGGGTGCGGACACGCCGCTCACCCACATCGTCGAGGGTGTGGACTTCAAGGATGTCCGGATCGGCATGAAGCTCAAGGCTGTGTTCGCCGCCAAGACCACGAACACCCTGCTGGACCTGGATCACTTCGAACCGTTGTAAAGAAGCCGCGGGGCGGTCGTCGACCAGGGGTCGCCGCCGCCGCCCCAAAATTATACCCATTCTAAATTAAGGAGGTTGGTTGTATGGCTAAAGAAGAACGTCCCGTTGTCATCTGTGCAGCACTGTCGGGGGCTGCCACGTACAAGAACAATAACCCCTCGGTTCCCTACACCATCGAGGAATTTTCCGACGAAGCGCACAAATGCTTCAAGGCCGGCGCCGCCATGGTCCATGTGCATGCCCGAACGGACGATGGTCAGCCCACCCACGAGATCGACCGTATCCAGGACGTGTATGACGCCATCAAGCAGAAATCGCCCGAACTTCTCGTTTGCCTGAGTTCGGCGGTCGGCGTTTTCAAGACGGCGGCACAGCGCATCGACCAGATCGTCGCCGTCAAGCCGGAGATGGCGTCTCTCAACACGAACACGATGAACTTCAGCGTCGTGGACCGCGGCACGGGCCAGATCTTTTTCGACTACGTTTTCGAGAACACCTTCACCATGCTCCAGGATTTCGCCAAGGCCATGGAGTCGAACAAGGTCAAACCGGAGATCGAGTGCTACGACTTCAGCGGCATCGACAACACCCTGCTCATCGCCAAGCAGCAAATCTTCACCGAGCCGATGAACTTCAACTTCGTGTGGGGCGTCACGGGCGGCCAGCATTTCCGTCCGGGAACCTTCCTCTCCATGAAGGCGGCCATCCCGGAAGGCGCGAACTTCACCACCTGCGGCGTGGGGATCGAGCAGTTCCCGGCGAACGTGATGTCCTGCCTGACGGGCGGAAACATGCGTGTGGGGCTCGAGGACAACACCCGCATGCCCAACGGCGAGTTGGCCAAAGGCAGCTACGAACAGGTGGAATGGGCCGTGCGGGTCTGCGAGAGCCTCAACCGGCCGGTCGCGACCCCCAAGGAGGCCCGCAAGCTGATGGGCATCCAAAAGAAGTAACCCTTCGACAATTCCTCTCTCCCGCCCCGGCGGGAGAGGGGAATTCCCTCAAAAACCCAGAACGCTCAGGAGAAGATTATGGATTTTACATTTACCGATGAACAGCGCATGTTCAGGGACACCGTTTACCGCTTTGCCAAGGAAGAGATTGCCCCGCTCGGTGAAGAAGCCGATCTCCACGGAGAATTCAAGATGGAGATCTTCAAGAAGATGGCCGACATGGGCCTCTTGGGCCTCCCCTTTCCCGAGGAGTACGGTGGATCGGGTGCGGACTTCGTGACCTGCTGCCTCGCGGGCGAAGCCATGGGACATGCCGGCGTGGACGGCGGTCATACCCTGGCCTGGGGGGCGCATACCTACCTGTGCGGCACCGATATCATGCAGCACGG
>DCVI01000133.1:14887-32469 GCA_002327315.1 Syntrophaceae bacterium UBA2192 | reverse complement strand
TTCGATATCCGCGTCGCTCGACCTCGTTCTCGCGCATCCGCAATGGAAAGATCACATCGATGAGACACAGATCGGCGGCTTCGGGGCGAGCATGGGCGGCGAGACAATGCTGCTGTCGGGCGGCGCCGGCCTGACGACCTCATACTTCGACATCGGGTCGTCGTGGAAACAGGTCACCCGCGATCCGCGGCTCAAGGCCGCGTTCGGCTACGTGCCGTATTTCGGGCAGCCGATCCTGCCTGCATTCGGACGCGACCAGCACGGGCTCGACGGCATCAATCTGCCGTTCCTCGGCATCNNCCGCAGGCTGGTTGCACTCTCGGGCGTGACACACGGGTTCGACAAGGCCTCGACAAACGACATCTACACGTGGTTGATTACGTTCCTCGACGCGGAGGTCCGGGGCAACCCGGAGGCGATCAGCCGTCTTTCCACGATGGGGAGTGTGGCGGGCGGAGGCGATGACAGCGTCTTGCTTTACTAAACTTTACTAAATCGGCCTGCCATAAATGTGACGAGGGAGCGACGGCGAATTGATGCCATGTGGTCGAGCTTGGGACAGGAATTGCAGCATATGCGGTTGAAGAAAGGAGGAAACATGTTTGCTTTATTCAGAAAACCACTGCTGGCAATTTGTATCTCGTTGTACCTGCTGTGCATCATGACTTCTCCTTCTTTGGCAGGGATGATCGGCTCTGTATCCAGTACCCAACAGGTGACGAGCCAGGAATCCAGAGATTCCGAGATCGGTAAGATTCAACGTGCACTGGAAACTAAAATCGTCAAATCTAAACTTGAGGCTTACGGTCTGACTCCTGATGAGATTACTGCCAAATTGCAGGGTATGACGGATGAACAGATCCATATGTTTGCCCAAGCCTCAAACGACATTCTTGCAGGAGGGGATGGTCTCGGTGTCGTAATAGCCATTCTTTTGATTATACTTATTGTGATAGTAATACTGCAATTGACGGGGCATTCTGTAATCATAAAATAATCAATAGTTCCCTTGGGTAATACGAAAATACGGTGTCAGAAATGACGGATGCCAGTTTAAGCGTTACAGCCTTTCGGTCAACGTATCCCGTGTTGGTGCGTTAAAATTAAACACCGGGACTATGAATGGGCATAAGAGTAGAGAAGGAGTCCAAAAAATGAAACAGCTCATTTTTGGGGCAATCCTTTTAGCACTGGTGAGCTTTCCCGTCGCGGCGACGGCAGAGGTAAGTGTGGGAATTGGAATTTCCCTGCCGCCCATTGTAATCGGTGGACCTCCGGAAGTAGTCGTATTGCCGGATACCAGTGGTGTATACGTTGTCCCTTATATAGAGGTCGACCTGTTTTTCTGGAATGGCTGGTGGTGGAGACCATACGGGGGCGGCTGGTATCGCTCACGTTATTATGATCGTGGCTGGGGTTATTACAGTAGGGTTCCAGTTTTTTATTATGATGTGGACCCACATTGGAGACGACATTATTCAAATCGTCATTGGAATGAACATCCTTGGAATTATCGCCCAATTCCGTATTCACAGCTTCAATCAAACTGGAAAGGATGGCAAAATAACCGATATTGGGAAAAACAACGAAAATGGGATGTTCAGGGTTATTCAGCTCAACCACAAAAACAGAGACAGGAAGTAAGACGACAAAGGCAAGTAGAATATCAACAGAGACCAGAAGTTAAGCAGAATCAACAACAGAGACGAGAGCAACAGAAACAGCAGGTTCAGCAGCCTCAGAAACAGAGGCAGGAACAGCAAAGGCAACAGCCGCAGGTTCAACAACGGCAACAACAACAGCAGCAGCAGCAGCAGCAACATCAACCACAGGTCCAGCAACATCAGGGGCAGCAGCAACCCCCCAAAGGGCAATCTCGACCACAGGATCAGCAACAGAAGGGGAAGTCCCAACACCAAGAATCTCAAGGAAAACCCGAGCAAGGGGATGCCGAACATAGAAAGTAGGAATGCGGGATATTTCAAGATGTAACCAGTCCATAATCAATTGTTAAGGGGAGCTTTAATTGGCTCCCCTTTTTGTGTTTTTTTGTGTGAGGGGTAATGAACATCGATACGTCTTGGGACTGAAAAAAAAGGGATCCCGGTTGATTCGGAACCCCTTCATGATGGATGAATTCAGGACGAGAACGTAAGTTATTGATACGGTTTGGAACGTTTTGCGAGCCAGGGTCATTCAGGAGCAACAACTGGAGGATACCGCCACCGCTAGATAGATTGTATACACTGAATAAGAGGGAAGCTTATGGGGTCAGGAAGAACTTTTTACGATTATCGAATGTATTTCAGGCGTGGGGGTCAGCTGTTTGTCCTTTTTGCAATGAGCCAGACCCTTCTGCCGCGAGATAAGACTCTATCCCAATATACGGTTAACACTCTCAGAGAACTAGATCAGCGCCGGAGAGAATTGCAGGACCTTTCTGGGCAGCTATTCCATGATGTTAATCTCTGCATGGAGTGCCCTCGTCCTTGTTGTGAGGGAAGCTACAATCATTTTAGAGCGCTGGATTATTGGTTGAGAAAATTCAGTTACCAGCCGATCGACGGTTTTGGTTTAGCCGCTCAAACTTCATGGCGCGCCCGACCATTGTCGACACTGGCGTACCGCATGAAGAGAACAGTTAGTTCGAAGGAAGAGGGGAGAAATGGGTGCAGCTTTCTAGGTCAAAAGGGATGCACGCTTGAGAGATCAGAACGGCCAATTATGTGCATCTTTTATACCTGTAGCCGCCAGAGGGCGCAGATGAATGCTGAACAAAAGAAGAGTCATGCACAGTGGACTGAGGCTCTTTACGACGTATGTTCAGAGACTTTTGACGTCCTGAAACATGAAGCAGGTTTGCCAAAACGATACGGCAAATTAAGATTGTTCTTGCTGCCCCTATAGCATTGAGCGCCTTTATCGCGTGAATCATTTGGGAGGTTGGCGCACAGAGCCGTTATAAAAGACCTCGCATTTGCCGCCTTGAATAAAGCGCTCTGCCTTCTTGAAAAGATCGACGATGGGTCCGACGAGGGATTGCACAGCGCTAACCGCGCCGATCCGGGGACTGCCGAAGGGACCGCTGACTCCTTGTTCGAATTTTGCGCATCCCTTGTCATCGAGAATCGCTACGATTACATCGTCATATTGCTCACTGACAAGATTGAGTTTGCCCTTCAGCGCAATCCGATTATGCCGCGTCGCAAGAGCGCAATCCGTAGCATCTGCCACACCATCTTTGATCTTCCAATTGGAGATGAACTGTGTGATGGCTCCCCGCCCTCCCTGCGTCTGGTTGTAAACGTCCCAATAACGATACCCCTTGATCGCAAAGGTACTGAGAGGGCCGGCGATGAAAAAAGCGCCGAGGTCGACGAGGTTGAACTCCTGGCTTGTCTCATAAGATGAGAGGACCTTGTCGAGGTCCATCGTGTAAATAACGAGATGATCACCCCGGAGAGAAAAAGTGCCATCCATGCCGCTCATCAGTTTGCGGCTTCCTCTTTCTTTCATCGTGAGTGAGGTATGAAGATCGCCCTTCCCTCCGATAACCTTTTTTAAGCCGAAAGACTCCTCCAGTTTTTCGAGATCCAGCTTCGATACCTTCAAATTGATTTTATACATTGCATCGACTTGTGATTTGTCCGCCGTGGCATCGCCTTCAGCCTTCGCGCCGAAGATGTCCATGGTAAGGGACGTGAGGGTGATGATTCCCTGCTCTGATTTAATCGGGCTCTTGACGTTGTCGATCCGGAGGCTGCCTTTCCGCAGCTCCTTGCAGTCCATGCTTCCGGTGAATGCGATATTCTTTATCATTCTCCCCGAGGTTTCCACTACCGAAAGATCCTTGATGGCCAGACTGAATTCCTTCAGTTCGGTCTTTTCACCCGCCTTCTTGTCAAAGTAGACGAGGGCCCCGATGGTAAGAGCATCGAAATGGTATATCCCCTTGACCGCTTTCACAGGGGCCCTGAGATTTTCGATTTTGAAGTCCTTTTGCAGCACCTCCCTGCAGTCGAAGCTTCCTTTGAACGAGGCGCTCTTTATGACATTCCCTGCAATCGAGAGGTCCTCGACAGCCAGATTGAAATCGTTCCACTCCGTCTTTTCCCCCGTCTTCTTGTCCAGATAGACGAGCGTCCCGTTGGACAGCTTGAAATCGCTCAAATTGAAGGCTGCCCCGGGTTGCTCTTTCGTTTCGAAATTATATTTCCCATCGGAACCCCTCACGATGGTGACGGCAGGTTTGACAAGTTCGCAACGGGTGACTTTGAGCTGCCTGTTCAACAGGGGTATAAACTCCGCCCCCAGCTTGAGGTCTTCCAGGGAAATGATTTCGTCTCCCCTGTTGGCGACGTGGATGTCCTTCGCCGATACGCCAAAGGGAAAGAGAGAGAGCCCCATCTTTCCATTGATCCTGACCTCCAGGCCGGTCGCCCCGGAGACAGCGGCCTCGATGCGGGGCCTGTAGGAATTGATGTCGAAGGTGAGGGTGAAAACGACTGCCGCCAGAACAAGGGCTACGGCACCTCCGCCGAGGACAAAAAGGACTTTTTTCTTCTTCGCATTCATCAATTTATACCACTTTACAAGCCACTGAACATGGACCCATCCTAGGATAAGTATTACAGATCTTGATGTTTGTTACTACTCTTCCACGCCCATCTTACATCGCATCAGGTATTTCGAAGTGAATAATCATCTATTCACCTACGATACGTTTACGATATTTATGATAGTATTTCTAAGAAATGTAGATTTTTTTCATCGCCCGGTATTCGTAAATCGATGACGGGGAGTCGTCTTGCGGAGGTACCGAGGACACCCCTTCTTTACCGTCAGAAGAAAGCTCTCGCGACCCACCAGTCAATCACCCTTTAACCGTCAAATTCAGTGAGAGGTAAGGACCATGAAAAAGAGCTACACCGTTATCCGTTTTCTTGTCGCCCTCATGATGATCGCCGCCTTCATGGCCTGCGCATCGACACCGCAACAGACAAGCACGGGGGAACATATCGATGATACCGTTATCACGACCAAAGTAAAAACCGAGCTCGCAAATGATAATTTTCTCAAGTCATTCAAAATCAGCGTCGAAACCCGCAAAGGCATCGTTGCGCTGAGCGGCTTCGTCGATTCTCAATACGCGGTCGACAAGGCGGGAGAAATCGCACGCGGCGTCGAAGGGGTCAGATCCGTCGATAATGCCCTCGTCGTGAAATAGGCGGCCGTTATCCTTGTCGGTCAAGTAACAGAAAAGGAGGAAAATCATGGGTACAATACTGATCATCATTTTGGTCCTCGTGCTTGTCGGCGCACTGCCCACCTGGCCTCACAGCAAGAGCTGGGGATACTATCCCAGCGGCGGAATCGGATTGATCCTTCTGATTCTTCTCATCCTTTTGCTCCTTGGGAGGATCTGAAGATATTCAAGAGCACGAGAAATCCCCTTGAATTCGTCGCAGGAAACTCTTGAAGCCGGGCGTGCAAACGATGGCACGCGCATGGAAGACCTGCCCTGTAGGCGGAGAGCTTCACAACAGAAAGAAGGAGCAAAATGAAAACATACATGTTGACAGGCATCATTCTTATCGTGATCGGAATTGTCGCATTCGCATATCAGGGCATCACCTACACGACCCGGGAAAAGGTCGTCGATATCGGTCCCCTCCAGATGACGGCTGAGAAGACGCATACTCTTCCACTGCCGCCGATCGTGGGAGGCATCGCGCTCGTGGGGGGTATTGCATTGCTGGTCATGGGAAACAAAAAGGCCTGAGAAGAAGCCTTGCAGCACAGGCAAGATGAGGCCGAAAGAAAGATGCACGAGTCGAAAACCACAGGAGACGAGGCATGGAAAGATCCAAAGCCGAAACAGAAAAGTCCTGAACTGAAGTCGTGGCCGCCTTTCGCGACGCGATCCCCGCGTTCCAATAAGCTTCCATGACTCGACGGTGCCCATCCGTTCCCGCTGGAAATCTTACAGATCCATCAACTTTGAAGATCCGGCGTTTTCAGGAAGATACTCACCTCCCGATCGTCGGCACAGGATTGCCTTTTGCTCATTTTCTTGTTAAACAGGATTCGAAAACGAACCGGAACGTCAAGAGTGCGGGATAGGAAATACGATGAAGGCCCTCACCAGGCTGTTGCTGTTGATGACGGCGATCGGGCTCGCCGGCTGTGTCAACCAGGTCCGGTACTACGCTCCGTTGCAACCCGATGGCTGGAGTGCCCAGCCCATACCGGTGCCGTGCCGTTTTGTCCCTGATGCCGATTTGGATCCCGCCACCGGAACGCCCGTGGGGGATGATGGATATTATCTCTATATCTCGATCGATGCCGGCGATTGGGACTACAGCACGACCCTGTCATTTATCTACTCGTTCTGGAGGAATCCGGGTGGGCACAGTTGGATCATTCTGGAAAGTCCTCAGAATCGTGTGGAATACGGCCACAACGGCAACTTCGGGCTGGAGAGACCTCGTTACCAGGAGAATGTGTATCAGAGGTTTCTGGATCGTCATCCCGATCCCTTCGCTTATTTGTGGGAGACGATGTCCGATGGCCGGTTGGAGATCGGCAGGCCCGATCGCACCCCCACGTTTGTCTGGCGCATTCCGATCACCAAACGGCGGCATCAATCGATCCACGATTACGTGATGAGCCGGACGTATGACCAGTTCGGCGTGAGGAGCAACAACTGTGTCGATATGGTGACGGACGCAGCAGCGCTGGCAGGGATCAACCTGATCCACCGTCTTCGACTCACCATCCCGAAGAACATACCGGGCAGCAGCACTCCCGGCTGGACGGACCCCCAATACCGCATCCTGGAGTTCAGTACGCCGGATGTGCTGCAGCTTGACCTGCGCCAGCTTGCCCGGTTCGGAATCGGGAGCGATGTCACAGAATGGTATCTGGGTTTGAAGCGGTGACGATGCAGGAGGGTCGGTCATTGACCATTGAAACCCTGCGGACAGGCGGGGTAAGCGCTGCCCGTCAGTCCTCTTCGAGAAACCGGCGGCAGACATTCGCGATGTTGAAGGCCGCCGAGCCGTTCTGAACCGGCATCAACCGGCGCAATTCATCCATGTCGAAGTCCGAGTAGGTTTCCTTGCCGAGCGCAAGGCCGACGAAGGCAGTCGACGAAAATCGAGTGATCAGGACATCGCAATTCGCGATCATTTCTTCCGCGTTGCCGGTCGCGAACACCATGGCTCCAGGCGCATATAGGCGGATTTCCCGGGCGGCGCGCTCGACCTTTTCGCTCGGGTGAAGCTTGAAGATCAGTTGCCTTCCGCCGGCGAGTTCGACCGCTCTCAGGATGAAGGCCTTGCGGTCCTCGTACTGGAGTGTCTCCCTCAGCGACGACGTGCAAACCAGCACGTAGTGCCTGTGGGGAAAGTCGTTGCTGCAATATCGCCTGCAGTCATCGAAATTGGGTATTCCCGTGACGACGATCTTCTCGGGGCTCACGCCGTTCCGAATGAATAAATCGCGATATCCCTCGCTTGCGACGCAGAATGCCCGGTATGCATCGCTGAGACCGGTCGCTGCATTACCAGCCAACCAGCGAGGAAGGAATCGGAGGCGCTTGACGAGATGGAACATCATGGTTTCCGGGTCTGTAATTCCTTCCTGAACCAGCACGATCCGGTTGTCTCGAATGTTCTTCTGAAGATACACGTCCGAGCAGGTAACCACCAGGTCGTAGGGCCGATTTTTCCCCTGGTAGTCGATGGGGAGGCCATGCTCCTGAAGATATCTCCGGCAGCGTCCCGCCAGCTCGTTTCCTGAGATCGTGAACTCCATCAACCCGAGTCTTCGAAGAATCTCGTCAAAGCCGTGGACGTAGTAGGGCGAGAAGGAGTGCTCGTACTCGCGAAGGTGCTCGGAGACCTGATGCATCTGGGTCGTCTGATTGATCGAACCGCAGATGAAGAATATCCTTTTTCTCATTGCTCCCGCAATCCCCGCATCCGCCTACCGCCTGTGCACCCAATCGCAACGAAGACAGGTCGGACACCCGGCATAATCCAACTTTCCGAAGTTCCTCCTGATCTCCGACAACACGGGGCCATTCCAGATTTCCGCGACACTCTGGACGTTCAGATCTCCTACGCCCTGATGGCCATTGTAATCCACGCAACAGGTAACAGCCCTGCCGTCGCAGAGCACCGACAGGGCTGTCCAGGGGTAAAAACAGACAGACACGATCCTGTCTCCCACAAGGTTGTACGCCCTGCCGCCTCCAAAGTTGTCCAAAGAGCTGATATTCAGGCAGTCGCCGGCCCTCTTGTCCAGGACAGATCGCCACAGAGATTGAAACTCCTCTGTCCTGGTCCCATTGGCTTCCTGAGGCATGTATTGAAGGATCAACTTCGGAGTCCTTTTCTTCAGTTCCTTCCGGATCCTCACAAAGTCCCTGATGTTGTTCAGCGCCACCTTGAAATCCAGCCGCCGCATGGTGGCGTTATACGATTCTTCGTCGGTGCCGTAAAAACTGATCTTCAGCGTGTCCAGTCCCGCTTGAATAATCTTTCTCGCTGTCTCGGGGGACAGCAACGAAGCATTGGTCACGAGATAGGTATGCTTGATCCCGCAGGCCTTTGCGAGCTTGATCCGTTCCGGCAACAACTCATCCAGCAGCGGCTCGCCGAACCCGTGCAAATGCACGACGGGTTTTCGGCTCGCGCCGGACAGCTCTTTCATGATCTTCTCGAACAATCCAAACTCCATGAAGCCGAGTTTTCGGGTCAGTGTCTCGCGAGGGCACATGACACAGTGCGCGTTGCAGCAGTTTGTATTCTCGATCAATATCACGGTGGGCAATGGCAGCTGGTATCGGTAGTACGGATAAAAGAGCCAGGGGGTCTTGGCCAATGACAAAATGCTCCTGGTGATCTTGTCCCGTGCATTGAGAATCATGTTGTTTCTTTGCTCCCTGGGGTCATCTTGATGCCGGGGATGAAGGCCACGGCTGCTCATGCGGTGCGATACGTTGTATCTTCATCATGGAGCCTCGGGTCCGCTGCGAACAGGTCTCGAAACGCCCCAGCCCGCAGCCGGAGGTGTCGGGATTGTCTTCACCACGTAATCGCCGGATCCATGAAGAGAGCCGCTCATATAGGTGCGCGCCCTGTTGTCCCCGGCTGTCAAAGAGAAAATCGATTTGTCGTAAGGACGAACCCGCAAAGACAACGGTACGCCCATCAGGTCCAGAAGTGTCGCAAAATTGTTGAGATGGGAAACCCGGATGCCGTAGGGGATGCCGGCCAGGAGCCCTTTCCGGCCGTACCGCTCACCGGACACGAGGAAACCGGGCACGTCGACGATCCCCTCGTCAGGCTTCATATGGGTATACACCTGCCCTTGCTCCGCCAACGTCTGACCATGGTCCGATGTGTACAGCATGACATAGTTCCGGTTTGTCGTCTCGGACACAAACACCCGGAAGAATTCATCCACTTGAAAGCGGATCCCGTTGTCATAGGTATTGACGAGCTTCTCGCGTCCCGCCGCGCCGGGGTCAATGGGATCCGAGGCCTTCATGACCGGCTTCCAAGCCGCAGAGGCCTCGTCGTCCGGATATCGATTGCGATAGTGGAAATGGAGACCCTTCTTGTTGACGACAACGAAGTAGCCGCCCCGTTCATTCAGAAGTCGACTGATAAAGCGGGCTATGCCCAAATCCTTCGTCGCTTCAAGATCGACATGGCGCTCCTCGAACGAACGATCGGTCATCCACCGGTCCAGGGATCTCACGGGACCATCGCCTGCCGCTTTTACGAGCGTGGAAAGATAGCCGTGATCGATGTCAATGTAGATCGTCTCGTAGCCCATTTTCTTGGCGTAATCGAAGACGGTGGGGTTCCTGGCGGTTCGAAAGCCGTCGTCGGGAAATGCGTTGTGACCGGTAATGAGATAGGCGTTGCTGATGTAGGAAAAGGTGCCGGCAGCGACACAAATGCCGAGATTCTTGAGGAGGCCCCCGGCTTCGAGGGATTGAAGAAATGGCGTGGTGGCACGCGGGTAGCCGTTCAGGCTGAGATTGCTGCCGCGAACGGACTCGTCGATGACATAGATGATGCTGTCGAGCGGCCGCTGGGAAGCCTGAAAAGCCGGCAGGTCGTCTCGCGGTCCCCGATATTTGCGGAGGTTTTCAAACTCGTGATGAAGTGTGGAACGGAGGAAGGAGGTCAGGGGATTCAGATGGAAGCTGCGTTCCGGCACGTGGAGGAAGAGGGCGTAATTGGACGCGAGGAGGAAGAGCGCCGGCAGGAGGCTGAGGGCAAGGGCCTTTCGGAAGTTGGATACCGGGGGGACGGGGATCAGTGCGGACAGAACGAGCACGCAGGGGAGTGCATACAGGAAAACGAGCGGCTGGAAGAAGCTCGAAACGGCTTCTGTTCGATGGTCCCCGCCGACGGATATGCCGAGAAACAGGTCGGTGGCGGTCATGAACTGGGATAGAGTCAGCCAATAGGAGAATTGGACGACGACAACGAAAGCACAAAGAAGAAGGACCCCCGTGCGCAGAATCCTGGGGAGGAGAAGGATCAGATAGAAAAGGGCTACGACCTGCAGGAAGACCAGCGTGAGGGCACCCGAAAACTCAACGGTGCCGGCGGCCGGGAGCACATGCAGCAGGGCCCGGTAATCGCTGAACCTTAAAAAGAGATCGATAAGGACCGCGAGCGTTGCGGCCAGCAATGCGGCCATGGCACAGGGACAGGTCGCTTGAGTGATGGCGCGAAGGGCGAACTTTGCTTTCATTGGTCCTCTTCCCATTGGGTGGCGATGATCCCCAGGATGAAGACGACGGCTGCAAAAACCCCTATGACGGCGGAGTGTCTCAGAGCGGCCATGTGGTCGCCAAATATCATGGATGCCCGGAGCCCCTCGTTCACGTAGTACAGAGGCAGGATCCGGGCGACCGTCTGCATGAAGCCCGGCATCATCTCGAGCGGGAAGAAGCTCCCCGAGAGGAACATCATCGGGAAACTGATGGCGTTTGCCGCGGCGGCCGCGCTCTCCGCCTCCTTGGTGAAGTGGGTGATGATCATCCCGATTCCGACGAACGCGAAAACGTCAAGCAACATGAACACAGGGAGCCAGGCATTGATCTGCAGGCTGACGCTGAACGCGGCGTAACTCACCAGCAGCATCGCCGTCGTGGACAGGACCGCAAGGATGAACTGGTACAGGATGTTGGACAGGATCCAATCGGTGCGGGTGATAGGCGTGGTGGACAGCTTCCGGATGACACCCTTCTGCCGCAGCTCCGTGTTCAAGTGCACCGTGCCGAACAGGCTCAAAATCATCACCGACATGGCGATGATGCCGGGGACGAAGAACTCGACAAACCGGTACTTCCTGGCGAGCATCGATGTCTCGGCCGAGCGGATGAACGGGGGCACCCCGGTCATTTTCTGGTTGATCCCGGAGAACACCCAGTTGAGGATGTGGATCTTCATGAACACCAGGCTGGAGCTGAGGTCGTACAGGTACGTGAGGGTAACCGATGTGTCGGGGTCGTTCAGCGCCATCCTTTGCAGGAAGGCCCCTTCATAGCCTTTGGGGATCGTGAGGACCAGGCTCGACTTGTTGTCCCGGGTGTACTGCGCAGCGTTGACGGAGGGTTCGATCCTGATGACCTTGAACTTCCCTTCGAGCTCGAGGGTCTTGACGAGCTGCGAAGAGGAGTCGGTGTGATCGAGGTCCTGCACGCAAAGGTCGAAGCTCATGTTGTCCTGATTCATGAAAAGGGCTCCGAACACGAGGATCAGGAGTATCGGAAACGCAATCGTAAAGAACATGGCCGGCTTCGCGCGGTAGAAGCTCTTGAGGCTCACAACGAGATTTGCGCCGACGACGCGCGGGTTCATTGCGCCACCCCCCCGGCGGGTTCTTTGTGGAGCGTCTCGCCGGTAAGCTTCAGGAAGACGTCCTCGAGGTTGGGCTTGCGAACGTCCAGGCTGAGCAGCGACGCCCGGCCTTCCTGGATGGTGTTCAGGATCTTCTGGACGTCGTCCATCTGCTCCACCCTGACCCTGATGTCCTTGTGGTTGTCATGGACCGATTCGAAACCCATCTTCCGGACGATGTCAAAGGCTTTTTCATCGACGGACCTTAGCGTGAGAACCAGGTATTTCGCGTTGCTTTCGATGAGCGCCTCGGGAGATCCCATCGCGATGATCTTCCCCCTCGAGATGATGGCAACCGTGTCTGCAAGAAACTCCGCTTCCTCCATGTAGTGCGTAGTGAGAAATACCGTCTTTCCCTTCTCCTTCAGGCCCAGCATCAGGTCCCACACCTCGCGCCTTGCGCGAGGGTCGAGCCCTGTCGTCGGCTCGTCGAGGAACAGGACCTCGGGGTCGTTCACGAGCGCAATCGCGATTCCGAGGCGCTGCTTCAAGCCCCCGGAGAGGTTCTTGTACTGCTCCCGGGTCTTGTCCTTGAGGTTCACGAGCTCGATCAACCCGTCGATATCGGTGTTTCCGCAGCTGAAAAGCCGCGAGTAGTACTGGATGGTCTCCTTGACCGTGATCCTGTCGAACGAGCTGAACCCCTGCGGAAGGACGCCGATGCGGGGAACGATTTCGTGCTTGCTCTTCGTGACGTCCATTCCGAAGAGGTTCACTTTCCCCGATGTGGGCATGCGGATGGTGTCGATGATCTCGACGGTCGTGGTCTTGCCGGCGCCGTTCGGGCCCAGCAGGGCGAAGATTTCGCCTTGCCTGACGTTGAACGACAGGTCGTTGACCGCGAGCAAATCCCCGTAGCGCTTCGTCAGGTTCTCGACTTCGATTGCGTGTTCAGCTTTTTTCGTCATGGATCAACTTTTTACCAATAAGAGGGGTTGGGCATGAAACGTCTCCGCCCATCGCCTCATCCATGGTGCCGATTCAAAAGGGCGATGGAAAGCCACATCTTCCTCCGGGGAAGCGAACGCACCCACAGGGACCGGCCGGCAGCGATGGGAAAACGCGCCAGGGCCTTCCCGGACAAGCCCACCGGAAAGGTAACCCCGCCGTCCTCCCCTGCCGCGCCCCCTGCCGATGGATAGACGGTGATTTGCCGCGGATCCACGAGATGGAATGCACATCCCAGGGCCTTGACAACGGCTTCCTTGACAGACCAGAGCAGGGCCGATGCCGTTTCCAGATCTCCGCCCGTCAACATCAAGGCATGTTGAAGCTCTTGTGGATGGAAGACCCGGTGAAAGGGGTATTCTCCGTGGAACTCATCGCTCCCGGCCGCATCGATGCCGATATCGGACTCATCTCCACAGAGAGCAGCCCAGAGCTTTCCTCCATCCTCGCTGAAGGAGATGGCCGGCCCACGATCGTCTCCCAGCAGGAGATGGGGCCTGCCAAGCAGGCCTCGGACCACCCGAATGGGAAAGGCAGCCCTGTTGGAAGCTTGACAGCGATTCCAGAGAGAACTTTCCGTCGCCGCAAGGTGTTCCCACAGGGCGCAGACGAGGCGGTGCCTCTCCCCTGCCCCGTTTGTCCCACACCCTTTGAGGGTTTCGTTGGCACAGGACATGGATGCATAGAAGACGGGTCCCCTTCCATGAACGGGACTCATGTTATGGACGGTTATTTCGTGGTGATCCTGTGCCACATCCACTCCCCTCTTTTCCGATCTGCGTTCTGTCCGAGCCCTGAAGACTCACTCCGAAACCCAGTGCATCCTCAACCCATCGATCTGCATGAGCGTGCGGCCTTGATCGTCAAGCCCCCTGGCGTCCCAGACGCGGCCTTCGTCGTCCTGCGCCCGCATGCGGGCCTCCAGCGTGATCGGTTCCCCCGCCCCGCATTTTCGCAAAAACCTCATCTCCCCGATCTCCACGGGAATCATCGATCGCCGCTCTGACGGATCCGTTGCAGCGATGTAGAAGCCGACCAACTGCAAAAGGGCCTCGAGAAGGTAGGGAGAGTATTGGTACCGCGTGTTCCGCAGATGTGCGAAATCGTGGGTCTCCCGGCAGGTGGTCCGGCCCCGCACCACCCCCGGACCTGTACCGTCAAGGAACTCCATCACGCGATACCTGCCTTCGAGACCGCTTCGGTCCATGTACCATTGAAGCACTTTTTTATGATCCACAGGCCTCGTCCGCAGTTCGGCCGGCCGGACAGGAAAATCCGGGAGCCCCTCCCCGAGAGTTCCTCCCCCGCCATCAAGGATCACCTGGCCCTTGCAGTGCGGGGTGAAGCGGTCGGTCAATCTCCCGGCGGGGGAGATCTCCTGTGCTGCGAGAGAGACCTCGCACATGACCTCCCGAAGGCCGTTGCCGGCCCGGCGGCAGGAGATCCTGGAAGGCCGTAAAACCCCGGGAGGACATTGGATCATGTCCATGAGCCGCACCTGGCGAACTCCCCTCACCTGCAGGTGGGGATACAGGATCCGGGCGGCTTCCATGAATGTCTCCAGAACCATGGCGGCCGAAACCAGGGGATGCCTGACGAACTTGAAAGGCCTGTGATCCGCAATCCAAAGATCCTTCTCCAAGGAAAACGTTCTGAAGGCCTCCAGTTGTTCCCGGCGGATGTCCATGCAGGAGATCCCTTCTATCATGGGGAAATCCTCGCGGCTCCAGGACACGGTGCCTCCATCCAGTTCTCCGCTGCGTGAAGGACCGGTTGAATCATCGAGCCGTGCCGTCCTCACGGAGGGCAGCCTCCTCATGAACAACACCCAATCGTCGTCGGCCGGGGCGACAAAGAGCTCCCGGCAGAAAAGCCCTGCAAGCTCATTGACATGGATGTACGCCGCGCCCTTGCGCTTCATCAGCTCCCGGACCTCCGGATCCTTGGCCATGCCCGCCCCCTCGACAGGGGGAAGCATCAACGCCTTGAATCGGATGGCGCCGCTTTTCCGGCGGAGGCCTCTGAGCAACGCAGACATCATCCGGTTGGCTGCAGCGTAGTTGGCCTGGCCGGGATTCCCCAGGATCGCGGCCCCCGAGGAGAGGCCCACGAAAAACCTCAAACCGGCCCCCTCCGAAGCCGAGAACAGATTCCAGGCCCCGAGGAATTTGACGTCGGTGACCGTGGAGAAATCATCGGGAGTCATTTGGCTTATCAGACCGTCCCTGAGGACTCCGGCGCCGTGAACGATCCCGTCGATCCTGCCATAACGGCTTGCCACCTCGCCCAGGGTCGCACGGACCGCTTCGGCGTCGGTCACATCGCAAGGTTGATAGGTTGCCTCGATCCCCGAGGAGCGCAGATCGGCAAGGGTCCGGGCGATCTCCCGGGCCCTGGATTCGTCAGGGCGAGACTCGGGAGGCGAAGGAGCGGGGCGCGGCTTTGCGGGATGGATGTCCGGATCGAGAAGGGTCCTTCCCAGAAAGACCAAGCGGGGCTTGAAAGGCACAAGGCAGCGGGCCAGGTGGGCGCTGATCCCCGTTGCGCCCCCGGACATGACGACAACGTCTCCAGGGCTCAGATTCAGACTTGGAGAACCCCCGAAGACCGACGGGGCCAAGCGCCCCTCCGAAGTGAAGACCCTTCCATCGCGACGAATGGTCTCCACCACGGCGCATCCTCTGTCCAGAGCACCGCGCAGCGCAACGCGAAGGTCGCTGTCCCTGTCGATTTCCAGGGTGCGAAACTGGACCGAGGGGTATTCCTGCGCCGCGCTCAGAAAAAGCCCGAGCATGCCTTCCGCCAGCAGTTGACCGAGGGTTTCGGGCTCCTCCCTGGGACGGATCAGCACTGCGAATTTCCTGGCCGGTGATCGAAGAAATGCCTGCAGGAGGAGAAAGAGCCCCCTGAGAAGCCGTGAAACATCCGCCATGCCGCTTAACCTTCCCGACCCGCCTTGATGGAAGGTGATGACCACCCCCGCAAGCGGCGGCAGGCCCGCTATCCGATCTGCAGCCCTGGAGGCCCCTTCATCGGTTCGAATGTCGTGGCCCTCGATGCCCGGGCCGACGTTCCCCTGCATGAACAGCATGGGAAACGTGTCAACCCCGTAATCCAGTCGGAGGATGTCCCCTGCGCCTCCGGCTATCCCGTCATCGATGTCAGGGGAGAGAAGGAGGACCGAATCGCCCGGGCTCAATTCCACGGGAACAGCGACCGCCGACTCTACCGTGACGTGGTTGAATACGAGCCGCTTTAAATTCGCCCCATCCTCTGGGGACGTCAGGGTGTCATCCGGCACGGGGTCGGGTTCAACAGCCGTGGCGGCCGGCTGCACGCCGGGCCCCCCCTGCCTGGCGATGATCCTGGAGATCCTCTGGGCGATGTCCTTCACCGTATGGACATTAATAAAATCCTCCAGTTCGATCGTGATCCCGAATTGGCGTTCCGCAGCGTCCATGATGATGGGGAGGCGACTGGATCGGATGGAGAGATCCTTTCTGAGATCCATATCGGGTTGGATCTCGTCCCGGTTGAATCCGGTGGCATCCATGATGATTCGAATCAGTCTCTCCATGAGATCCTGGTCCTCAGACGCCTCGCCGGGGGCAGGTGCGGCCTGTTGCAAAATGGCAGGGGTGGATTCGAGGGGCGGCAATGCCGGTTTCCCGGGAGAGACCTGCTTTTGGCCTTCGGGAGGCCCGGAGTCCGCAAGCATGGATTGGATAACGGATGATAGATCGCCTTCCCGGAATGTCGGGTCAAGCTCTTTGCGGATGGCTTCCAGCATGTTGGGTTTGAGGGAGCGGCCGAAGGTCTCGATCATGAATCGGTTGATTTCCCTTTGGATGATCCTCTCCACCGGGCTGGAGCCTTCAAGTCCGCGCTCCGAAGTCCTTGACACGGTCGCCGGAGCGATTCGGCGGGATCCGGGGGTTTTTCCGGATGCAGAGAGGGGAACAAACCTCGGTTCTCCTTTACCCTTCAGATGACCCTGGACGAAGAGCTGGGCAAGAGCGGCCCTGTAGGTCAGGCCCTCTGCGGAGGGAAGGCACGTGTGGATGCATGCCGGTTCGGGGAGCGTGTCTGCAATGAGATTGCATAAGGCTTCGCCGGGTCCCACCTCCACGAAGAGCCTGACTCCGTATGCATCCCAAAGGGTCTGGACGTTGCTCATCCAATGGACGGGATTTTCCAGGTGGGCCATCAGGATTCGCCTGATCTCGCCGGGATCGGATGGATAAGGCGCCATGGTCGTGTTGGAGATGACGGGAATCCGCGGGGCATGAAATGGCATGGAGGCAATGTAGGCCTCGAGCTCATCGTGGATGACCCTCATGATCGGAGAGTGAAAGGCCATGCTGACGCGCAAGAGGGTGGCCCGGTGGCCCATTTCCTTCAATCGTTTGCAGAGATCCCTGACCGCCCCGGTGCCGCCGCTCAGGACAACCTGGTTCGGTGAATTGATGTTGCCGATGTGGACATCGTCGCGTCCCCGGATCATCTCTTTCAGCACATCCAGGGGGGCGTCCACGGCCGCCATGACGCCGGGTTCCACGTCCATACCAGCGGCCTTGTCCATGCAGAGGGCCCTCTTGTTCACGATTCGAAACCCGTCCTCAGGGGAATAGACGCCTGCCAGGCACAAGGCGGTCAGTTCGCCCAGACTGTGGCCGGCCATGGCCACGGGGTGGATACCCA
>DCVI01000133.1:14215-14870 GCA_002327315.1 Syntrophaceae bacterium UBA2192 | reverse complement strand
GCCGCTGCAACCCGATCCAACCACTCCCTGATGACGGGAAAGGACTCGTAGAGATCCCGTCCCATTCCTCCATACTGTGAGCCCTGTCCGGGAAATACGAAGGCGAGCGGCAGGGCCGGCAAATCCTCGCGGCTCATGAAAACCCCCTGCTGAGCCAGGGACCTCAACCCCTTGGGCGAGACGATTCCGATTTCGGCAGGGGAGACCGATCTCTCGATGACCGCGAGCGCCTCCTCTTCGGATTGCGCCACAACGGCCATCCGGAATGTACAGCCGTCCCTCTCCGTCCGGAAGAAAGAGACGCCCCGGAGCGCGGGAGAGTCCCCCCCCTTCTCTCGCTCGAGCGCGGGTTCTCTGCCCGGTGAGACCAGGATCGTATCCGCCTCATCCATGGCCTGCTCCACCTGCACCACGTAGTTGGAGCCTCCAAACCCGAAGGCGTTGACCTGAAGCCTTCTTGGCTGGCCGTTCCTGCCCTTCCAGTCAAGCGGCTCCCTGGCGATGAGGAGCCCCGATCCTTCCAGGTCGATTTCCGGGTCCGGATGCACGTAATTGAGGGTGGGAGGGAAAACCCCCGCCTTCATGGCCGTGACTCCTCGAATGAGGCTGTTCATGCCCGATACGCCCAGCGTGTGTCCGATCTGGGATTTGAATG
>DCVI01000133.1:0-14126 GCA_002327315.1 Syntrophaceae bacterium UBA2192 | reverse complement strand
TGTTGCTCGCTCCCATGCCGGTGATGACGGCGTGGACACGGGCCCCTCTTGCGCGGGCCAGGCTTTCCCGTTCGATGACGATCATTCCCCCGCCTTCGCCCAGGACCATCCCGTCCCGTTCACGATCGAAGGGGCGGGAGGTCTCGTGAGCGGGTCTTTCCTGTCCGGACAGCCCGTAAAGTGCGCCCAGGGCGGAGAATTCCATATAATGCATATGAGTGAGATGATCCTCGCCCCCTCCGACGATGGCTGCATCGATGATGCCGCCCCGGATCATCTGGATGGCACTGTGAAGTGCCACCAGCGAGGTTGCGCAGGCTGCGGAGACCGCATAGCTGGGTCCCATGAGCCCGTAACGGTTGCAGATGAAGCCGGGCGCAGCGCAACTGAGTCTGCCCAGCAGCGTGGTGTCATCCGGGGCCATGCGTCCGGCCTTCACCTCCCGTTCGATGGCTCTCTCCTGATCCGGCGTGAGGGGAACGGCCCTTTTGATATCCCCGAGGATATCGTGAACGTTCGCCCTGATGATCATATTGGTGAGGGTCCCCGCCGCCTCTCCCGAGTTCTGGGAAATGAGGACCGCGATTCGCTCGCGAGGGATGTCCGACTCCAGGATGCCGGATGCCCGGATTGCCCTGTCCGCCAGCCACAGGGTAATCCTCGTGGCCTCGGTCATGGTCCGGAAATCATGGGGGGGAATCCCGAGTTCATGGCGGGAGATGGGAAAGTCCAGGAAGGCGCCCACCTTGCAGTAGGTCTCGTCCGGAACCTGCGGCCGGGGATCATAAAAAAGCGAGTGATCCCACCGCGAAGGCGGGACCAACGTGATCCCGCTCTTCATGGCCAGGCTTGCAGCCCAGACTTCCTCCGGACTGCTCCCCAGGACATTGAGTATGCTCATCCCGGTGATGGCAACCCGTTCACGATCGTCTCTGCGGTGTACGACTCGCATCCGTCCACGTCCGACCCCGGAGGATGAAATTTCCGGAGTTTTCTCGATCGACCCCACAACGGGCTGCTGCAGCAGGAAAGGACCTTCGGCCAGCTCGCGGTGAAAGGACTGCAGCTTCCGGACCTCCCGGATGAGGCCGGCGCAGGCCCCACTCATGAATTGCCCGCGTTCCAGAGAGCCCCGCTCATCCAGGGCCGCCCCACCCGGCCTGTCCATGCCCCGGGCCGCAGCGAAGAGGCTCCCCGCGGCCATCTCCTCCATTCTCGTCCGGAAAGAGGCCTCGTCCTGGTGACCCGCCGCAAACTCCCTCTCCAGGGATAAAATAGCTTCCACTCTCAGGGTCCGCAGGGAGCGCACCCGAAGCCCGGTGTCCCGGCCTGAAATGACGGTTCCCCCCGGAGGCGATGTAAGAATCATCCGCTGATAGAGCGCTGTCAAGGCGCCCGTTTCAACGATCTCACGGGTGGCCAGGTAAGCGGTGCCCATCTGGATGGCGTCCGCGCCCAGCATGGCGGCCAGGAAGGCGGTTTCCCGATTGAAGATTCCCCCTGCCAGGATCACGCGGCAGTTTTGGAAAAGGAATGGCGTGCGCCGCTTGAGATCCAACAGCATTTGAGCAAGGGTGAGCGTGCTGTGCTGCCCCACGTGGCCGCCGGCCTCATATCCCTCGCAGACCACGTACCGGACGCCGGCTTCCAGGGCGAGCCTCAGCAGGGCCTCATCGGGCGCGATGTAGATGACCCCGATGCCGCATTCGATCAATTCTCTTATGGGGGAGAGATCGCCGCCTGCGATCACGACAAAACGGGGTCTCTGTTTCTTGATCCAGGCCAGATGCATCTCCCGGAAAGGGTTTTCAGCCAGAGAGACGACGTTGACGGCATAGGGGCGCCCGCCCATGATCTCCGGAAGGCGTCCCAGCCTCCGGTCAAGGGCCTCCGCGTCCATCATGCCAAGGGCGACGGTGGGCAAGCCGCCGGCATCGGCAACCCTCAGGGCAAACTCCGGGACATCGGTGATCCAGGTCATGGCTCCCTGGATAAAGGGATATTGGGTTCCCATCTCTTCAGCCGCAGGGCTGTCCACAAAGCTATCCTTTTTTGCCTCGGCCAGGCGGCAACCGTTGTGTATCTCGCCCATAAAGGCCTTCACGGCCTCCTCGGTTCGGGCCCCGAAACGCTCGACGAACGACCGGGCAAAGGCGGTCTCCACGGCGAGAGGGATGACCTCGTCGGGGCTGAAATGGCTCTCCAGGGGGTGGAGGGCCCTGGCATGCACCTGGCTTGCGAAGGAACGGCGGCTTTCTTCCCTGATCTCTGCCCCGTACAGCGAGTCCTCGAGCGTCTTGATCTCCTTGAACGCGCGAGAGTTTCCCTTGTTGAAAAGACGACAGGGAACCTGCAGGCCCAGGCCGACCAGATCGGTAGAATCCAGGCGGAGATTGGAGAGCCGCTGGCGTTGGACGTCATCCACGGCAACCAGATCCGTCAGCCAATGGACGCTTTCGAAAACGATCCCGGCGGCCCCTGTGGACAAGAGTGCCGCTGCCGCCTCGGGGGTGGAGACGCCTCCCCAGATGAGGATGTCGAGAGGCGTTGAGGATGTGCGCAGCATTTCCCTGACCGCCGAATAGAGGGCCAGGGTCGTCTCACCGCTCACGAATCCGGAGGACTCGCACCCTTTCAGGGCGATGCGCCCGATTCCCGATTGATCCTTCACAATCGCAGCCAGGAGATCCACGTTTCCGATGATTGGAAAGCAGCAGTGGTCTTCCGACAATTCCCTCAATCTCTGCAGAAAGAGGGAAGGATCTCCTTGAAATGACGGGGGGTGGCATTCTACCCAGATGTCGCGGACCCCTGTCTCCTTCAAGCACCGCCCCAAAGACGGATCCATCAAGGCAGAAACAGAAATCTTGATATCCCTGACGTGGCCGGCAGGGTCAGCCTTTCTCAAGAAAGAACGCAACCCCTCCACGCCCATCATGGAAAAATCGAAGATGGCCCTGCTTCCTGTTCGTTGGGCCATTTGAATCACCGATGGGGTGATCTCCTCAGGCCGCCAGACGAAACCGATGATGGAAACCCGATGCTCAGCCACTTGATCCGGCTCCTTCCTTCAAGGCGATACGTTCCACGTTTAAAACGATAACGGTTTTTTGAATATGCGATATTTTTTGTATCTTCTTGCGCCCACTTCCTCTGCCAGGGAGTTGATCGACTCGTTGTCCTCCAGGGTCCAGCCCAGCTCCAGATAACGATACTTCTCCTTTTCCCTTGCAAGCTTATAGACGTGGTGGAGGGCCAACATGGGCAGTCCCAGTTGCCGGAACTTTTCCTTGATCCCGAACATCAACAACCGCAATCCGTTGATCTCCCGCCGATACAGGAGGTACTTCAGCAAACCCGTCAGACCGATCCGCCCGTTGAGACGCTTGAGCAATGGGTTCATGTCGGGAAAGATGACGCAGAACGCCGCAGGCTCATCCTCATAATCGATGAAGAAAACCATGTCCGGATCCACGAATTGCATCACGTTCTTTTGAATGTCCCGCATCTCATGATCGCTCAGGGGGACGAAACCCCAGTTATCAGACCAGGCGCCATTATAGATCTCCCGGATCAGGGCAAACTCGGAGTCCGCATCCTTTGGACGGGCGGGCCTGATGTGTATGCCTTTTTTTCTGGCGATCCGTTCGGCAAGACGATCCATCCAATCGGGAGGCTGGTAATCGCCATCGATCAGGAAAGCCAGCAGATCCTTTTCCTTGGTGTAGCCGCACGTTTCGACCAGCCTTGGGTAGTATGGCGGGTTGTAGGCCATCATCAAGGCAGGCGGGTAATTGAATCCCTCGATGAGCAAGCCCACCTCGTAATTGGTGGACGGGTTGAGTGGGCCTCTCATGAAGGTCATCCCTTTCCGGCTGGCCCACATCTCCACGGAGGCCAAGAGGGCTGCCGCGGCCTCCAGATCGTCAGCACATTCGAAGAATCCCCAACTGCCCATCTTTTCATTGTGGAACTCGTTATAATGGCGATCGATGATACCCGCGATCCTTCCCACCGTCTCCGGACCGCGCCGGGCCAGAAAGAGGATGCACTCGGAGAACTCCCAGAAAGGGTGTTTGTGGGGGTCCAGCAACCGGCGAACCTCTTTCTTCAGGGGGGGAACCCAGTTGGGGTACCCGGCATAGATCCTCCATGGCAGGTCAATGAAGTCCTTTAGTTCCGAACCTCCTTCCGCAACAATAATCTCGATGCCGGCCATCATCGCTCCCTTCGAGAGGTTATCACAGTAAAAATGTTAACATAGACAACGTCCTGACGCAAATCTATCAGGCAGATATGCGATTTTTAAAGGTTGTTGAATCGTGGCTTCTTACGTCCATCCCTGCCCTGCCACTCTAAATCGCGATCATAACACCCGCTGTATCTGATCATGCGGACAGAGCGTGAAGAAAGGGCCCTTCTCCCTTTTTCGGATGATTCGTAGAACTCCGACTGCGCTGCATAGATTGCAATGCCCTGAAGGATCACCGTAGGTACCCCGCGACGTGGAACGCTCCTTGACAATCCTGATAAAACAGATAAAATCAGCGTAGTTACTCTTCCCTCACTCTTTCCCGGCGAGGGGGAGGAGGGGTGGGGAGTGAGAAATTTTACCAGTCAGGGCAAAAATTCATTGAAAGCGCTGGTCACTGGAGGCACAGGATTTATCGGAAGCCATTTGACAGAAGCGCTTATAGAAGAAGGAGTGCACGTTCGCTGCCTCCGCCGAAAAACCAGCGATTTGAAGTGGCTGAAAGGTCTTCCCATTGAATTCGTTCATGGCGATTGTAATGATAAAACCTCATTGGAAAAGGCGGTAAGAGGTGTCGACTGGGTGTTCCATTTGGCAGGTGTGACCAAGGCGATCAAAGAGGAAACCTATTTTGAAGTCAATGGCCTGGGAACGGAAAATCTGATCCACGCGTGTCTTGATTGTAATCCTCGTCTTCAAAAATTCATCTATATTTCGAGCCAGGCAGCGGCAGGGCCAGGTCGAAATGGGTCCAACAAAAAGGAGTCAGACCCCTGTGAACCGGTTTCCCTTTATGGCCGGAGCAAGCGCGCGGGGGAGGAATGGGTTCTGACCCATGCTCATGAACTTCCCGCTCTCATCCTTCGGCCTTCTGTGGTCTACGGGCCAAGGGATAAAGATTTTTTTGCCTTGTTCAAATGCCTCTCCAGAAGGATCAAACCCTGTCCTGTAGGTGCGGACCGGCATCTTAGCCTGTGTTATGTGCAGGATATTGTCCGGGGGATTCTATTGGCTGCGGAGACACAGACAAAGAGCGGAGAAGTTTTTTTCCTCTCTGACGGCAAGGACTACCGGATGGAAGAGATCGGTGATATCGTTGCACGGGCAATGGGGATCACCGCTTTTCGCATTCGCGTTCCCAGGCAAATGATATGGGGCATTGCCTGTTTTTCAGACGTTCTTTCTAAATTTTCGAGGAGGCCTTCCCTTCTCAACAGAGATAAAGCAGAAGAAATGATTCAAAAAGATTGGGTTTGCGACATCACAAAAGCCAAAACCCTCCTGGGCTTTGAACCCGGGGTTCCACTCCTGGAGGGAGCCAAATTAACCTTTGAATGGTGCAAGAAAGAAAAATGGTTGTGACATCAGAAAGGGGATTCAATGGATCTTTTTGAAAAGTGCGCCCAGGCTACGGAGTTTGAATCCGGATTGAGGCAAAGTGGTCATTATTGCTTTTTTCGGAGGCTCGAATCCCCGCAGGATTCCGAGGTGGTGATCAACGGGAAAAAGGTCATCATGATCGGCTCCAACAACTATCTTGGACTCACCAACCATCCCCGGGTGAAGGAAGCGGCGATCAAAGCCATTGAAAAATACGGCACCGGTTGTGCGGGTTCACGATTTCTGAATGGGAATCTTGAGATCCACGAAGAGTTGGAACGGAAATTGGCGAGGTTCTTGCGGAAGGAAGCGGCTCTGGTCTTTGCAACGGGCTACCAGACCAATTTGGGAGTGATCTCTGCTCTTGTCGAGCGGAACGATGTCGCAATTATCGATATGTACGATCATGCAAGCATCGTGGACGGCTGTCGCCTCTCTTTCGGCGAGGTCAAGAAATACCGGCATAACGACATGGACGCCCTCGAAAAAGCTCTCGAAGGAACCAGGGGAAAAGACAAGCTGATCGTCGTCGATGGCGTCTTCAGCATGGAAGGCGACATCGCCGATCTTCCTGCCATTGTGAAGCTGGCCAAGGCCTATGGGGCGAGGATCATGCTGGATGACGCCCACGCGGTCGGCGTACTTGGAGAAGGAGGGCGGGGAACGGCAGAGCATTTTGGCCTGGAAAACGAAGTCGATCTCATCATGGGAACCCACAGCAAAGCCCTTGCAGCGATCGGCGGCTATATCGCAGGGCCATCCGATGTGATCAATTGGATCAAACACGTTTCCCGCTCGATGATATTCAGCGCCAGTCTCCCCCCCTCCCTGGTGGCATCGGTGAGCACCGCTTTGGACATCATTGAAGAACTGCCTGAACTGAGAGCCCGGCTTTGGAGAAATACGCACAAGATGCTGAATGGATATAAAACGCTCGGGTACGATACGGGGACGAGCGAAACTCCGATCATTCCCGTCGTGATTAAAGACACCATGAAAGCCTACGAAATGTGCAGGCTCCTCTTCGAAAACGGGGTCTTTGTCAATGCGGTCATCAGCCCTGCAGTCCCGCAAGGACGAGAACTCCTGAGGACAAGTTACATGGCGACCCATACGGAGGAACAGTTGGATAAGGTCCTGGCCGCCTTCGATAAGGTGGGAAGGCAGGTTGGGGCGATCTGATGGAAACCGACGACACGACGACATCCCGCCGGCATCGGAAGGCTGGCTGGCTGTGAACGCAACCGCAACGGACAGAGTCACGATTCCCTGTGACTTCATCCTGGGCGGCTACTTCGGCACCATCTTTTCGCGAAGACTCTCTCCGGTCTGCAAGTCTTTGCCATACACCTCGATATAGTGGACTTTGGGCCACGGCAGCCCGTCGGAGGCGTGGATGTGCAACTTCTCCAGGACGACCGGCCGGCCGTTGATGAACCCCTCAGCATGGACGGCGTCTTTCACCTTTTTCACGATGATCTCCTTCTCGGGGGCGGCCACCAGGGCCATTTTATAGCCGTTTACCGACGGGTCCGGCTTAACGGTAAACCCGTAGGCCATTTTCTTCTCGATCCAGTTGAGGTTCTCCCGGGGAGCGCCCTCGGCACGCCCGGCCCAGTAGGCGATCACCGGCTCCTTGGGATCCAGTTTGCCGTCGGCGGTGAGCCGGGCGTCGTAATGCACTACGTTGGTGTTCTCGTCGCGCTCGATGATGAAAAGCGGCGACGTTTTGATCTGGGCTGCGGCCGGCGTGGCCAGCAGCACCAGAACGGCAAACCACCCCATTGCCTTTTTCATGGGACCACCTTCCTGGATATGGGTTTTACGGCAAACCACAACCTGCGCGGCGGGTCTATCGCCGCTCCATTGTAACAGCTCCAGAGTTAGACTCCCTCCCTTTTTATGAGTCCCCGTCAGAAAGTTCTATGAGAAGGGCGCTCTCGTCTCCGGCGCTGTGCGGACGGAATGTGTTGCACGTCATCTTTCGGCTTGAGATTTTGGTCATTTCCCCTTATATTTTAAAGCATGTCTGTTACCGGAGGAAGCGATGTCCACCACGTTGGAAAGACTGCAGCAACTTTTCCTCGCCCACTTTGATTACAAAATCGAAGAACTTACGGCCGCGACGACGATCGAATATTTAGGCCTCGACTCTCTCGATATCATCAAATTCCTGTTTGAGATCGAAAATGAGTTCGACGTTAGAATTGCCGATCGGGAGTTTAAGGTAATAACGATACAGGACATGGTCGATGCTTTGGACCGTTTGATCCTGGAACAACACTCGGATCGGGAAATAGGGTCTTCAAGTCATCATTGAGCCCAAGTCCATATGAATCAATTATGAAACGGAGAGTTGCCGTCACAGGGCTGGGCATCATTTCCCCGTGTGGAAATCAGATCGATGATTTCTCGCTCAATCTCATGGCCGGCAAGTCCGGAGTCAGAAGAATCTCTTTAGCCAATTCAAACCTGCTTTCCGTAAAGATTGCCGCAGAAGTCGATTTTGATCCTCTCGACTATTTCATGAAGAAACAAGTGTCCCGCCTGGACCGCGTCAACCAATTCGCTCTGGCTGCCTCCTCCCAGGCCTGGAAAGATTCGGAACTGTCTCTCGATGCCAAAGAGAAAGAGCGGGCGGGAGTATGTGTCGGTTCAGCGATGGGTGGGGGAAACACCATAGAGGATTTATACGATCAGCTGTTCAGGCATAACGCCGACAGGGTAAAACCGCTCACGGTGCCCATGATCATGAACAGCGCTTCTGTCTCCCACATATCGATGGCGTATGGTCTCACAGGGCCCGGTCTGACGTTATCCTCTGCCTGTGCTTCCTCGGCAAACGCCATCGGGGAGGCTGGCCGGCAGATCCGAGATGGATATGTCGACGTGATGCTCGCAGGAGGGGCCGAGGCATTTTTGACCTATGGAGGCTTCCGAAGCTGGGAAGCGCTCAGGGTGCTCGCTGTCGAAGACCCTGAAGACCCGTCAAAATCCTGCAAGCCATTCTCCATAAACCGCACCGGTATCGTCATGGGTGAAGGTGCTGCCATGGTGGTGCTTGAGGAGATGGAAAGGGCCGTACGACGGGGAGCACCGATTTACGCAGAACTGATGGGCTATGGTTCCACATCCGATGCCAGTCATATCACTCGGCCCTCTCTCGAAGGGCAGGCGCGAGCGATGGTGCAAGCGCTCAAGGATGCCGGCTTATTGCCCGAAGACATAGACTACATTAATGCGCATGGGACGGCAACCCAGTGGAATGATCTGTTGGAGACGCAGGCCATCAAGAAGGTGTTCGGCGATCATGCCTGCAAAATCCCCGTCAGTTCTACAAAATCGATGCATGGCCACACCATGGGAGCAGCCGGGGCCATTGAATTTATTGTTTCACTGCTTGCGATAAAGAATCAGGCCGTTCCCCCGACGATTAACCTCGACCGGCCTGACCCGGAGTGCGACCTCGACTATGTTCCGAATATGGGCCGCAAGGGGGTGACGGTGAATACCGTGATGTCGAATGCTTTCGCTTTCGGGGGAAGCAATGCCGTGCTCATTGCCGGGAAGAGAAAGGGGTAGTCCCCGAACCGGAGATCGCATATTGGCAGATGCTTCCGCAGAAGCAGATGAAATTCTGAGACACTTGATGCGAACCGTCGAAACGTTGCCCAAGGATTCTTAATGAGGAGGGTATCGTGGCAAAAGTATACGAATACCTCGACGACTATGCCGTCGGAGAACGATTCATATCACCGGCCAGGACGATCACGGAAGCCGACATCGTCAACTTTGCCGGCATCACGGGCGACTGGCACCCTCTGCACACCGACGTCGAATACGCCGCGCAGACACCGTACAGGGAACGAATCGCCCACGGCATGCTGACCCTGAGCATCGGGATGGCGCTGCCTTTCAGGCTCGGCGGTCACTCGAGCTTTCTCCCCAAATCCTTTATTGCTTTTTATGGCATGGACAATGTCCGCTTCATGGCACCGACGAAAATCGGCGATACCATCCACTGCGAAGTGGAGGTAACGGAAATTACCGTGAAGGGAAAAAGCGGTGGGGTCTTGACAACGCAAAACCAGATCAAAAACCAGAGGGGTGAAGTCCTGGTTTCTTATGGGGTCAAAGTCCTGCGCGACAAGAGGCCTTAGGTTTTTCCAACTGGCTTCTGCAGGTCTGATCATAACGCTTGGAGGGGATAACGATTCGGACTTATTTCTTCCGGGGTTTCAAGCCCATCCGTTCAATCTCGGAGCCGGACCCCAGCATGAAGGCGAGCCCCCGCGTCTCTTCATAACTTTCCAGCGCGATCTTGACCAGGCTGGTCATGGGCACCGAGAGGATCATGCCGATCGGTCCCAGAACCCATCCCCAGAAGACCAATGACAGGAATACGACGAGCGTCGATAAGCTCAGGACTCTGCCCATCAGTTTCGGTTCGATGATATTACCCACGACAACATGCACGACAATAAAGCCAAGGACTGTTAAAAGGGCAGACCCCGCCCCCAACTGGACGAGCGCGAGCAGGGCGACAGGCAAGGCAGCAAGGATTGCGCCAATATTGGGCACATAGTTCAGCAGAAACGAGAGCGTTCCCCAGAGCACCGGATAATCGACACCGAGGATGAGGAGCAAGAGCCAGATCAAGACACCGGTAGCGGCGCTGAGCATGGTTTTAATGACCATATAGCGCTTTGCGTGCTGGCTGAATTTCTCAATTGTAGACAGCGACCTCTCCGGGTTTTTGAGCACAAGCCGCAATTTCCGTGGCAAATCAGCCATCTCCAGAAGGATGAACACGACCGTAAGCAGGATCAGAAACGCGTGGGCGAGAGCGCTGCTCAGGGCTTCGAATATACCCCCGGCCAGGATCATCACCCACCCAGGATGTAAAGCACCGGACACCTCTACCGCTGGGATGTTCACGCCCCTTTCGCTCAGCCAGCTCAGCAATTCGGCAATCTGGGCCGACAATCGCTCCTGATAACCGGGAAGGGATATCAGGAAATCATTCAATGAAGGAACGATCAATGCTGCAAAGAGCAATCCTGCAATCAGAATGGCCACGAGAATGATTGCAAGCGCCGGTAATTTCGGCACGCCCTTCCGTTGCAGCCAGAACAAAGGCGGAGCGCATATGACCGCAATGAACACCGCCAGGAAAAACGGAACCAGGATGTCGCTCGCCGCCTTCATCCCCGCCACCACAATGATAAAACTGGCCAGGATCAACAGTGCGGGCGCCTTGGCTGCGCGTTTCCCGCTATCATCCATGGAGGCCTCCTACGCTTTCTCTCTTTCATTGGATCATCACAAGACGACCATCGGACCAACGCGGGGATGCCAAAACAATGAGATAAATGGCAATGGGATCACTCATTCGTCCTGGGACAAGGAGAGTCAATATGTCCCGCTTGCGGGCTTCATCAGCCGACGCATCTATTGTCCTCTCTTTTGCTGCAATTCTTTTTTCTTTGCTTCGATCTTATAGATTTCGTCCTGTGTGGCGCGAGCCTTGTTCCGTCCGGGATTGGTGGCGATATACAGCTTCAGCGCAGCGATGGCATCATCGTAACGTTGCGCACCCTTAGCCGCGATGCCGAGCTCCCGGTTCGCATCGGGCCACCAGGGGGCAATGAGAAGAGCATTCTTGAACTCATCGATGGAAGCATTATAGTCGTCAATTTTTTTGGCATCCTTATAATAGGTTTTAGCCATTACATAGTGACGTCTTGCCTCCTCCGGTATCGCCGGTGACGGCCTCATGGTCTGGACGTGCTTGATGATCTTTTCCCGCAAGGCGTTGTCACCGGGATTCTTCTGGAGGTCCGAGACGTACTGGTCGAGAGTTTGTTGTGGCGACTGTGCCCGTGCATTTGACATTAGCGCAAATATTGAAACAAACAGGATCAGCGCTGCCAGACTTGTCTTTTTCATGGTGATCCTCTCCTGATGAGGTTTATCTTCTTTTCTGGTTTTCCGTATGTACCGATAAGCGACCTTCCCCCTCATTGCTGAAGATTCTCAGAAAGCCGGCGATGACGATGCCCAAGAACACGATCTTGACAGCGGCAGAAAAGAAAACGTTCTTCAACAGACATCGGGCTTCGTTGATCCGCTCCACCGGAACCAATACTTCATTATGACATCATTTGTTATGGAGAGAATAATGAAGGAAACAGGAGAAACGTGATGATCCGTCTTCGTTGGCTTCTCATTTCCCTCAACATCCTTTGTCTTCCGGCGGTCTTTGATAAACAATCTTTGTTTATCCTACCATATCAGTAGTGTCCGGTTAAGACTTTTCAGAAGCTGGATAACCTTTTGATATTGCGGAGAATAGTTACTGTTTTCGTTTTTTCCGATTTGAATTTACATCGACCGTTCTGATCGGTAGTCTGCCCCGAACGGATCGGGGAGGACAGCCGATGAATCCAGGACGGACGGTTTTTGCGCAGCTCCTTCAGCATCTGCCGCGATATGAGTTTGACAAATGCGTGCGCCGCTATGACGGCAATTACCGGATTCGACGGTTCCCCTGCTATGATCAGTTGCTGTGTCTGGCCTTTGCACAGCTGACGTACCGGGAGAGCCTGCGGGACATCGAGACATGCCTGAACTCGCATCACGAAAAGCTCTACCACGTTGGCTTCCGGGGCCCGGTGTCGCGGTCAACCCTGGCGGACGCCAACGAGCTGCGGGATTATCGGATCTACCAGGACTTCGGGTATCATCTCATTGCCGTGGCCCGGTCCCTCTACCGGGACGAAGAGCTGGACATCGAACTGGAGCACTCGGTCTATGCCCTGGACTCCACGACGATCGACCTGTGCCTGTCGCTCTTCCCTTGGGCGACGTTCCGCAAGACCAAGGGAGCAATCAAGCTGCATGCCCTGCTGGATCTGCGGGGATCGATTCCGACCTTCATCAGCCTGACACCGGGCAGTGTGCACGATGTCAATCTCCTGGACACCGTTCCCCTGCAGAAAGAGTCCATCGTGACGCTGGATCGCGGCTACACGGACTTCCGGCGACTCTACGCCGTCCATCGGCAGCCGGCCTTCTTCGTCATCCGGGCCAAGAGCAATCTGCGCTGCCGGCGCCTGACCTCACGCCCGGTCAAGAAGCCCGTCCGTGCCGATCAGACCGTCATGCTCACCACAACTCGTTCCCGAGAGGCCTATCCGGAGGCCTTGCGGCGGGTCTCCTACGTGGAGCCCGAAACAAAAAAGCGGCTCGTGTTCCTGACCAACATTTTCTCGATCCCGGCACAGACCGTGGCGGACATCTTCAAGCTGCGCTGGCAGATCGAGCTGTTCTTCAAGTGGATCAAGCAGCACCTGCGGATCAAGTCCTTCTTCGGCACGTCGGCCAATGCCGTCAAAATCCAGATCTGGGTGGCTCTTTGCATCTACTTGCTTGTGGCCATCCTGAAAAAGAGGCTTCATCTGTCCTGCAGTCTGCACGCCCTGTTGCAGATCCTGGAGGTCAATCTCTTTGAGAGAAAGCCCATCGAACAACTGGTTCGAGACGCCATGAAGCAAATTACGGAACCCGAAATCAGCAACCAAGCGGATTTATTCAAACCTTAACCGGACAGTACTGCTACCATATTTTGAGTTATCGAAGTGCTGGAATTATCGAAACCCGAGTGAACTCTTCTATCAGCGGTGAAGATACCCTGTTGACCGGGGGCGCTGTGAAAGACCCTATTCCTTGATCTTCCTCTCCCTTGAGGGGAGAGGACAGAGGTGAGGGTGAATACCCCCTTCCTCAGATATCAGGGCGCGTCCTTCGACAAGCTCAGGACAGGCACGCCTTCGAAAGGATAGGGACGAATCCTGATTCGTCATGGTGAGCCCGCCGAACCATCCTTGCCGCGAAGCCCCGCCCTTTGGGCGGGGAGCTTCACTTCCCCTGGCATCCATCCCGGAAACTCGACATCAAACATTGATTCACTACCCCATTAGCCGAACATCCCCGCCTTGGCTTGCGTTTCAATATTGAACCTCGCCTGGAGCCCACTGCCCGCGAGTGATCAGCCGAACGCATGAATAGGATACCAAGGCAATCATTCCGACTAAAAAGGGGAAAAGATAAATAATTCAGAGGAATACGATGGAATATCGATCAGTCATTCTTTTTCATCCCCCCTTCCTATCGGGTGAACATCTAAGGTATTTAGACCTCAATAGTCAGGTGCAGACGCATATGAATCCTGATTTATTCCCTGTATATTTCTAACCATGAACAATCAGGATCTATCGGGGACTTTCAAATCCAGGGAAGGAGAAGGATCATGAGAATCCCGACGGAGAGGGACAAAGAGATAGAGATCGGAACGATCCGAGATTCGAAAATGGAAGCAAGCATCGTTAACTCGATGCGCCGTTACTTCCAAAGCGACTCGGGAAAACCAAGGCAAGACATCGAATCTGCGATCATGGATTCCATGACGCGCTACTTCGAGGGGCCGAGTCAC
>DCVI01000126.1:16081-16648 GCA_002327315.1 Syntrophaceae bacterium UBA2192 | reverse complement strand
CGGAGATCTTCGATGTCGATCTGCATGACCTCGCAGAAGGCGTGGACGAAGGACTCGTACATGAGGATCAGGTTGTTGACGCCGCAGTCTTCCAGACCCGATTTCATCCCTTCCTCGAGGGTCATCACGATGAAATCGTCTTCGGCAAGGCCGAGGGAAGACTTCCGGATCTGTTCGAGATACTTGACGGGCTGGATGGAATCGTTGGAGAGCATCCAGTTGAGCTGCAGGCAGATCAGGTAGCAGTATTCCGCCCGCTCGCAGACTTCTTTTTCCGTGAGCATGTAGATTCCCCTTTGAGTTCTCCGGCTGAACGCCCGGAAGTTTCCTTCGAATCTGTCATTCCCCTTCGAAAGAGGGAATCCGGCATGGATGCCCGTTTTCACGGGCATGACATTCTTTTTTGATACTCTGCGATGTCCTGCGGTAAGGTCATTCTGCGCCGTAGAGGCGGTCGCCCTTGCGGGTCCGGTCGAAGCAGTAGGCATCCGTGCCCGGGATGATCACCCGCACGGTGGGGATGCCCGTCTCCGGCCTCGTCAGTTCAACGGCGATAACCCTGTCCAG
>DCVI01000126.1:12522-15892 GCA_002327315.1 Syntrophaceae bacterium UBA2192 | reverse complement strand
CCGTGGCACATGTCCTTGCAGAATGCCGCCACGGCCGGAATGCCGATGTCGGAGGTGATGTCGCGGGCAACGATATCGATCCCGGCTTCCTCGAATTTCCGAACGATGTCGATCAGGAACTGCTGCTCGGGCTTGTTCTCGATGAACACCGGCTCGCCGTAATAGCGGTTGTACTTGGCGATGCTCCAGGCGTCGCGCTCGACGATCTCCGTGAGGGCGTGGAAGACCGCCTCCTCGATCGTGTTGCCCGATGCGAGGCCGTTTGTATGGGAGCCGTAGAGAAGCCCTTCGTCGCGGTGAAAGGGGTGATAGACCTCCTTTGCCGGGACGAGGATCTCCCGATCGTTTGCGATGTCGTATCCCCAGGTCCAGTGAAGGTCCTTGTCGGGCCCGTAGTCGCTGAACTGCGAGAGGATGAGCGTTGTGGGGTCGAGGGTGTTGTGTTTTTTTCGCAGGGCGTTGAAGCTTCCGACGACGAGCCGGTCGGCCCACTCCTCGCGAAACTCGGAAGAGTATCGCTCGATCGATTCAAAGGTGACGGAACACTGGGCCTGGATGGCCGATACGCCTTTGCCGGTGTGGAAGGTCTTCGATTCATCGGGCCTGACGCGCCAGCAGGTGTACACGGGGATTCCGATACGGTCAAGTCCGGTTGCATCGCGGAAGTCCCTCATCCCGAGGAGATTCCTCATGCCCTCGACGAAGTGCAGCGTATCCTCGGGAAACTTCGAGCGGTGTGTTTCGTGAATGTACACCTTCGGGCAACTCTTGAGCTTGATGGCTGACATGGCCCCCCCTGCCGTTAGAAACTGGTGTAATGAACGATATTTCCCAACCAAAAGTCAACGAAAAAAGAGGGCTTCCGGAATCGGGCTTCCGGACTCGGGATTAATAAATGGGAGATTCAGGGAGAATCAATTCAGTAATGCGGAATCCGGACTCCTGAAGCCGGATGCCCGCCGCTCCGCGGCAGGCGCGCCTCTCCCCAGGAGGGGGGGGAGAGGCAAACCAAGGAAGAGACATTGAATCGGGAATCAGAGATTCTTGGCGGCCCAGAGTGCAGCCTGGAGCCGGTTGGGGACGTTGATTTTCTTGAAGATGTTGTAGATGTGCGTTTTCACGGTGTGCGGGCTGATGCAGATCCGGGCGGCGATCTCCTCGTTCGTGGCCCCGGAGACGACCATGCTCAGGATCTCGAGCTCGCGCTGCGTCAGAAAGATCACGTCCTTCTTGGAGGACTCGCCGGTGGATCGCTGCGACAGGATGCACTTGGCCATGATGTCGCGGGAAAGCCACATCTCGCCTTTGAAAAGGGTCTGGATGCCCTTAATCATCTGATCGACGGTATCCGTTTCGTAGAAAAACCCCCGGATGCCCCACGAGACGGCCCTTTCCTCGATGCCGAGACCGGGCCTGACGTTGAAGAGGGCGACCAGGCACTTCGAGAGGATCCGCCTTCCCGCCACGGCCAGCGCCATGAAGTACTTCACGGGGTCGCGCTCGGGGCAGTCAAGGAGAACCAGTGTGGTGTTCTCGGGTTCCTGCGGATTTACGGAGATTGCGCCGGGATCGGAAGCGATTTTGCATATAACCCCGGTAGTGACTGTCAGGTAGTTGGCCATCAGATCGCATTGCAGTTTTCGGGCACTGACGATCTGGATCGTTCTCTTGCTCAGCGAGTCGGATTTTGCTTCCCTGCTTTTCATAGCGCCTGATGCCGATTAGGACCTGATTAGAAAAAACTAATACTCTGGTAGTAGGACTAGCATTTTCCGTTCCACATGATAGAACAGAAGCCATAATTATATATTAGTGTATAAATACAGGTACATGGAAGCTATGCAGGAAGGTTTTCAGATGGCGGGGAGGCTGTACAATAATTTGACGGGCAGGCGCGAAGCGCCTGGGATTCGGGCTTCGGGACAAATACCCGGCTTCGGGCATCCGGCTTCGGGCGTCGGGATCAGAAAATAGAAAAAGAGTCATTGCGAACCGAGCCCCTTGAAACCCGTTTCCATTTAGTTCTCCCTCTCCTTATGGGAGACCCTGTCCATAATTTCGCTCTCCTTTGAGGGGAGAGGGCCGGGGTGAGGGTGAATGATCCCTTTCCTCTAGCCGGAGAGGGCCGGGGTGAGGGTGGATTTCCCGAGGCGTGGCAATCCACATCTGAGAACTATGCCCTGGATTATTTCGTCACCCTGAGCCGGTCGAACGGGCTCCTCCTAATGAACAGCGTCAATTCACAGAGGGGAAAATCCCCCTCTGCCGCCTTGATCCGCTTCGCGGGGCGGCCCGGTAAGGAATGAACCAGACATGGTTGCGCACCCTCACGGGATGCACCCCCGGTCATCCCCCTTTATCAAAGGGGGAAAGAGGGGGATTTTCTTTCACTGGTCACTGGCCACTGGCGCGAAGCGCCTTCAGCCTACGCCCCGGGTTTGGGCGGGGATCGGGGCGATGACGTAGTCTTCACTGAAGCGGATGGCCACTTCGCCCTGCCGGCAGCGCACGACGGTGCCGAGGATGCGGATGCGAGCGCTTTTTGGATTCCGGAAGGTTTTACGGGTGTCATAGGACAGAAGCAGCTCCAGGCGTACTTTCGTGCCTTCCGCCAGGAGGGAATCCGTGTGAAAGAAGGCGCCGCCGGCGCAGACATTTGCCGTCCTGAGAGTAAATTCTCTCTTTTTGGCGGTTCTCGCCAGGGTCTCGATTTTCACCGGGACCGCGAGATCGTAGCGCTCGTATTTCCTTCTCTCAACCATCAGGCTTCACTTTCGATGTCTTGTATGCAAGCAGTCTATCGCTTGGGGGGTTAAAATCAAGCCGGAAAAAAGTATGATTTTGTCTAAGAAAATATCATGAGAAAAATCGGGGAAAGTAATCTTTCAAGGATTAGATTCGAAAAGTGCAAAACGAGAAAGGATTTCAATTTACGCGTACTTGTGCTACTCTTTCGGCGCCGTAAGCTATTGACAGCAGTGACGAATGTGACCAGAGTGACAAATGTTACCAAATCGGGCGATCGGAGTGCGGAGAGTACATGCCGCGGAGGGGCAGTGAAGATGAAGTGCCTGAGTGTCTGAGTGAAGAGAAAAAAGAAAATCCCCCTCCTTCCCCCTTTGCAAAAGGGGGATGAATGTGAACCCCCCTTTCGTAAAGGGGGGCAGGGGGGATTTAGACCAGACAGACTGTATACCCAATACCCAGTACCCAATACCTATTTCCCAAGGCGGAGGCATGATGAAGGTTGACGTAAAAAAGGGCAGTCCGGCTGCGTTTCGCGGTGAGGCGATCGTGGTCTGTCATTTTGAAGATTCCCGCAAGCTCGAAGGGGCGGCGCTTCAGCTGGACCGCAGTTCGGGTGGGCTTC
>DCVI01000126.1:0-12441 GCA_002327315.1 Syntrophaceae bacterium UBA2192 | reverse complement strand
TCCGCGAGCTGGGCATCCCCGGATTTGCAGCCTCCCTGGATTCCATGGACGGGAGCCGCAGCCTGGAAGACCTGACGGAAGCGGCCGTAGAGGGTGTGCTTCTCGGGCTCTATCAATTCATGCACTTCAAGACGGCTGACAAAAAAGAAGAGCGACGCGTCAGGACATTTACGATCCTTGCGGCAGGCGATGCCGAGGCCCGACGGATGAAAGCGGCGGCAGGAAGGGCCGAAATCGTTTCAAAGGCTGTCTGGTACGCCCGGGATCTCGTATCGACGCCCTCCAACGAAATGACGCCCACCGATATGGCCCGCAGGGCGAAGGACGCCGTGGCATCGGGGAAGGTCCGGCTGACCGTCCTCGACAACGGCAAGATGGAAAAACTGGGGATGAATGCGCTTCTCTCCGTGAACAGGGGAAGCATGGAGCCGGCCCGGTTCATCATTCTCGAATACGAGGGGGGCAGCCGGGGTGAGCGACCTTACGTGATCGTCGGCAAAGGCATCACCTTCGACAGCGGAGGGATCTCCCTGAAACCTCCCGACAAGATGGAGGAGATGAAGGCGGACATGTCCGGAGGGGCTGCCGTGCTCGCCGTGATCAAGGCCGCCGCGGAATTGAAGATTCCTCTGAACCTCGTGGGACTCGTCCCCGCCACGGAGAACCTCCCGGGCGGGCGGGCCTACAAACCCGGCGATGTGCTGCGCTCCATGTCCGGACAGACGATCGAGGTGATCAGCACCGACGCCGAGGGGCGGCTTATCCTGGCTGACGCCCTGACCTATGCGGGGCGGTTCAAGCCGAAGGCCATCATCGACATGGCCACACTGACGGGGGCCTGCATCATTGCGCTCGGGGATGATGTCATCGGCATGATGGGGACCGATGACGGTCTGAAAAATGACCTGCGCCGAGCCGCCGCGGAAACCGGTGAGAAGCTCTGGGAGCTTCCCATCTGGGACGACTATGCCGAACTGATCAAAAGCGATGTGGCCGACATGAAAAACACGGGCGGGCGGGCCGGCGGGGCCATCACGGCGGCCGTCTTCCTGGGCAAGTTCGTGGGGAAGACCCCCTGGGTGCACCTCGACATTGCGGGACCGGCGTGGCTGAGCAAGGAGAAGCACTACATCCCCCGGGGCGCGTCGGCGGTGGGCGTGCGCCTCATGGTGCGGTTCCTGCGGGACCGGGCCTCCTTGAAGAAGTGACCAGTGACCAGTGAAACATCAATCAAGACATGAATTCCGGAAGCCTGAAGCCTGATTCCTGAAGCCCATTTATTATGCAGCCGATATTACAGATCGAAAACCTCAGCACCCACTTCGAAACGGCCAGGGGCACTGTGCGGGCTGTCGACGGCGTGGACCTTCGCCTCAACGAGGGCGACACTCTCGGCATCGCAGGCGAATCGGGCTGCGGCAAGACGGTCCTCGCCCTGTCCATCATGCGGCTGATCCCCAGACCGCCCGGGCGCATCGTATCGGGGCGCATTCTCTTCGAGGGAACGGACCTCCTGGCGCTCACGGACGAGGAGATGCGCCGCGTCCGGGGAAAACGGGTTTCCATGATCTTCCAGGAACCCATGACATCACTCAACCCCGTCTTTCGCATCGGCGACCAGATCGCCGAGGCCCTCGAGCTTCACGAGGGGCTTACGGCCAGGGATGCCCGGGACCGTGCCGTGGAGATGCTCCGCCTTGTCGGCATTCCGGCGCCCGAGATGCGCGCCCGAGACTATCCCCACCAGATGAGCGGAGGGATGCGGCAGCGCGTGATGATCGCCATGGCCCTGTCGTGCAGGCCAAGGCTCATGCTTGCCGACGAACCCACAACAGCCCTGGACGTAACGATCCAGGCGCAGATCCTCGAACTGATCCTCGGGCTCAAACGGGAAGTCGGAGCATCGGTCATTCTGATCACGCACGACCTCGGGGTCATCGCCGAGGCCGCCCAATATGCAGCCATCATGTACGCCGGGTGGGTCGTCGAACACGGGCCCGTGGAGGCCATCTTTTCCTCACCGCTTCACCCGTACACGGTGGGGCTCATGAACTCCATCCCCCGGATCGGCTCGGGGCCTTCCAGGCATGGCTACCTCAATGTCATCCCGGGGACGATCCCGGATCTGCTGGAGCTTCCGTCGGGATGCAAATTCCGGGACCGCTGTCCACGCGTCATGCCCGTCTGCGCGGAAAAGGTCCCGCAACTGCTCGAAAAGGCGCCGGGGCATTTTGTGAGGTGCTGGTTGCACGCGTAGCGTGCAGGTAACAGGTAACAGGGACATCCTATTGACAGGTCTTTTGCCTGTCACCTGACACCAGGTACCTGTCACCTTGAAGCATGGAATCGCGAAAACAATCGGTAAAAGAAAATGTCAGACATTCTGGTCGACATAAAAGGTGTGCGGAAGCATTTTCCCGTCCGGGGCGGGTTTCTCGGCGGCAAGCATGACGTCGTGAAAGCCGTCGACGGCGTGGACCTCCAGGTGTACCGGGGGGAGACGCTCGGCCTCGTGGGGGAAAGCGGCTGCGGGAAGACGACCCTGGGGCGAATGATCGTGAGATTGGAGGACCCCACGGCGGGAGAGATTCTCGTCAATGGGGAAAACATCCTGGTGCACAGCGGCGATAAGCTGAAGGCTTTCCGGCGCGAAGTCCAGATGATCTTCCAGGACCCCTACTCGTCGCTCAACCCCCGCAGGAGCGCCGGGAGCACCATCGGCGAGCCCCTTCTCATCCACGGTGTGACCTACGGGGAGAACCGCGCAGAGGACGTGGCCCGGCTCATGGAGAAGGTCGGGCTCACGAGCGAGCAGACGGACCGTTACCCCCACGAGTTCAGCGGCGGCCAGCGGCAGCGCATCGGTATTGCCCGGGCACTGGCCCTGAGGCCGAAACTCATCATCGCCGATGAACCCGTCTCGGCCCTCGACGTGTCCATCCAGGCACAGATCCTGAATCTGCTGCGGAGCCTCCAGGAGGAGTTCGAGCTCACCTACCTCTTCATCTCCCACGATCTCAGTGTCGTCGAGCACATGAGCGACCGCGTGGCCGTCATGTACCTGGGCAAGATCGTAGAGCTTGCCGCAAGCGCCGATCTCTACAAAAAGCCGCTGCACCCCTACACGCAGGTCCTCATCTCGGCCATTCCCGTCGCCGACCCGGGGCGAAAGAAGCAGCTCATCGCAGCCGGAGGGGATGTTCCCAGCCCCATCAACCCGCCGCAGGGCTGTGCCTTCCACCCCCGCTGTGCCCGCTCCATGGATGTCTGCACGACCGTTGTCCCCGTCCTGAAGGAGCTGGAAACGGGCCACTTTGTCGCCTGCCACCTCTATGACTGACCGGGGGCGCCTGCGAAAGACCCCATTCCTTAATCTTCCTCTCCCAGGTAAGACATTTTCCTTGATCTTCCTCTCCCTTGAGGGGAGAGGATTGAGGTGAGGGTGAATACCCCCCTTCCTCAGATATTGGGGTGCGCAAGCATGTCCGGTTCTTACCTTGCCGGGAAGCCCCGCCCTGAGGCGGGAGCTTCAACTTTTTCTTGATTTTCAGGAAATCAGTACCAGAATATAATAATAAAAGATGATCGATGGGGGTCCGCCATGGCTTGCCCGAGGTCTCTTCTGCCGCTTCTGGCAGCGTTTGTGATCCTCGTCGGGGGATGCGCGACCGGGACCGTCTACCTGCAGTTGAATCAGCTTCCCACCGATGAAACCCTCCGCAGCGAGCTGGGAGCGCAGAAGTTCAACGCCGTACGCTTCGTGACCGTCGGAGCAACCGCCAGCCAGAATATCGGATACTTCCTCTACGGGGACAACGTTGAGGTCTCCATGTTGCCCGGTGTGCCCCTTGAGCGGATCGGCGGGAAGATGTCCCTGAGGGAGACCGTCGCCGACTATTTCGGGATGTCGAAATCCGTGGGCAACAGACGGATCAGCCCTCCCATCGTCCGTGAGGCCATCCGGGGCAAGGAGGTGGCCGGTTACTCGGTGGCGGACATGAACATGGGCGTCGGTGTCTGGGATCGACCCGGAGCCGGCGACACGTCGAAGATCAACCTCGAACTGGTGTTCGAACCGGCGGAAAGTGCGAAGAAATCGAGATCGGTCATGGCCCCCTGCCGTTGAGCGTCTGGAGGGCTATCCATTCATGGAAAGGAGCGCAGACATGAATCCCACGAAGTCTAACACCGCGTCCGGGAAAATTACAGCCGTGATGGTCATCGCTGTTATGCTGGTTGTTGGCGCCTGTGCGTCGGCACCCATCCTGAAGTGGAACCAGGTCGACGCCGGAGCATTGATGAAAAGCGATGCAGGAAAACAGGCCTACAACACCATCCGATTCTCGACATACGGTCCCAAGGCGCAGCAGCTGTTCGGCTACTTCCTCTACAAAGACGGGATCGAGGTTGACATGGGGGGAGGGATTCCCATGACGAAGCTGGGCAAAAAAACCCTGACCGAGGTCATGGCCGATTACAGCAGTGTCGAGAAAGCGAATATGTACTCGGCCGGAAGCATGCTGATCGTGCGGGAAGTTTTCCGGGGAAATGCCGTTGTGGGTTATACGGCAGCCGACATGAATATCGATGTCAACATCTGGGATCTCACGAAGGACGACGGCCCACCCGTTCTGCGTCTCGTTTACAAGGATCTCCGGGAAGGGGATGACTTGAATAAGCGTCCATTCAGGAGAACCTACTAGACTGCAGCGAGGCTGCAGTGGTCAGCTGCTACGCAGCAGTAATTCGTTGATTGGGTAATTGGTTGATTAGGGAAGAGAGAAGGAAGCAGAACCAAATTCCCCCTTCCCCCCAATGAACTGCTACGCAGCAGTAACTGGTGATTAGTTGACTAGTTGATAAGGGAATAAGGGAACGCTCGGGCAGGTTGTTGTCTGTTCTTCCCCAATCAACCAATTATCCAGGCAACCAATTCCTGCAGCGAAGCTGCCTCGGGGGATGACCGGGGGCGCCTGTGAAAGACCCCATTCCTTAATCTTCCTCTCCCAGGTAAGACATTTTCCTTGATCTTCCTCTCCCTTGAGGGGAGAGGATTGAGGTGAGGGTGAATACCCCCCTTCCTCAGATATTGAGATGCGCAACCATGTCCGGTTGCTTCCTCACCGGGACGCCCCGCGAAGCGGATCAAGGCGGCAAAGGGGGTGATCTTGGAGTTACCGCTTTACGAAAGCGGTGGATGTTTTTTCCCCCTTTCGCAAAGGGGGAGTAAGGGGGACTTTCTTTTCCTCTCTTCACTCAGACACTCAGACACTCAGTCACTTTTTTTCTTGTGGCTTGTGGCTCTTACAGCTCTCTTGCAGCGAAGAACGCCTCATGGACGGCCTCGTAGGCCTTTCTCGCCTTCTTTGCGTCCCCCACCGCAATGACCTTGTCTACAAGACCCTTCAGCCTGTCCTCGAGCGGGTTCACCGGGACGGTCCCGCAGGCCATCACGACGGTGTCGCAGGGGATCAACTCGCGGCCCCCCTTCTTTTCCACCCAGAGCCCCTGCGGCGTGATCTCCATGGCCTTCGTGTGCGTCATCACGCGGATGCCGTACTGCGATAGCTGGCGCAGGGCGATCCAGCGCGTGGTCAGCCCGATATCGGCGCCTGTGCGCTCAAGCATCTCGACGATGGTGACCTTATTCACGCCCCGGGTGGCATATTCCCTCAGCCGCTCGGGATCTTCCGCTTTTGACAGGAACAGGAACTTCAGGGTGTCGGCGTCGATCGTGCCGGTCTTTGCAAGGCACAGGGCCGTCTCGATGCCGACGGCGCCGCCTCCGATCACCACGATATTTTTACCCGTGACGGCTTTTCCTGCGAGCACGTCCCAGGCATATTCCACGTTGTCGCCGTCGATTCCCGGGATCGGCGGGCAGAGAGGCTCGCCTCCCGTGGCGAGGATGACGACGTCGGGCTTTTCGGACCTCACGAGATCTTCGCCCACTTCCACGCCTGCCGCGATGAAGGCGCCTGCGGCTTTCGCCTGTTCGGCAAAGGGTTTTACGAAGGCCCCCATCTCGCAGCGCTCTTCCGTGGCTGCTGCAAGCGGCATCTGGCCGCCGAGAGCGATTTCTTTCTCGTACAGCGTCACCCTGTGACCGGCCTGCGCCGCGGTGCGCGCCGCCGAAAGCCCCGCCGGGCCACCGCCGACGACCATGACCTTTTTCGGTTTCGCCGCCTTCTGCACGGGCGGGACTTCGTACTCGCGCCCGGCCCTCGGATTGACCATGCACTCGACGGGCTCCATATTGAAAATCTTATCGAGGCAGCCCTGGTTGCAGCCGATGCAGGGGACGATCTCCTTTAACCGTCCCGTCATGGCCTTCACGGGGAACTCGGGGTCGGCCAGGAGCGCCCGCGCAAGCCCGACAAGGTCGGCCCGCCCGTCGCGGATGATCTCTTCGGCAAGGCCGGGGTCGTTGATGCGGTTGCAGGCGATGACGGGCTCGGTAACGGCCGCCTTCACGCCGCTGGCCATGTGGACGAAGGCCCCCCTGGGCACGTCCATGGTGATCTGGGGGACCATGGTCTCGTGCCAGCCGCCCGTGACGCTGAAGGCGTCGACACCGTGCTGCTCCAGCATGTAGGCAAACTGGGCCGCTTCCCTGTTCGTGTTGCCCCCGGGCATGAAATCGTGTCCGGCGATGCGGAAGATGACAGTATAGTCGGGGCCCACGGCCTCGCGGATCGCCCAGGCCACCTCGATGCCAAAGCGCATGCGGGCTGCAGGGCTCCCGCCGTACCCGTCGGTCCGCTGGTTGGTGACGGGAGAGAAGAACCCCGAGATCAGGTAGCCCGTACCCGCAAGGACCTCGACGGCGTCAAAGCCCGCTTTCTTCACCCGGACAGCGGCTTCGGCGAAGTTGTAGATGGTCCGCTGGATGTCTTCCAGCGTCATCTCCCGGGGGACTTCCCGGGTGATGGCCGAAGCGACAGGCGAGGGGGCGATGGGCTGCCGGCCGATCATGCCCGAACGGACGTAGCGGCCGCCGTGGAAGAGCTGGGCGGCAGCGAGGGCGCCATGGCGGTGCACGGCGTCGGTGAGCTTTTTGAGGCCCGGGATGAATCGGTCGTCGCTCAGGCCGATCATTTCCCGCATGCTGCTTGCGTACTCGTCGACAGGGCACCCCCCGATGCAAATCAGCGCCGCCCCGCCCCGTGCCCGCTCCTCGTAGAAGGACACGAGACGGTCCGTCACCTCGCTTTTGTCGTTGCAGTAGCCGAGATGCATGGCCGGCATGACGATGCGGTTCTTGAGGGTAATCGACCCGACCTTGATGGGTGAAAAAAGGTATTCCATGATTCCCTCCGTGAAGAGAGTTGATAAGTTGATTAGTTAAAAAGTTGATAAGGAAATCAAGATGTCAGGCACACGGATTCCGTTTCTGTGAGTCCTTCCTGATCAACTCATCAACTTATAAACTTGTCAACTATTTTCCCGATTGATGTAACAAAATCGTCGGAAAATCCCAACGATTATTTTGGCGGGGGAGGGGAAGGGTCAGCCTTCGCGGGGAAGCTCCGGAACTCGCGCTTTGTCAGAAAGAATGCGCCGAGAAAGAGGCAGACATTGGCCATGGGCTGCGCCGCCCAGACCCCGGTGAGACCGAATTGCATGGAGAGAAGGATCAGAAGCGGGATGAGGAGCACGATGTCGCGAAGCAGCAGAAGCGACATGGAGATGACCCCCTTGCCGAGGCCGTTGAACATGCTGATCCAGGTGAAGTTCGCACCCGCGAAGGGGAGCGACAGGGCGAAGATCCGCAGCGCAGGAACGGCGATGGCCAACACCTCGGGGTCTTTCGTGAAAATGCCGATGAGCGGGCCGGCGAAGATCTGCAGAAAGGCGCAGCTGACGATCGTGAGGATCCCCGCGTATTTCACGGCCACGTTCACCGTCTCGATCAGACGCCCGTAGAGCCGGGCGCCGAAGTTGAAGCCGACCAGGGGCATGACCCCGTGCCCGATCCCCACGAGCACCCAGATGATGAGCCCCTGGACGCGGAAGATGATTCCAAGCGTTGCCACCGCCGCGGGCCCGTAAGAGCCCAGGATGTGATTGTAGAAGGTAAGCACAATGCTGATGACGAAGTTCATGACCATCGAGGGAAAGCCAACCCGGTAGATGGCCCTGATGACGGGGATATTAGGCGCGAGGTGCTCCCTGCGGATTCGATAGGACGAGGTCGGCTTCATGAAAAGCCACAGGGACACCACGCACGTGACCAGTTGGGAGATGCCCGCTGCCCACGCCGCGCCGCTGATCCCCAGCTCCGGGAAAGGCCCCCAGCCGAAGATCAGGAAGGGGTCCAGGACGGCCCCGAGGAGCGCCGCCGTCGTGAGCGCGTACATGGAGTAGTTGGGGTTCCCTTCGGCGCGGAAGAGATTGCCCGCCGAGATCATGAAGATCAAACAGGGTGTAGTGAAGAGATAGACGATGAAGTACTCTCTCGAAAGCGGGAGGATCTCCTCCGTGGCGCCGAAGAGTATCAGGATCGCGTCGTGAAAGATCAGCCCGGGCGCGATGACCACGGCGCTGATGAAAAGCGAGAGAAAGACGATCTGCCCGGCCGTCTGGTTCGCTTTTTCGTTGTCGCCCGCGCCGAACATGCGGGCCGCGAAAGAGCCGGCGCCCACGCCGGTTCCCACCCCGAACCCGCCGAAGATCATCTGGATGGGGAAGGCGATGGTCACCGCGGCGATGGTCTGGGGACCGAGCCGCGAGAGCCAGAAGACGTCGACAAAATTATAGCAAGCCATCACCAGCATGGCGGTGATGGAAGGCAGGCTCATTTTCCAGAGAAGCGATCCGACGGGTTCGTTGCGCAGATCGAGTTGCGATTTTTTCATCGGGTATTTGACGGTTCCGACCAAAGCGGATATAACTGGCCTGAAAAAAAGTAACACGTAAACAGGCAAAAAGCAAACTGCCGCGGAGCGGCAGGATTCGCGCATCGGGACGCCGGCTTCAGGCGTCGGGACCAGAAAACAGAAAAGGAGTCATTGCGACCCGACCCTTTAGCAAATCTTTTCCATAATCTCCCTCTCCCTTGAGGGGAGAGGGTTGGGGTGAGGGTGGATGTTCTGAGGCGTGGCAATCCACGTTTGAGAAGAATTCTTCAGATTGCTTCGCTTTGCTCGCAATGACAATTAGGGAGTCATTGCGAGGAGGCCGAAAGGCAGAAGCCGAAGAGCGACACCTTACAGGCCCCCTCGCCCTAGGGGAGACCCTGTCCATAATCTCCCAGGTATAAAGAAGTGTCTAAGTGTCTGAGTGATTGAGTGTCTAAGTGAAGAGAAGAAAATCCCCCTCAATCCCCCTTTGTGAAAGGGGGATGACTTCAAAAACCCCCCCCTTTCACAAAGGGGGGCAGGGGGAGATTTGATTACAGCGATATCAATGACACCGGACAAAGAGAAATACAACCTCATCGTCATCCTCGGGCCCACGGCCTCGGGCAAGACGCGGCTTGCTGCGCGTCTTGCCGCCGCGATCGGGGCGGAGCTGATCTCCGCCGACTCGCGCCAGGTCTACCGCGGCATGGACATCGGGACGGGAAAGGATCTTGCGGAGTATGTCGTCGACGGTGTGCCCGTGCCCTATCACCTCATCGACGTGGCCGAGCCCGGTCACCTGTTCAGCGTATTCGAGTTCCAGCAGCGCTTCTACGAGTGCTTCCGGGAGATCACGGCCCGGGGCATGATGCCGGTAGTAGTGGGCGGGACGGGCCTCTACATCGAGTCGATCCTCCGGGAGTACCGGATGCTGCCCGTACCGGAAAACGCAGCCCTGAGAGAGGAACTGGGAAAGCTGGGCATGGAGGAGTTGGCCGCGAAACTCCTTCACATGAACCCCGCCCTGCACAACACGACGGATCTGACCGGGAGAGAGCGCCTGATACGAGCCATCGAGATAGCCGAACACACGTTAACGCACGGGTCGAGGGAAGAGATCGAAAAGCCGGACATCGTACCCTTGGTAATCGGGGTCCGCTGGGATCGCGCGGTGCTGCGCGAACGGATCACGAAGCGCCTGAGGGAACGGCTCGAGCAAGGCATGATCGAGGAGGTAGAGAGGCTTCACGATTCAGGCATCTCATGGGAGCGCCTCGACGAGATGGGGCTGGAGTACCGCTACGTGAGCCTCTACATGCGCGGTGAGATGACCCGTGATGAAATGTTCAAGACCCTGAACATCCGAATCCACCAATTCGCCAAACGCCAGGACACCTGGTTCCGCGGCATGGAGCGCCGGGGGATCACGATCCACTGGATCGAGGGAGCCGACGAGGTGGCGCTAATGGCTATCATTAAAAAGGGACCAGGGACGAAGGGGTAGGGACCATTAAATATAAAACATGTGTCATTGCGAGGAGGCCGTCAGGCCGACGTGGCATTCTCAGCATTTACGATAAGTTATGAGATTGCTTCGTCGCTGGCACTTCTCGCAATGACCTTAAAATATTTTCTCATACTTTTATCGTAGGTTATCTAAATTCCGTTTCATTCGACGAAAGTTATCCACAGATTGTCAGTTCTTCTTACAAATCCCCAAAATTTGATAATAAGCAATAAAATTAAAGATATAAGAGCAATAATTGAAGTGCTTTCCACTATTGGTGTCGGTCCACTTTACATATGCAAGTCCCCGAAAAAGAACGATAATCTAAATATATGAATGATATCAATTGGTTCGGAAAACGGTATGCAAGTTGCTCATACGGGGAGCGAGGAATTCCGCCAAGTTAGCGAAAAACAGTAGTTTTGTAACAGGCGGGAGGCAACCGGGGGTGGGAAAGGGAAGAGCACGAGTCAAGAGCATGCTTGCCTTTCTTCCATTATTTTCGTGCAAAAAGGAAAGTCTCATTAAGGAGTCTATGATGAAAAAGCATTCGCCGCTTTTGCTAACGTTGGTAATTCTGAGCTTCATGTGCTTTTCATTCAATTCAGCCCAGGCTTACCCGCTCAGTTATGAAATGAGCGCTACAATCACGGGAGTCAATGTGAGCGGAGTTGCTGTAGACTGGATTAGCCAAGAAAGCAGATCACAGTCTTGGTCATATCTTAACGATTTTTCTAATCCACCAATCTCTATTAACAATCCAAGCAGTGGATATGCTGCGGCTTCTGGTTGGACAGGTCCTACGAGTTCTGCGTCATCTCAGGGCGATTCGAGCAAAAGTGCCGCAGGCGAAGGTCTCATAAATAATTCGGGCTTGAGGGCAACGGCAAATGGAATGATAAATGTTCCTTATGACGTAGAGAGTTGGGGGTGGGCAGCTCTGTACGGTGAATTCCGGCCATTGGAAGAAGGGACGATCACATTTAGTGCAGATTACGATTTATTTTGGAAAAAACTAAATACTGGACCGGGAGGTTATATTTGGACAGAGGCGAAGGTCTTTTTTTGGATATTTGATGCGGCTGGTTCAATAATAGGGCAGACTGAGGTAAATATTGGAGGTCCATCACTCTATGGTGATGTCAATGTTTCTGAGTCACGTACTGGCACTTTGAGTTTAGCGCAAGCGGTCATACCCGTAAACGCAGAAAATGGCGAGAGATACTATTTTTACGAATGGGCGCAAGTCCAGGGTTATGCCAATAATAAAGATGAGGCACCGAACCAGCAGGTTCCCGAACCCGCCACCATGCTGCTCCTCGGCTTCGGCATTCTCGGCCTGGCAGGGGCGCGGCGATTCAGAAAATAAAGACAGCTTCATAGCGCAGTGAAATACAAAGAAGGCAGGGCCGAACGCCCTGCCTTCTTGTATGAGTTCAGCGCATAAAAAATTAAACAAATAGCAAAATAAATTGTATCCGTTGAACTGTCTGTAGCCCTTATGATGGTAAAATTCCACAAATCGTCGCTTTTCATTACAGATTACCCGTTAAAGATAATATCAAATATAAACAAATACATAGACTTTTATAACCCATGCTCGACCATGATCGGTGTCGGTCTGTTTTACGAACGTAAGTCGCTGGAAATGATCGGTAATGTTAAAAAATAAGTTAAATCAATGCGTTAGAAAAACGGTACACATGTTGCTAATATAACATATCATTAGCATCATCAAATTTGGCGAGAAATGGTACATTTTTATTAGGCAGACGATAGCGGGGTCCGGTGATCAGTGGCTGGGAAGAGTCAAAAGCATGCGAAACTTCTTTCCTTGCACTGAGAGAAAAAAGATTTCGAATGAGGAAGAAGGAGGAGAACATGAGAGTAAGAGGCTTCTTTGTGATGATCGGCCTGTTGACCATGCTGACAGTTGCATCGCCATCAAGTGCCGATATCACAGCAACACTCGGTCCGGGCAATGGTAGTGTAAAAAATCTTGTGTGAACTCTCCAGGTAGTAAAAAAGGCGCTTTTCCTTTACAAGGGTTTTGCACAAACCCACCCTGAAAGGAGAAAGCGCCCGTGAAAC